>NZ_DATMRX010000338.1:0-22272 GCF_035565855.1 Pseudorhodoplanes sp.
GCCTTGAGCGCATCCGGCAGCGTCTTCGGCAGCAGCGGATAGTCCGAGTTGTACGGATTCAGCTCCTGCGGCCCCGGCTCGCGCTTGCTCGCGATGCCGTCGAGACCGGACACGATCTGCGCGGCGATGTAGAGATACGGATTGGCGGACGGTTCTCCGATGCGGTTTTCGATCCGCGTCGCCGGATCGAACGGCGCGCCAAGCACGCGCGCCATCACGCCGCGATGGTCATACGCCCAGGTGGCGCGATCGGGCGCGAGGGAGTTCGGCTTGTAGCGGCGATAGCCGTTGATGGTCGGCGTGGTGAACGGCGTCGTGGCCTGCGCATTCGCGAGCAGTCCGGCGAGATAATGCATGCCGACGGGCGATAATGGGTCGCCCTGTCCGTTCGGCGTGAACAGGTTCTTCTTACCGCTCGCGTCGCTGAGCGATTGATGCAGATGCCAGCCGCTGGCGCAGAAGCCGGCAAGGCCCGGCCGCGCCATGAAGCTTGCAAGATAGCCCATGCGGCGCGTGATCTGGCGCGTGGCGCTGCGGAACAGGATCAGGTTGTCGGCGGTGGTCAGTGCATCCCGCGGCGCAAAGGTGCATTCGAGCTGGCCCGGTCCCCATTCGTTTTCGATCGAACGCAGCGGCAGGTCCATCGCTTCGAAATGCTCGCACAACGCGGTCAGCACCGGCTGCATGATGTCGAAATTGGACTCGGAGTGATACGAATAGCCGGTTTCGACCGGGAAGGTGCGAACCGGCTTGCCCTTCAGTCCGATGGCGTTGGTGTTTTCCGGCAGGATCGGATCGCCGGCGAGGCGCAGGAGATACCATTCCACTTCAAGGCCGACGGTCAGGCCGAACTTCTGCTGCTTCAGTCGCGCGAGCTGCTTCTTCAGGAGCTGGCGCGGCGAGAAGTGAAACGGGATGCCGGTATTGAAATATTCGTCGCAGATCACCCAGCCGAGACCCGGCGCCCAGGGCAGCACGCGGAATGTCGCTGGGTCCGGCACGATGGTCAGGTTCGGCGACCCGGTCATTTCCTCAAGGCCCATGCCGCCGCCCGGCGTGAACGAGGCGAAGGTGCGCGCGCCGGAGGCGTCGAGCGTCGTGGTCGCGACATTGATGTTGTAGCCGTTCGTCAGCGTCGACAGGAAAGCCGGGATCGTCACTTCCTTGGTGCGGGCGTGCCCGTGCGTGTCGGACCAGACGAGGCGGATCAGCTTGAGCTTGTGCTTGGCGCAGAGCGCTTTCAGCGCGCGGGCCTGCCGCTTCTGCTCGGGAGTCCAGAGGCCAAAGCGTTCGATAAACGGGGCAGGTTGCTTCATTTTCAGTCCGGGACGGGCAAAGGAGGGTGAAGAATCCATCGAAGACCCGGACTTTAACTGCTTTCGCCGGCAGGAAATTGGAGCAATTCTGAAAAATGGATGCTGTTCAATCAAATGAATAATCGGCGTGAATTCATATCATAGTTGACATATGTCGAAACGGTCCTCCAAGCGCCCCTATTCCCGGATATCCGGCCAGAGCCTGCGCCGCCGGGTGCGGCTGCGCCAACTGGAATTGCTCGCCGCGCTGGAGCATGCGCCGACGCTCAGTGCGGCGGCGCGCGAGGTGCGGCTGTCGCAGCCGGCGGCGTCGAAGCTGCTCGGCACGCTCAGTCAGGATCTTGCGGTCGAATTGTTCGAGAAGGCCGGCCGGTCGCTGCGGCCGACGCCGGCCGGCCGCGCGCTGATCCGGCATGCCGCGAACCTTGTTGGCAATCTCGATCGCGCGCAGGCCGAGATCGAGGCGATCGAAAGCGGCCTCTCCGGCACGGTGGCGGTCGGGGCCGGCATCGGCGCCTGTTATGTGCTGATGCCGCGCGCGTTGCAGCTTCTGCTCGATCAGGCGCCCGACATCGTGGTCACGATGCGCGAGGGCGCGATGGAGGAGCATTTCGCGATGCTGCGCGATGGCCGCCTCGATCTCGTGGTCGGCCGCGTCGAACCCGCGTTGGTCGATCGCGATTTTGCGATGGACGAGCTTTACGATCCGGCCATCCTGATTGTCGCCGGACCTCAGCATCCGCTGGCGCGGAGCAACGCGGTGTCCTGGTCGAAGCTTGTCGAGCAGGACTGGATCCTGCCGCAGGAGGGCACGCCGATGCGGGCCGGCATCGAGCGGATCTTCCGCCGCGTGAAGCGCCGGCCGTCGCGCTGCATGATCGAGTCGTCGTCGATCCAGACCAATGTCAGCCTGATGAATGCACGCGACATGCTGTGGGTCTTGTCGGAGGACATCACCGCCTATTTCGAAGCGCTCGGCCTGTTGCGGCGCGTGCCTGTCGAGATGCCGCGGACGGCTGCGGCGCTCTCGGTGGTGCGCATGCGCGGACCTGATCTGTCGAATGCGGCACGCCGCTTGCTGGATTGCCTGCACCAGGCGGCCGACACCATCGCGATGAATCCCGGTCTCGCTGTGAACGCGGTCGCGGCCGAGAAGGACGGGACGTGACAGGGCGATCAGGAGGCTAGACCGCGCGATCCCTGCGCACGCTATTGTCTGCGAAGTATTATACAAGTATCGTATCCTGGCATGGCCAAGAGACCGAAGATGCCGGCTCCTGAGCGGTCAGCGGCTCCGGCCGTCGTCCGGAGGCGTGGCAATGCAGCCGCCCGCGCAACATCGCGCCGCGCCGTCGAAAAGCCCTACCGCATCACCGATTATCCGATGCATTACTTTGCCGCGATCCAGCGGCAGAACCAGCTCAACCTCGCGCGCACGCTGCGCGAGATCGGCGTGTCGGTGCCGATGTGGCGCGCCTTGTCGGCGCTCCGCCACAAGGACGGGCAGACGATCGGAGAGCTTGCGCAACTCACCGTGCTCGACCGCTCGAGTCTCGGCCGGCTGCTCGACGACATGGCCCGCGATGGCCTGGTGGTACGCGAGCCGCTTCCCGACGATCGCCGTGCGCTGTCGGTCAGTCTCTCGGCGAAAGGACGGCAGACCTTCGAGGCGGCGCGGGCGCTGGCGCGGCAGCATTACCGCGAAGTCTACAAGGGGATCACGCAGCCGGAATTCGAGACGCTGATGCGGCTTCTGCGGCGCATCAAGGCGAATACGCGTGCGATGGCGGCGGAAATCGATCTGGATGACATTTCATGACAGGTGCATGACCATGAGTGCGAAGCGCGATTACTATTTCCCGAATACCGAGGAGCTTGCGCCCGACGAGATGCGCATCATCGCGCTCGGCACCGGCCGTCCGTTCGTGCGCAAGGCGCAGGCGAACACCTCGTGGCTGATCGAGCTCGGCAACGGCGACAAGTTCATCTGGGATTTCGGCTCGGGCTCACAGGTGAATTTCACCGCGCTCGAAATTCCGCATCAGGACATCACCGCCTATTTCGCGACGCATCTTCATGCCGACCATGTCGGGGATTTCGCGCAGGTCTGGATCGGAAGCTGGGCCGGCGGGCGTTCGAAGCCGCTCGTCATGTACGGCCCGTCCGGCCCGGAGCCGAAATACGGAATGAAGCACTTCGTCGAGAAGCAGGTCGAATCCTTCGCGTGGGACACCGATACCCGGCTCGGTCTGTTGCCGGATGCCGGCGCCGAGGTCGAAGTGCACGAATTCGATTTCGCAAAGACCGGCGTGATCTACGAAAAGAACGGCGTCGTCATCAAGAGCTTCCCGGCGATCCATATCTATGACGGGCCGGTGAGTCTGCGGCTGGAATGGAACGGCCTGTGCTTCGTGTTTTCCGGCGACACCACGCCAAGCACATTCTTTGTCGAGAATGCGCAGGGCGCCGACCTCATGGTGCATGAGGCTTTCAACACGGTGTCGCAGCTCATGGAGCGGTCGGGTTACGACGAGCGGATGGCGAAAGGCATCGGCACCATTGCCCATACCGCGCCGTCCGAAGTCGGGCATGTCTTCGCAAGGACCAATCCGCGGCACGCCGTCATCTATCATTTCTTCAACGATTTCGACACCGCAGCCGAGATGGAGCGCGACGTGAGGCTCGGCTGGCAGGGTCCGTTGTCGCTTGCACAGGATCTGATGGTGTTCAACGTGACCAAGGACGACATCCTGGTCCGTATGGCGGTCACACCCGATCACGTCTGGCCCAACAAGAAGGAGCATCAGGCTTTTCTGTCGGGCTCGCGCAAGAAGCGGCTGCAGATGTCGCGCTGGCTCGCCGATCAGCAATTGTTCCCGAAATTCTGAAGTCGGGAAGAGGATATTCCAACAAGCCGGGGAAGAAGAAAAATCCGGGAGATGACGACTGGCGTAGTGTCGAAAATGAACTGAGACGATTGGAGAGGGGTCATGCGTCGTATCGGGTTCGTCCGTCTTGCTGCTGCCGGCTTGCTGTTGTTGCTGTCTGCGCCTTCGGGACATGCGCAGGATTATCCGGACAAGCCGATCCGGGTTGTGCTCACCTATACGGCGGGCGGCGTCTCCGACGGCATCATGCGACTGCTGGCGCCGAAGATGGAGGAGATGCTGGGGCAGAAGCTCATCATCGAGGCGAAGCCCGGCGCGGCGGGCAATATCGGCACCATCGAAGTCGCGAAATCGCCGCCGGATGGCTACACGCTAGTGGTGACGGCGACCAACAATTTCGTCATCAATCAATACACCATGAAGATGCCGATCGACCCGCTGACGGCGCTGGCGCCGGTAGCGAAGCTCGCGGATGTGCCGCTGGTGCTGTTCTCCAATCCGACAATCCCGGCCAAGGACTTCGCGGCTTTCATCGATTACGTGAAGGCCAATCCGGCGAAGGTCAATTTCGGCTCGCCCGCTGCGGGCACCGTCAATCACATGCTGCTCGAGCGCGTGAAGCAGACCAAGGGTCTCGACATGCAGCACATTCCGTTCCGCGGTTCGCCGCAGGGCGTGATGGCGCTGCTGCAAAACGACATCCAGCTCTTCACCGTGGGTTACGCGGCGGGCATCGGCCATCTGAAGGACGGCAAGCTGACGGCGCTTGCGGTGGCGAGCGACGAGCGGCTGCCCGAATTGCCGGATACGCCGACGCTGGCCGAGAGCGGGCTGCCGGGATTCACCGGTGCGAACTGGTGGGGCATGGCGGCACCGGCCGGAACGCCGGAACCGGTCGTCAGGAAAATCCGCGAGGCGGTGCAGGCGGCGCTCAAGGAGCCGAACGTAATCGCGCGCTACAAGGCACTCGGGCTCGGCATCCCGAAACAAAGTCCCGAGCAATGGGCGGCAGGACTCAGGGCCGAAGCGGAGTTGTGGTCCGACACTGTGAAAAGGGGCGGAATTGTCTTGCAATAGTGCCCCGCCAAGAGGATTGCGCCGCCACGGCTTAGTTCCTACACAGGCCCATCCGCCGCTCATTCCCGCGCAAGCGGGACTCCAGATTGCGTGACACTGGGTCGCCGCTTTCGCGGGGGCGAACGGCAGAAGAGGGAGTGCTGCCGTGACCGCGGGAATGCGCAAGGGCCTGACCAGCTACGGCGACAAGGATTTCTCGCTGTTCCTGCGCAAGGCCTTCATCAAGGCCATGGGCTATTCGGACGATGCGCTGGATCGTCCGATCATCGGCATCACTAACACCTATTCCGATTTCAATCCCTGCCACGGCAACGTGCCGCAACTGATCGAGGCGGTGAAGCGCGGCGCGATGCTCGCGGGCGCGATGCCGATGGAATTTCCGACGGTCTCGATCCACGAAAGCTTCGCCTATCCCACCTCGATGTTCCTGCGCAATCTGATGGCAATGGACACCGAGGAAATGATGCGCGCGCTGCCGGTGGATGCGGTGGTGCTGATCGGCGGCTGCGACAAGACCACGCCGGCGCAGGTGATGGCCGCAGTGAGCGCCGACCGTCCGACCATCGTGCTGCCGGTCGGGCCGATGCTGGTCGGCCATTTCAAGGGCGAGGTGCTCGGCGCCTGCACCGATTGCCGCCGGCTGTGGGGTGAATTCCGCGGCGGCCGCATGTCGGCGGAAGACATCGAGGTTGCCAATGCGCGCCTCGTGCCATCGGTCGGCACCTGCGGCGTGATGGGCACCGCCTCGACCATCGCCTGCATGATGGAGGCGATGGGCATGACGCTGCCCGGCGCGGCAACGATACCCGCGACGCATGCCGATCGCGTGCGCATCGCGGAAGCCACCGGCAAGCAGGCCGCAGCGCTCGCGAAGAGCGGGGGGCCGAAGCCGTCAGACATCATCACGAAGGACGCACTCCACAACGCCATCGTGATGCTGCAGGCGATCGGCGGCTCGACCAATGGCGTCGTGCATCTCTCGGCGATCGCCGGCCGCACGAACACGCCGCTGACGCTCGAAGAGTATGACGAGATCGGCAGGAAGACGCCGGTGCTGGTCGACCTGAAGCCGTCCGGCGATCATTACATGGAGCATTTTCATTACGCCGGCGGCGTGCCGCGGCTGATGCAGGAACTGAAAGACCTGCTGAAGCTCGACGCGAAGCACGTGATGGGCGGCACGCTCGGCGACGCCATCAGGGATTTCGAGGACGTCCCGGGCCAGACGGTGATCAAGCCGCGCAATGCACCGCTGAAGAAAGAGGGCGGCATGGCCATCCTGCGGGGCAATCTTGCGCCGCGCGGCGCGGTCATCAAGCAGGCCGCGGCGTCACCCAAGCTGATGCAGCATGAAGGCCGCGCGGTGGTGTTCGATTCGGTCGAGGACATGACGACGCGGATCGACGATCCGGCGCTCGACATTGCCGAGGACGACGTGATCGTGATGCGCAATGCCGGGCCCGTCGGCGCGCCCGGCATGCCCGAGGCGGGGTACATCCCGATCCCGAAGAAGCTCGCGCAGAAGGGCGTGAAGGATATGGTGCGCATTTCCGATGCGCGCATGAGCGGCACCGCCTTCGGCACCATCGTGCTGCATGTCGCGCCGGAATCGGCGGTCGGAGGGCCGCTCGCTCTGGTGAAGACCGGCGATCGGATCAGGCTCGATGTGGCAAACCGCAGCCTCGAACTGCTGGTCAGCGATGCCGAGCTGGACGCGCGGCGCAGGACCTGGACAGCGCCGCCGGTGCCGGCGGAGGCGCAGCGCGGCTACGCGAAGCTCTATCGCGAGCATGTGCAGCAGGCGGACGAAGGCTGCGACTTCGATTTCCTCGCCGCCGTGAGGAAGTAACACACTCCGTTCATTCCCGCGTAAGCGGGAATCCAGTCTTCCTTACTCCGGGTCCCCGCTTTCGCGGGGACGAACGGATCACCTGGGGCACGCTCTCGACCTCACCCGGCAGGCGGGAGAGGTGAGGACCACGCCATCACTGCGCCGCTATGCGCGGGTTGCGCGCGACCGGCGGCGTATCCGAGCCGGGACCGCGCCGCCACGCCGCGCCGGTGCGGCCCTGTTCCACGCCGAAATCGAACAACCCCTTCATGTAGGCGGTGTCGAAGCCCGCTGAGGTCTGCGACGGATAGGCTTCGTCAATTGCGGCGAGCGTCATCGTCCAGTTTCGGCGGCGGATGAATTCGTAGGAGGCGAGCAGCGTATTGCGTGTGTTCGCGCGCACCGATGTCTCGAACGACCTGATCGCGACGCGCACCGTGTTGGCCGGCACGACGTCGAAATAGGGGCCGAGCTTGCTGTTCAGGATGACATAGATGCGCGGGCGCACCCCGGACGGCACGATCGGCCGGTTGGCCACCAGCATGGCCTCCGGCACCAGAAGGAGATTGGTGATGATGCCGCCATCGACATGCATTTCCTGGAAACGTTTGCCATGCGCTTCGACGTCGATCAGCACCGGCGAAAAGATTCCCGGAATGCTCGCGGACGCTTCGATCACCTGCCGGAACAGTTCCGGCGCCCGTGGATCGCGGCTCGACGCGATGGCGCCCATGTCCCAGATCGCGGTGCGCTGCGCGTCGAGCTGCGTGCTGACGATGTAGAGCCTGCGTCCGGCGCGATACTCGCGCGCCACCGCCTCGATGATATCGGGGGTTACGTGCTTGGCGATGAGTTGCCGCAAGGGTCCGGCCTCGAACAGGCTGGTCCCGAACAGGCCGCGGAGGCCCTGAAATTTCAGGAAGCCTTCGAACGCGCCGCTGGAAAACACCTCGGCGAGCACGCTGTCGTATTGTGAGCCGAGAAAGGCGAAAGGTGCGATCAGGGCGCCCGCGCTGGCTCCGGTGACGACGGTGAATTTCGGCCGGTCTCCGCGCTCCGTCCAGCCATTGAGAAGCCCTGCGCCGAACGCGCCGTCCGCGCCGCCGCCGGACAGGGCGAGGATAACGGGCGTCTCGCGTGCGCGCGGATCGATCAGCGGACGCCGCGCGATGGACGGGTCATCGGCGAAGACGCGCGCTTCCGGGATGCCGGGGACGATGGCGGCTTCCTGTTCCTGCTGGGTATAGGGAATGCGGGACACCGAGGCGCAGGCGGTGACCAGCATCGCGCACAACGCGAGCGCAGCCGTGCGCCGCAAGCCCGACCGGCCCGCCAACACTCCAGCACGCAAACGCATACGCCACCCCACTCAATCCCGCGGGCATCAGAACAACGATCACTTTGCGGCGACTTAAGGGACGGACGGAAACCCGTCGTTATGGTCAACAATCGCCTAACGGCCGCCGGCAGGATCTCACAGCTCGGTTCGCACTGCCCATAATTCGGGAAAGAACGAATGATCGAGCGCGGATCTAAGGAAGGCCACGCCGCTCGAGCCGCCGGTGCCGCGCTTGTAGCCAATGATGCGCTCGACCGTCTTCATGTGGCGGAAGCGCCATTGCTGGAACCAGTCTTCCAGGTCGACGAGTTCCTCGGCGAGTTCATAGAGATCGAAATATTTCCGTGAGTCGCGATAGACCGCGAGCCACGCGTCGCGCACCGCTTCGCTGAAGACGTGCCGGACGGCGAAGTCGCGCGCGATGACGGACTCGGGGATGTCGAAGCCGCGGCGGCGCAGCAACATCAGCGATGCATCGTAGAGACTGGGAGCTTCCAGCGCCGCCTTCAACTTCTCGTAATTGACGCTGTTATGCCGATGCGGCAGCAGCATCTTGGGGTCCTTGGCGCCGAGCCTGAATTCGACCATCCGGTACTGGAAGGACTGGAAGCCCGACGACTGACCGAGCGCGCTGCGGAACTCCAGATAATCGGACGGCGTCATCGTCGACAACACGTTCCAGGCATTGATCATCTGTTCGAGGATGCGCGTCATCCGCGCCGTGGACTTGAACGAGGGCGGAAGCTGATCGCGCAGCACGAAATCGATCGCGGTGTCGAGCTCGTGCGCCATCAGGTTCAGCCAGATTTCCTGGACGTGATGGATGGCAATGAACAGGTGCTCGTCGTGCTTGTCGGTCAGCGGCTTCTTGGCGGCGAGAAGCGTGTCGAGCTGCAGATAGTCGCCGTAGGTCATCCGGCCGGCAAGATCGACATGGATGTCGTCGCCGATCCGGCTTGGCGGCGGATTGTCATTTGTGGCCACGGGACTGACTTTCTTCAGTTTGCGGTTCGCGTCGAAATTTGGTCCATTCCTTCGACCAACGTAACCGTCCGCTTAATCCCGCGAAAGCCGGAATCCCTGGGCGCATGATGTAATTCGCCATTCCGGGCGACATGCGAAGCGTTAAGGATGCGCCGCTGCCCCGGCGGCCCGAAGTGACGACATAGAGATTGCAGTTGCCATGCCGCTCGACCTGACTGCCGAATTCTCGCGCTTTCGCAATGCCGATCCCGACCGGCTGCACTTTGCCGCGCACAGCCATGCCTATTGGCCGGATGCGACGCGCGCCGCACAGCTTCAGGTCTGGGACGATGCCGCGCGGCTCGTCGACGAAAAATGGTCGCATGTGCTGGGCGAGGTCTGGCCCGCTGTCGCCCGCAGCGTCGCGTGGCATTTGCGTTTGCCCGATCCGGCGACGCTTGTCTCGGCGGGCAACACCCATGAATTTGTCAACCGGCTGATCTCGGCGCTGCCGCTCGATCGCACGCCGGTGATCGTCACCACCGACAGCGAGTTTCATTCCTTCAAGCGGCAAACCGAGCGGCTCGCCGAGGACAGGCTGATAGAACTCGTCATCGTGGCGGCCGAGCCGTTGGCCACATTGCCGGCGCGGCTCATCGCGGCGGTGAAGGCGCATGCGCCCGACATGGTGTTCGTCAGCCATGTGTTCTTCAACTCGGGCTACGCGCTGCCCGATCTCGATGCGCTGGTCGATGCGGTGGCCGCGCCCGGCCGCCTCACGGTGATCGACGGCTATCACGCCTTTCTCGCGATCCCTGTCGACCTGTCCCGCATCGCGGATCGCGCCTTCTACCTCGCCGGCGGCTACAAATATGCGATGGCGGGCGAGGGCGCCTGCTTCATGCATTGCCCGCCCGGATTCGCGCCGCGACCGCGCAACACCGGCTGGTATGCAAGCTTCGCAACCTTACAGGGCCCGCAGGATCGCGTGCGCTACGCGACCGACGGCCAGCGCTTCATGGGCGCGACCTTCGACCCGAGCGGCCTCTATCGCATGCGTGCTGCGCTGGACTGGATGGCGCGGCTTGGTCTCGACGCCGCTGCGATTCACGCCCATGCGATGGAGCTGCAGGAGATATTCATCGCCGGCATTTCGGAGCGCCCCGTCGGCCTGTTCGATCCGGCGAATCTGGTCGTCGCGGCCCATGAGAAGTCGCGCGGCAATTTCCTCACCTTCGAGCATCCGGATGCGGCGCAATGGCAAGCGCGGCTCAAGGCCGCCAACATCGTCGTGGATGTGCGAGACACGCGGCTGCGCGTCGGGTTCGGCCTGTACCACAATACGGGCGATGTTGCGCGATTGCTGGAGCGCCTGCACGCGGCTTGATGCTTGACGAAAGCGCGACGCGATGCGCTCAATCCCGGCCCATCGTTGCAGACAAAGTCCCGGGGAAGGAACCATGGCGAAAGGCCGTAAAGTCATTATTACCTGTGCTGTCACCGGCTCGATCCACACGCCGTCGATGTCTCCGCATCTCCCGGTCACGGCCGAGGAGATCGCCGATGCCGCCATCGGCGCGGCCGAGGCCGGCGCAGCCATCGTTCATCTGCATGCGCGCAATCCGCAGGACGGACGGCCGGACCAGACTCCGGAGGCCTTCGCCCCGTTCCTGAAGGTGATCAAGCAGCGCTCCAATGTGGTGGTGAACATCACCACCGGCGGCGCGCCGACCATGGCAATCGAGGAGCGCGTGCGTCCCGCCGCGACCTTCAAGCCGGAGGTCGCCTCGCTCAACATGGGCACGATGAATTTCGGGCTGTACCCGATGATCCCGCGCTACAAGGGCAAGTTCAAGCACGACTGGGAGGAGCCGTATCTCGAAGGATCGCGCAAGGGCATGTTCAAGAACACCTTCGCGGACATCGAATACATTCTCACCACCTGCGCCGAGAACGGCACCCGCTTCGAGGTCGAGTGCTACGACATCGGCCATCTCTACACGCTGAAGCATTTCCTCGACCGCGGCGTGATCAAGCCGCCGATCTTCGTGCAATCGGTGTTCGGCATTCTCGGCGGCATCGGCGCGCATCCGGAGGACGTGCTGCAGATGCGCCGCACCGCCGACCGCCTTCTGGGCGACAATTACCACTGGTCGGTGCTGGGCGCCGGCGCGAACCAGATGCGGGTCGCTGCGATCGCAGCGGCGATGGGCGGCAATGTCCGCGTCGGCCTCGAGGACTCGCTCTGGGTCGGACCCGGCCAGCTCGCGAAAAGCAATGCCGAGCAGGTGACGCAGGTCCGCAAGATCCTGGAAGGCCTCGGCCTCGAAATCGCGACGCCGGATGACGCTCGCGAGATCCTCTCGCTCAAGGGCGGCGACAAGGTCGCGTTCTAGTCTCGGCTGACTCGTCCCGGAGCGCCCCCGGCGGCGCTCCGGATGCATCGCCCCGATGGCTTCCTGTCTTGACTTTATTCCTATTTTCCGATAGACGCCGGATGTGAAGCGCCGGGAGGCGTCGAGCCCTTGCGCCAAGGGCTCGCGCGCCTCCGGAGATGAGCCGTGTGCACCGGTTCATGTTCTGAGGCGCGCGGCCGGGCCGATCGCAAGGCTCGGCCAGGGGCGTTCGCAAACGCCCTGGCGCCTCCCGCCGCTTCATGGCCGGGACAGGCGATCCGCGCTCAAGACGCGCCCGCGTCTCAAACAACAGGGCCGCAGGCGCATGTGCGCCGATGGCGGATCGTCGCATTGTGTCGTCGGCGGTCGAGCGGTTAAGAAAAGCGGATGCATCATGATACGCCGCTGATTTCCACCCTGGTCATGGGCCTGGTTCTTGCCTTTGGCCTCGGCGCACTGGCCCAGCGCCTGCGTATTTCCCCACTGGTTGGCTACCTTCTCGCCGGGATTGTCATCGGACCCTTCACGCCCGGCTACGTCGCCGACCAGAAGATCGCAGACCAGCTCGCAGAAATTGGCGTCATTCTGCTGATGTTCGGCGTCGGTCTGCATTTCTCGCTTGATGAACTTCTGAAGGTGAAGGGGATCGCGATCCCCGGCGCGATCGCGCAGATCGCGGTCGCGACTCTGCTCGGAATGGGGCTCGCCTACCTGCTCGGCTGGCCGGTGGCGGCCGGCCTCGTGTTCGGCCTCGCGTTGTCGGTCGCCTCCACCGTGGTGCTGCTGCGCGCCCTGCAGGAGCGGCGGCTGGTCGAGACCGAGCGGGGCCGAATCGCGGTCGGGTGGCTGATCGTCGAAGACATCGCGATGGTGCTGGCTCTGGTGCTGCTGCCGGTGCTCGCCGACACGCTCAAGAGCGGATCGAACGGAGAACTTGGCCTGAACGAGCTGCTGTGGCCGCTCGGGATCACCCTCGCCAAGGTGTCTGCCTTCGTGTTCGTGATGCTCATTATCGGCCGGCGGGTAATTCCGTGGATCATGCACTGGATCGCCCATACCGGCTCCCGCGAACTCTTCCGGCTCGCCGTCCTCGCCATCGCGCTCGGAGTCGCGTTCGGCTCGGCGGTGCTGTTCGATGTCTCCTTCGCGCTCGGGGCCTTCTTCGCCGGCATGATTCTCGCCGAATCCGAATTGTCGCAGCGGGCGGCGCAGGAGACGCTGCCGCTGCGCGACGCCTTCGCGGTGCTGTTCTTCGTCTCGGTCGGCATGCTCGTCGACCCCGCGATCCTGTGGCGCCAGCCGCTGCCGGTACTGGCGACGCTGCTGATCATCGTGCTCGGCAAATCGGTCGCGGCCTATTTCATCGTGCGGCTGTTCCGCTACCCGCCGTCGACCGCGGTCACCATTTCGGCGAGTCTGGCGCAGATCGGCGAATTTTCCTTCATCCTCGCTGGACTTGGCGTGTCATTGGCGCTGCTGCCGCAGAGTGCGCGCGACCTGATCCTCGCGGGCGCCATCCTGTCGATCCTGCTCAACCCCATCTTCTTTGCGATGCTGGATCGCTATCTCGCCAAGGAGAAGAAGAAGCCCAAGGAGGAGCCGGAGACCCGCAAGCGCGCCGCGCGAGAACCGATCCCGCAGACGACGCTCACCGATCATGTGGTGCTGATCGGCTATGGCCGGGTGGGCCGGTTCGTCGCGCCCCGTGTGATCGAAATGGGCTTTCCGCTGCTGGTGGTCGATACCGACGGCAACGCGCTGGCGCGCCTCAAGGCGGACGGCGTCGCGACGATCCGCGGCAACACTCTGGAAAAGGAAGTGCTGGCCGCCACGAACCTCGCTGCGGCGCGCTGCCTCCTCGTCGCCGTGCCGGACGCGTTCGAGGGCGGCTTCGCGGTGCAGTTCGGGCGCAAGACCAATCCGTCGCTGAAGATCATCGCCCGGTCGCATTCGGAAGAGGAGACCGCCTATCTCATGAAGAACGGGGCGACCGAGGTGATCATGGGCGAGCACGAAATCGCCAAGGCCATGATCGCCGGGCTTCCGAAGCTCTCCGCGGAAGCCGGGGCCGATTTCGACGGCCCGATCCTCGAGAGCGTCGAGCCGTCGCCTCAGCTCGCCTGATCGAACCGCCGTACGGCCGGCCGGTCGAAGAAAATCGGCGACGCGTCCACGATTTTTTGTTGCGCGGGCGACGCGCGCGCCCTCCTATGTGCCTCTCACCTGGAGGCCCATGAGCGCACTCGACGGCATCAATATCGCTATCCTGCTGGGGGCTCTGCTGGCGATGGCCGGCATCCTGTCGAGCCTTGTCGCGCTCCGCTTCGGCGCCCCGCTGCTGCTCATCTTCATCGTCGTCGGCATGCTGGCCGGCGAATCCGGGCCGGGCGGCATCCAGTTCGAGGATGTGCGGCTGGCCTTCATGGTGGGCTCGATCGCGCTTGCCCTGATCCTGTTTGACGGCGGTCTGCGAACCAAATTTGCAACCTTCCAGAATGTGCTCGCGCCGGCCGGCACGCTCGCTACCCTCGGTGTGCTCATCACCTCCGGCATCGTCGCGCCCGCGGCGGTCTATCTCTTCAACCTGAGCTGGCTCGAAGGATTGCTGATGGGCGCCGCGGTCGCCTCGACCGACGCGGCGGCCGTGTTCTTCCTGATGCATGCACGCGGATTGCGGCTGCGTCCGCGCGTGGCGGCAACCATCGAAGTCGAATCCGGCACCAACGATCCGTTCGCGGTCTTTCTCACCATCGTGCTGGTGGAAATCCTGCTGCAGGGGCAAAAGCCGGCGCTGGAAATCCTTCTCGTGCTGGTGCGCGAAGCGGCGCTCGGCACGATGATCGGCGTTCTCGGCGGCATCGCCATCGTCGCGACGCTCAATCGCGTGGAATTGCCACAGGGCCTTCACGCGCCTTTTGTGGCCACCGGCGCGATCGTGACCTTCGGGCTCTGCCAGTCGATCCATGCGTCCGGATTTCTGGCCGTCCATCTGGCCGGCCTCATCGTCGGCAACCGCGTGATGCGGGCGCGCACGGCAATCGGCACCTTTCTGGATGCCGCAACCTGGCTCGCACAGATCGCGATGTTCGTGCTGTTCGGATTGCTGGCCTGGCCCGAGCGCTTTCCCGGTCAATTGTTGCCTGCGATCGGGATCGCAGTCGTCCTGATGCTCGTGGCGCGTCCGGTCGGCGTCTTTGTGTCGCTGCTGCCGTACCGTTTCTCCGTGCGGGAGAAGCTGTTCATCTCATGGGTCGGCCTGCGCGGCGCGGTCGGCTTCTTTCTCGCCTCGATGCCGCTTCTGGTCGGACTGAAGAATTCCCAGGTCTATTTCGACGTCGGCTTTATCGTCGTGATCGTGTCGCTGCTGGTGCAGGGCTGGACCATCGCGCCGGCTGCGCGCTGGCTGCGGATCGCGAAAAAACGTCCCGACGCATTCCAGGCCCGCATCGAGCTCGATCTGCCCGGTCAGCGCGCGCAGGAACTGGTCGGCTATCCGGTGACGTCGGGCAGCCCGTATCTGCGCGGGGGCATCATCCCGTCATGGGCGAAGATCGCGCTGGTGGTTCGCGACGAGAAGGTGATGACGCCGGAAGAAGCGCGCGGCCTGCATGAGGGAGATCATGTCTATCTTCTCGCGCCGCAGGAAAAGGCGTCGTCACTCGATCGCTTCTTCGCCAACCTGCCGCCGCCATCGTCTCCCGATCCGGAGCTCATGGGCGACTTCTTCATCGGCGGCGACACGACGCTTGGCTCTATCGCGGAGATCTACGGCATCTCGGTCGAGCCTGCGCAGCAGCTGATTACGGTGGCAGACCTGTTCGGCGAGCGGCTTGGTCGTGTTCCGCAGTCGGGCGACAAGCAGCGCCTTGGCGAGGTCGTGCTCGTCGTGCATCGCGTGAAGGATGGACAGGTGCTGACGGTCGGTCTGCAGCTTGCGGACGAGGATGAGAAGCCCTGGGCGCAACGCGCCATGGCGTGGCTGCGCCGGCTTGCAAGATGACGAGCGATTTCGGTCCAGGTCGGAAACGCGTCGTCCATTCTTCTGTCATGCCCGCGAAGGCGAGGCATAAGCAAACTTTTGAAGCCGTTGTGTTGACTGGATCGCCCGCTTTCGCGGGCGATGACAGCTGGAGAGAGCGGCTGCTTCTGTGAAGCTGAATGTGCTCTAGGGCTGCTCGAACAGTTTCGTCACCAGCCGGCGGGCGAGGACCGAGGCGACCCGACGGCGATAATGGCCCGGTGTGAAGGTCGTCTTCATCGCCATCACCTGGTCGCGCACGAGATCGTCGAGGTCTTTGTAAAACGCCTCATCGAGTGGCTTGCCGCACAGGTCCTGCGTTCCGGTCAGCAGCACCGGCCGCGGATTGGTCCCGGTGAACGCAACGCGCAGATCGGTGAGCACGTCGCCCTCGCGCTTGAGCGCCACCGCGACGCCCGCCACTGGATATTCGATCGACCGGCGGATGCGGATCTTGTCATAGGCCGAGCGCAGGCCGGGTGTATTCGTTGCGCGCACGGCGGTGACGATCTCGCCGCGCCGCAGCGCCAGAAAGAACTTGCCGTCGCCTTGCGTCTCGGTGACCGGCACGTCCTGCCGCGCAAAGCCGATATAGATGGAATTGAGCGGCAGGGTGCGGCGGCCCTGCGGGCCGGCGAGATCGACCTCGGCGCCGAGCGTGAGAAAGGCCGGCGCGAGATCGCCGCTGAAAGTGGCAAAGCACACGCCGCGGCTCTTCGGCGCGACATGACACATGGTCCCGGTGGTCTTGAGGCAGTGATTGTTGGCGTCGCGCCACCATTCGCTCTGATTGTAATAGATGCAGCGCGTATCGAGACAGAGATTGCCGCCGACCGTGCCCATGATGCGATGGGTCGGGCCCGCGATCTGGTGCGCGGCCTCCGCGATCATCGGATAATGCGCGCGCACGGCCGGGTGCGCCGACAATTCGGCGAGCGTCACCGATGCGCCCACTTCGATGCCGTTTGCATCGGCCTGGATCGTGCGCAACTCGGCGACATCGTTCATCTCGATCAGCATCGCCGGCGCAACGATGCCGCGGCGGATGTTGACGGTCAGATCGGTGCCGCCACCGAGCGGCTTCGCATCGGGATGGGCGGCGCGCGCCTTCAGCGCCTCGTCGAGTGTTTTCGGACGGATGAGATCGAATTGCGGAAGCGCGTCCATTCAGTTGAATCCGTGCAGCTGCCACATAATCCGCTCATGCCCGCGGAGGCGGGCATCCAGTCCTGAAGGCCTGGGTCTCCGCCTGCCCGGGAACGAGCGGAGGAAAGCCGGTTGCGCGCCCTTCATGACGCGCTCCCGTTCGTCTTGCCGCGCGCCTTTGCGCGCTTCTTCTTCTCGATCGCCTCGTAGACGCGGTCCGGCGTCACCGGCAGATCGTTGAAGCGGATGCCAATGGCGTCGTGGATGGCGTTGGTCAGCGCCGGAAGAAATGCGGCGAGCGAGCCTTCGCCGGCTTCCTTCGCGCCGAACGGCCCGTGCGGATCGTTGCTCTCGACGATGTAGGTTTCGATCGGCGGCGAGTCCTGAATGGTGGGTACGCGATAATCCAGCATATTGGCGGTGACGAGCAGGCCGTCGTGATAGCCGGTCTCCTCGCTCATCGCCTGGCCCATGCCCATCCAGACCGAGCCCTGCACCTGACCCTCGACGCTCAGGCGGTTGAGGGCCTTGCCGCAATCATGCGCCACCCACACATTGTCGACGGTGACAACACCGGTCTCCTCGTCGACCGTCACTTCGACCACCTGTGCCGAATAGCTGTAGCCCATGGTGCCGCCGATCGCGGACCCGCGATATTTCTTGCCGCCATGCGATTCAGGGATGGTGGAGTAATTCCCGGTGACGGTGATCGTGCCGGAATCCTTCAGGGCTTCCATCACGACTTCTTCGAAGGTTGCGCCCTTGTCCTGCGCGCCGGCGCGATAGATCTCGCCGAGGCATTCGATGTCCTCCGGACGCGCATCGAGCTTGCGCGCCGCGGCCTTGATGAACAGCGCCTTGAGATTGCGCGCCGCGTCGATCGCCGCATTGCCGACCATGAAGGTGACGCGCGAGGAATACGAGCCGTTGTCCTTCGGCACGACTTCGCTGTCGCCGGTCACGACGCGCACGCGCGACATGTCGAGGCCGAGCACCTCGGCGACCGCCTGGACGAGAATGGTGGATGAGCCCTGCCCGATATCCGCGGCGCCCGACATCACGACCAGCGAGCCGTCGAAATCGACCTTGATCTTCACGGTGGCATGCGGCTCGCCGGTCCAGTTCACCGGCTTCGAGGCGCCGGAGATATAGTGCGAGCAGGCCATGCCGAGGCCTTTTTTCAAGCTGCCGGTGCCTGGCAGCTTGCCCTTGCGCTCGTTCCAGCCGCTCGCCTTTTCGACGATGTCGAGGCATTCGGGC
This sequence comes from Pseudorhodoplanes sp., assembly GCF_035565855.1. GTDB lineage: Bacteria > Pseudomonadota > Alphaproteobacteria > Rhizobiales > Xanthobacteraceae > Pseudorhodoplanes. The sequence continues at coordinate 18,235 of NZ_DATMRX010000338.1, forward strand.
AGGCCGTAGGAATTCACCATCAGGTCGTTGTCGGTGAAGGTCGGCGCCTCCAGGAGATTGGCGCGCCGCACCGCGAACGGATCGATGCCCATCTCGTGCGCCATCTGATCGAGCAGGCTTTCGAACGCAAAACGCACATCGACGGTGCCGTGCCCGCGAAACGCGCCGCAGGGCGGCGTGTTCGTCAAGACGCGCTTGCCGATATATTTGACGTTCTTGAGATCGTAGATCGCGTAGAGCATCGAGCCGGCGTAGAGGATCGTCACCACGCCATAGCCGGAATGCGCGCCGCCGCGCTGGATCGCCTCGCATTCGACGCCGGTAATGCGGCCGTCCTTCTTCATGCCGATCTTCAGCCTGACGTCGGTTTCCGGCCGTCCGCGATGGGTGATGAATGTCTCCTCGCGATTGACCACGGTACGCACCGCGCCGCCCGCCTTGCGCGCCAAGAGCGCCGTGATGAGCTCGACATTCAGCGTCTCGGTGCGGCAGCCGAAGCCGCCGCCGACATGCGGCTTGATCACGCGGATGCGCGACATGTCCATGTCGAGAATGTCGGACAGCATCAGGTGTACGTAATACGGCACCTGCGTCGAGGCATGCACGGTGATGCGGTCGCGCACCGCGTCGTAGTCGGCGATGGCGGCATGCATCTCCATCTGCACCTGGCAGACTTCCGGGCAATTGTAGACGCCCTCGCTCACGAGGTCGGCGTCGGCGAACGCATTGTCGACATTGCCGAGTTCGAAGAACACGTCGCGTTCGAGATTGCCGGGCCTCTTGTCGTGCAATTGCACGGCGTCCGGCGCCATCGCCGCCTGCGATGTGAAATAGGCCGGCAATTCCCGCACCGTCATCTTGATGCGGCGGATCGCTTCGCGCGCGGTCGCATCGTCGACGGCGGCAACGGCCGCGACCGGCTCGCCGCGATAGCGCACCTTGCCGCGCGCCAGCGGATGTTCGCTGCGCGCGATCGGCAGGACTCCGAAGGTCTTGTCGCAATCGGCGCCGGTGACGATCGCCTTGACGCCCGGCAGCTTCAAGGCCTCGGAGATGTCGACGTCGAGAATCTCGGCATGCGCATAGGGGCTGCGATAGATGCGGCCCGCGAGCATGTTGGGGCTGAGAATGTCGGCGGTGTATTTGGCGCGGCCGGAGACCTTTTCCGGTCCATCGACCAGCGGGACATAGTCACCGATATTGTGCGCAGGCACGACGTCCTGCATCGGAACGGGCTTGTTCATGGCGCGACTCCCTGCGCCTGCAGGCCGGCCGCGTATTTCACAGCCTCGATGATCTTCACATAGCCGGTGCAGCGGCAGATGTTGCCGCCGAGGGCGTCGAGAATGTCGTGGTCGGTCGGATTGGGGTTGCTGCGCAACAGCCCGACCGTCGCCATGATGAAGCCGGGTGTGCAATAGCCGCATTGCGAACCGAGCTTCTCGTGAAAGCCGCGCTGGACGGCAGAGAGCTGGCCGTCCCGGCCGAGCGATTCCACGGTGTCTATTTTGCAGCCGGCCACACTGGCCGCGAAGGTGAGGCAGGACAGGACCGGTTTGTCGTCGACCAGCACCGTGCAGGCGCCGCATTCGCCGCCGTCGCAGCCAGTCTTGGTGCCGGTGAGGCCGGTGACTTCGCGCAGATAATCCAGCAGCAGCAGATTATCGGGGACCGCATCCACGCGCTTGCGGTCGTTGAGCACGAGTTCGAGGAGTCTCGGCATCCTTGCGTTTCCCGTAACGGCCGGTGGTTCCGGCTCGCCATTTTTTTGAATCGTTGCAGTCTAATAGTTTGGCCTCCAACTATGCAATCCGAAGAGCCGGAACCGGGAATCGCTGGTCCATTGTTCGGAAGCGCTTTGGCCACGGACGGGCGCGCGAACGCGGCCGGAGCGCGGTTTTCAATCCGCGCCGGCGGCCTGGTCCGCTCTAGGAAACGCGAAGGCTCAGGGCGTCTTGAATTTCGCGATCACGTGGTCCGGGATCGGCATCGTCTTGAGCTGGCCCTTGTCATCCAGCGCGGCCCAGACGCGGGTCTCGGAGCCATCCACCGCGAGTTGTCCGTCGACGAAAATCCGGTGACAGACGTTGAAGCTGGAGCGGCGGAACTCGCCGACCCAGGAATGCATCTCGACCACGTCGCCGAACTTCGCCGGCACCATGAATTTCGCTCGGGCGTCGACCAGCGGCACGCCGAGGATCTCGAAGGTCTTGGCCATGTCCTGCGGCTTCACCCCGAGCGCGGCCTCGAACAGGTGCCAGCTGGAGGTATCGAAGAACTCGAAAAAGCGGCTGTTGAAGACGATGCCGGCCGGGTCGCAATAGGCCCAGTCGATAGTGAAATGCCGCTTGTTGACGAAGTCGCCCACGCCTGCCCCCGGTTTCAAAAGCCGGCATTCGATGCCGCAGCCGACGGGTGCGTGTCAAATGGTGCTTCTCGTTGCCATTCCGGGGGCCTGCACAGGAGGCGGCGCGCCCCGGCATGACCTCAATGAAAATTCCGGCCCTTCGGCATCACCTTGTGGGTCGCCATCAATTCGTCGGCCAGATCCGGCTGTTCGCGCAGGAGGCGCACCAGCGCGTCGCCGCGCCGCGGATGCGCGCCCTTGAGCTGATTGCTGGCGGCGGCTCTCGCCTGATTCTTGGCGGAGCGGGTGCCGGGGTCGGGACGCTTCACCTCGTCGCAGCGGGCGAGCGACTCGATGTCGGCGCCATGTTCGGAGAGCCGGCGTAACAGCGGCGTCAGATCGTCGATCTGCTCGGCGACGACATGGATCACGCCTTTCTCGTTCTGCAATCGGCCGGTGACGCTGACGAGGCGCGCGCCCAGCACCACGGGGCGGAAGGTCTCGAACACCTTCGGCCATACGATGGTGTTGGCGATGCCGGTCTCGTCCTCCAGCGTCATGAAGATCACGCCCTTGGCGGTGCCCGGACGCTGACGGATCAGCACGACGCCGGCGATGGTGACATTGCGCCCCGACGGTGTTCGGGTGAGCGCGTCGTTGGGAAGAATCCCGCGTGAATCGAGATCGCGCCGCAGGAAAGACACCGGATGCTGGCGCAGCGACAGCTTCAGGTGCCGGTAATCCTCCACGACCTGTTCGCCCGGCAGCATCGGCGGCAGCGCGACATCGGGTTCCATCTCCGGCATCGCGACTCGCGCAAAGAGCGGCAGATCGTCCTTGTCGCCGGAGCGTTGCAGCGCGCGGATCGCCCATAACGCATCGCGGCGACTGAGGCCGAGCGAGCGGAAGGCGTCGGCATTGGCAAGCTTCTCCAGTACGGCAGGACGCAGACCCGTGCGCAACCACAGATCGCGGATCGAGTCGTATCCCGCGCCGCGTTTCGCCGCGATGACCCGGCCATCGTCTTCCGACAGACCGCTGACCTGGCGAAAACCAAGGCGGATGGCGTGGGTGCTGCGGATGTCGTCTTTCATCTCCATGTGACGAGGGTGGATTTTCGCATGCGCGGCGCGCTCCCTCCCGTTGAAAGCGTGCTGTCTTTTTCCCTCCCCACCGCTTCGCGGGGGGAGGGAAGAAGCGTTCGCTCCACGTGAAGCCCTGGCGTTCGCGATCTCTCCACGTTCGTCTTCGCGATTTTCTATCCGCTCGCCTTCGCGAGCATGAGCGGACATTTCCAGTGGCTCCGGCGTGTCCAATGGCTCCAGCGTGCAGTCCCAGTCCGAAGCGTTGATGTCCACGTCGCGCACCGCGACGCCATGCTCCTGCGCATCGCGCACGATCTGCGCCGGCGCGTAGAACCCCATCGGCTGGCTGTTGAGCAAAGCCGCCGCGAACACGTCGGGGTAATGGCATTTCAGATAAGCCGAGGCGTAGACCAGATTGGCGAAGCTCGCGGCGTGGCTTTCCGGAAAGCCGTATTCGCCGAAGCCCTTGATCTGCTCGAAGCAGCGTTCGGCGAAGTCGCGGTCATAGCCCTTCGCCACCATGCCCTCGACCATCTTTTCCTGAAACTTGCCGATGGTGCCGACGCGCTTGAATGTCGCCATCGCGCGCCGCAGCTTGTCGGCTTC
>NZ_DATMRX010000339.1:0-4418 GCF_035565855.1 Pseudorhodoplanes sp.
GGGCCCGATTAACGTGACGGAAACCATAATCTGGGGAAATGGCACCGTTGGTTGTGACGGAGTCGGTGATGCACTCGGTGGAGCAAGGTGGCGTCGGCGTATCGCCTGCCGAGGCCGATAACGAGCTGGATCTGCAAGCGCTCGGCCGCGCATTGTGGCGCAAGAAATGGCTGATCCTTCTTCCGACGCTTCTCGTCGCCATAGCGACGCTCGTGATCGTCAATCAGATTACGCCCCGCTACAAATCCGAAGCCAAGATCGCCGTCGAGGGACGTGAAAACGTCTTCCTGCGTCCGGAAGCGGAGAAGTCGATCGACCGCGCAGTCGCCGACCAGGAAGCCATCGCAACGCAGGTTCAGATCCTGCAGTCGCGGGACATCGCCCGTCAGGTGATCCGCGAGCTCAAGCTCGGCGAGCGTCCGGAGTTTGATCCGGTCCTCAAGGGCATATCGCCGATCAGTACCGTCCTTGCGCTGATTGGCTTTGGCCGCGACCGGTTGAGCATGACCCCGGAAGAGCGGGTCATGGAAATCTATTACGACCGGCTCACGGTTTCGGCGGTGGAGCGGTCACGGGTCATCACCATCGAGTTCATGAGCGAGGACCCCGAGCTCGCCGCAAAGGTCGTCAATGCCATCGTTGACGCCTACATGAAGATGCAGCAGCAGGCGAAGGTCGATCAGACTCGCAGCGCCAGCGCATATCTCGCCAACGAAATCACGCAGCTGCGCAAGACCGTTCAGGAAGCCGACGCCAAGGTCGACGAATTCCGGGCCAAGGCGAATCTCTTCATCGGCAACAACGAGACCAACCTGAATACCCAGCAGCTCGGTGAACTGACCACGCAGCTTGCGACGGCGCGTGCGCAAAAGGCCGATCTCGACGCGCGGTCCAAGGCGATCCGCGATATGCTCAAGAACGGGAAGTCCGTCGAGTCGTCGGACATCGCCAATTCGGATTTGCTCAAGCGCCTGATCGAGCAGCGCGTCCTCTTGCGCGCTCAACTGGCCGAACAGTCCTCGACGCTGCTCGGGCGGCATCCGCGCATTCAGGAGCTGAATGCGCAGATCAATGCGCTGGACACACAGATCCGCGGCGAGCTGGAGCGGCTGGTTCTCGCCATCGAGAACGACGCGCGCATCGCGGGCTCCCGCGTCGAGCAGACGACCGAGGCAATCAACCGGATCAAGAGCCAGATCAGCAGCTCCGTTCCGCAGGACGTGCAGCTTCGTGCGCTTGAACGCGAGGCGAAGGCGCAGCGCGACCTGCTGGAATCCTATCTCGCGCGCTATCGTGAAGCGACGGCGCGGGAAAATATCGACGCCGAGCCCGCAGAAGCCCGCGTGATTTCCCGCGCGACGGTATCGAACGTGCCGGCGTTCCCGAAAACGGTCCCGATCGTGATCGTGGCGACGCTTGCGACCCTGTTCCTCATGATGGCGTTCGTGCTGTCGTCGGAAATCCTGCGGCAGGGCGTGCCGACCCGTGCGCGGCAGCGGCCGGTGGCCCCGGGCGGATCGGACGCACCGTTGTCGCCCGCCATGCCGGCGCCTGCACCGTCCAAGACGCGCCGCTCACTCTTCGGGTTGTTCCGCCGGAAGCGGGGCGCGGCCGATGAGTCAAAAGATGCGCGGCCGCAGATCGAGGTCCCGGTGCGTGCGGCGCCCAAGGCCGATCGCGTCGAGACGCTCGCGAACGCGCTCACCGCGATGGGCGAACCCGGCCGCCGCATTGTCCTGTTCGGCGCTGGCCGTAACGTCGGCACGACCTATACCGCACTCTCTCTGGCGCGGGCGTTGTCGGCGAAAGGGACGAGGGTTGTTCTGGCCGATCTTGCGCTGCAGGCGCCCAATCTGTCGGTGACCTCGGTCGAACCACAGGCACCTGGATTTGCCGAACTGGCGCGCGGTACGGCATCGTTCGGCGATGTCATCACGCGCGACAAATTCTCGCGTGTTCATCTGGTATCGACGGGCATGGTGGACGGCGATGCGGCGGCTATTTTCGCTTCGCCGCGTCTGACCATTACGCTGGAAGCGCTGGCGCGCGCCTATGACCATCTGGTGATCGATGGCGGTGCCGTCGACGAGGCGCCAATTCGGTTCTTTGCCGGCTTCGCGCCGCGCGCGGTGCTGGTTGCAAAGGATCTGGCTGCCGCAGCCACGCTCGATGCGCGCGCCAAGCTGACCGCGGCCGGCTTCGCCGAGGTCGTGTCCATTCAGAGTGGAGACGAGAGGCGGGACAGCGATCCGGTTGCTGCCTGAGCCAAATTCCGGGCTCAGGTGCGGGCGAACAGTTTTGCGCGCCCTTTGGAGACGATGTCCCACAGGAACGGGTTGTTCTTGATCGCGCTCTTGGCGGTGCGCAGAGCCTTCGTCGACAATGCGTAGATCTGTCCGCGCGCCGTCAGCCCGATAAAGCTGTCGAATGGCTGTTCGGCGACGTCGCAAAGTTGCGACTTGTAGTCGGCAGCGCCGATGCCGAGGCCGAGCGACTGAAATCCGCGCGCTGCGCAATCCTGGACAAGCTTCACCAGCAAAACGAGACCCGGGCTCAGGCGCGCATTCTGGCTCAAGGTGTAGGAATTGAATATCGCCAGGAATTCGCGGCGGTCATGGATGCCGGCGAACAGGGCGAGGAGTTCGGCGTCGCATTCCAGAGCGTGGATTTCCATCAGCGGCCGGCCCTGTTCGAGGCCATGCCGACAGGCGGCGCGGATGAACGCGTCCATCCCTTCTTCTTCGAATGCGTTGCCGATACCTCGGGCCGACAACCGGGCGGCCTTCTGTTTCAGAAATTGCGACAGGCAGTGGTCGACCTGTTCGGGCGTCGTCAGGCGGGAGTATCGGTAACCCGGCAATTGGGCGAGGTTGCGCTCCTTGCGCCGCAGCTTGCGGCGGGTATCGGCGTTGTAGCTGCGCGCGATGACGTCGTCGCCGGTGCCGTCGATCGTCAGGGAATAGTTTTTGTCGGGCGTGGCTTGGTGCGGCAGGAGGAGGAGGGGATTGGCCTGGCCGCGCAACTGCCTCGGCTGATTGTGCAGGGAAAGCACGTCGATCCCGCTCTCGGCCAGGAGGCGCAAGATCCTCTGCAGATCCGTGAGCGTGATGCGCGCTGCGACATCCATGCGCCACAGCATGGTCGCGACATTGGCGTGCGAGCCGCAGAAGAATTGCGCCACCTGACAGCCTCCGGCCGGCCTTCGAACCAGCGGCCACAGAAAAAGCGGCTGGCCGGCCGCGTCGCGGCCGATGGCGACGCAGGGCTCGAAGCCCGCAGGCGCGCCGACATGGCGGAACCACAGCGCGCAGAAGTCGAAATCCTGGTAGGCGGTCGCGAAACAATCCTGCTGCAGGAGGTCTCGCCAGGGGGCCTCCGCAGCCTCCAGGCTCCGGACAATCTCAAGGGACCATTCCAGATCGGCCTCGTCGGGCATGCCGGTCACCGGTTGCGCGAGCTCGGTGCGCGCCAGCGCGAAATTCATCCCGGGCCTCCTTGAAAAACCCACCGTGGCAAAGGATTCTCAACAAAGGGTTGGCAGGATCGCGCCTCTTTCATTGAAAAGCGGCTATTTGTCAGTGAGCGGACTGAAAAAGACGATCATTCGGGCCGGGCTGGAGACGCTGTATTTCAGCGGCGCCCATGTCGCGCTGCGGCCATTTTTTCAGGGCGTCGGCGCGATCCTGACGCTGCATCACGTGCGGCCGTCCCGGCCGGGGAGTTTCCAGCCGAACCGCCTTCTGGAAGTGTCGCCGGGGTTCTTCGCGGCGGTCGTGCGGCGGCTGCGCCGGTCCGGCCTCGACATCGTCTCGCTCGACGAAATGTACCGGCGGCTTGTGCAGCGCGATTTCAAGCGGCGCTTCGTCTGTCTGACCTTCGACGACGGCTACCGCGACAATCTGCAATGGGCCTATCCGATCCTCAAGAAGCACGACATCCCGTTCGCGCTGTATGTGCCGACCAGCTTCCCGGACCGTATCGGCGAACTCTGGTGGGTGGCGCTGGAGCGCGTCGTCGCCAGCAATGACCGCATCGGACTTTACATCAACGGTCAGGAGCGCAGGTTCGACTGCGCAAGGCCCGACGAGAAGCGGAACATCTACGAGCAACTCTATTGGTGGCTGCGGAGCCTCGAGACCGAGGAGGAACTGCGCACCGTGATCCGCGACCTCGCGGCCCGTTACGGCGTCGACATGGCCGCCCTGTGCGATGAATTATGCATGAGCTGGGAGGACATCGCCGAGCTGGCGCGCGACCCGCTCTGCACCATCGGCGCCCATACCGTGAATCACTTCATGCTCAGGAAGACGTCGGACCGCGTCGCGAGGTCCGAAATGGAGATGAGCCGGACCGTGATCGAAGCGGCGATCGGAATCCGGCCACAGCATTTCGCCTATCCGGTCGGCGATCCTGGCTCC
>NZ_DATMRX010000340.1:0-7599 GCF_035565855.1 Pseudorhodoplanes sp.
AGCGCCGAATTGGCAGAGCTCCTGATCTCGATCCGCGACCGCCACAAGACCGCGGTGCTGCTGATCGAACACGACATGTCGGTGGTGATGCAGATTTCCGACCACGTGGTCGTTCTGGATTACGGCGAGAAGATTTCCGACGGCACCTGCGAGGAGGTGAAGAACGATCCGAACGTCATCGCCGCCTATCTCGGCGTCGAGCAGGAGGAAATGGAAGCGGTCGCATCGGAGGTCGGGCTGTGATTGCTGTTGCCGAGCCGCATGTGCCGTTCGTTTCCGCGCAAGCGGGAACCCGGTCTGGTGCTCAGGTTGCGACCTGTCTTGCGGCTCCGGGTCCACGATTTCGCGGGGACGAGCGGAGGTTGCTGCCGTGACCACCGGTCAAATGTCGCAACCGGCTCCCCGTCGCGCTTTGCGCGCCGACCCTCCCCTTTCAGCGAAAGGTGAAGAGGGCAGCGCGTCATGACAAATCCCAGCTCCCCCACTCCCCTCCTCGCCGTGCGTGGCGTCACCACGATGTACGGCAACATCGTCGCGCTTCGCGAGGTCGACCTTGAGGTTCATCCCGGCGAGATCGTGACCCTGATCGGCGCCAATGGCGCGGGCAAGTCGACGCTGATGATGACCATCTTCGGCAATCCGCGCGCCGCCTCCGGCCAGATCATTTTCGAGGGCCGCGACATCACGCATCTGCCGACGCATGAGATCGCGCGCCTCGACATCGCGCAGTCGCCCGAGGGCCGGCGCATCTTCTCGCGCATGACGGTGATGGAAAACCTGCAGATGGGCGCGGCCGTGATCGGCAGCAAGCATTTCGAGGAAGATCTGCAGCGCGTCTTCACGCTGTTCCCGCGGATCAAGGAACGCATCAACCAGCGCGGCGGCACGCTGTCCGGCGGCGAGCAGCAGATGCTCGCCATTGCGCGCGCTTTGATGTCGCGGCCGCGGCTGCTTCTTCTCGACGAGCCCTCGCTCGGACTTGCGCCGCTGATCGTGAAACAGATTTTCGATATCATCGCCGATCTGAACAAACGGACCGGACTGACCGTGCTCCTCGTCGAGCAGAATGCCTTCCACGCCTTGCGCCTCGCCCACCGCGGTTACGTGATGGTCAATGGCGCGATCACCATGTCGGGCACCGGCCGCGACCTGCTGCAGCGGCCGGAAATCCGCGCTGCCTATCTCGAGGGCGGCCGCCGGGAGGCCGGATGATGCTGAACACGATCGGCCATCTTTTCTACGAAGAGGATTCGTTCCTCGTCTTTGTCCTCGTCACGATCATCCTTGGCGGCGGCGCGGCGTTCCTTTCCGGCCGGGCGATCGCGTTGACCTGGCGGCCGTGGTGGCAGGTCTTCGTCTATATGTTCGTTTTGGGAGGCGCGGTGCGCTTCTTCCACATGGCGCTGTTCGGCGGGCACCTCCTCTCCCTGCACTACTACCTGGTCGATGCCGCATTCTGCGTGCTGTTCGGACTGTGGGGCTATCGCGCCACCCGCGCCGCCCAGATGGCCGAGCAATATGGATGGCTCTACCGGCGCGCCGGGTTGATCAACTGGGCAAAAAAAAGGCCCGCGCCAAACGCCGCAGCCCCGAAATCCGGCTGACCTTTGTTCCGCTTTGTCGTTAAATCCGGCATCCGGCGGGCCGGCGATTCCGGCTGACACCAACCCGCCTTGGCTTGGCTAGTCGTCTTTCACCAGGGAGTTTCGAAATGAAACGGATTACCGCGCTCGGCGCCGCAGCTGGTCTCGCCGTTGCGCTGTCGGGCCCAATCTCGAATTCGGCTCAGGCACAGATCAAGATCGGCGTCGCCGGGCCGCTGACCGGCGGCAGCGCCGCGTTCGGCGCGCAGCTCAAGAACGGCGTCGAGCAGGCTGTGGCGGATATCAACGCCGCCGGCGGCATCAACGGCCAGAAGATCCAGTTGTTCGTCGGCGACGACCGCGGCGACCCGAAGGAAGGTGTCTCGGTCGCCAACAAGTTCGTGGCCGACGGCGTGAAGTTCGTGATCGGACACTTCAACTCCGGCGTCACGATGCCCGCCTCCGAAGTCTATCAGGAGAACGGCATCCTCGTGATCACGCCCGCCGCCACCAACCCGAAGATCACCGAGCGCAAGATGTGGAACATGTTCCGCGTCTGCGGCCGAGACGATCAGCAAGGCGGCGTCGCCGGCAACATCATCGCGCAGAAGTTCAAGGGCAAGCGCGTCGCCGTCGTGCACGACAAGACCACCTATGGTCAGGGTCTCGCGGACGAGACCAAGAAGGCCATGAACAAGGGCGGCGTGAAGGAAGTCCTCTACGAAGGCATCAACAAGGACGACAAGGACTTCACCGCGCTCGTCTCCAAGCTCAAGGCGGCCAATGTCGATCTCGTCTATTGGGGCGGCCTGCATGACACCGGCGGCCTGATCGTGCGCCAGATGCGCGACCAGGGCGTGAAGGCACCGCTGATGGGCGGCGACGGCATCACCGACGACGAATTCGCCACCATTGCCGGCCCCGGCGCCGAAGGCACGCTGATGACCTTCTCGCCGGATCCGCGCACCAATCCGGAAAACAAGCAGATCGTCGAGGTCTTCCGCAAAAAGGGCTTCGAGCCGCAGGCCTATACGCTCTACAGCTACGCCGCCCTGCAGATCATCAAGGAAGCGGCCGAACAGGCGAAGTCCCTCGATCCCAAGAAGGTCGCGGCGGTGATCTCCTCCGGCAAGCCGTTCAAGACCGTGCTGGGCTCGCTCTCCTTCGACAAGAAGGGCGACGTCTCCAACGACGGCTATCTGGTCGACGGCAAGAAGAAGGACCGTTACGTGCTGTACACGTGGAAAAAGGGTCCGGACGGCAAGATCAGCTATTTCGAGGATTGAGCCCGCACGGGCGTGGCCATACCGCTCTAGGATGAGCCGCCCCGAAGCGAAAAGAACCAAGCGGCCCGCGCCAAAAGCGCGGGCCTTTTTCTTTCCCGTTCGCCCCCGCGAAGCGGGGAGACCCAGCGCGTAACGGAATCCGGTAGCCCGCTTTGCGGGATGCGGATCGCGCATGAGCACCTGCGCGCTTCATTCCAGGCGCAAATCACTCTACACCCCTCCCCCATGCCCGATTTCTCCCCGCAGCAGGATGCCGCGCTCAAGGCCGTCTCCGCGTGGCTGAAGGCCAAGCCCGGCAGCCGCGGCACACCGCAGGTCTTTCGCCTGTTCGGCTATGCCGGCACCGGCAAGACCACGCTCGCGCGCCATCTCGCCGAAAGCGTCGATGGCAAGGTGTCCTACGCCGCCTTCACCGGGAAGGCCGCCCTCGTCATGCGGGCCAAGGGCTGCGGCGGCGCCTCGACCATCCATTCGCTGATCTACAAGACCCGCGAGAGCGGCGACGAAACCCCGAGCTTCGAATTGTGGGACGAGGCGCCCGCTTCCAAGGCCAAGCTGATCGTCATCGACGAATGCTCCATGGTCGATGCCGAGCTTGGCCGAGATCTCCTCTCCTTCGGCATTCCGGTGCTGGTGCTCGGCGATCCGGCGCAGCTTCCGCCGATCCAGGGCGCCGGCTTCTTCACCGAGGCCGAACCGGACGCGATGCTCACCGAAGTGCATCGCCAGGCGCAGGACGATCCGATCGTCCGGCTCTCAATGGCGGTGCGCGAGGGCGAACGGCTCGAACCCGGCCGCTACGGCGACAGCGAGGTCGTGCGGCGCAGCGATTTCGATCCCGACCGGGTCATCGAAACCGACCAGATCCTGGTCGGGCGCAACACCACCCGGCGCGCCTACAATACGAGGCTGCGCGAACGCCTCGGCCGCGAGGAAGGGCTTCCCGTTGCCGGCGACAAGCTCGTGTGCCTGCGCAACAACCGCAAGAAAGCCCTCTTCAACGGCGGTCTCTGGACCGTGAAGGAACGGGCCGCGGGCAAATCCGGCAGCATCATCACGATGCGCATTACCCCGGAAGCCGATGTTTCGGGCGCAGCTCTCGGCGTGAAGGGCGTCAAGGTCTCGGTGCGGCGCGAATGCTTTCTCGGCGGGATCGAGGATTACGACTGGACCCAGCGAAAGAAATACGACGAATTCGACTACGGCTACGTCCTCACCGTGCACAAGTCGCAAGGCTCGCAATGGGACGACGTCGTGCTGTTCGACGAGAGCTTCGCCTTCCCCGACAGCCGGGCGCGCTGGCTCTATACCGGCATCACCCGCGCGGCGAAGAAACTGACGATAGTCGTGAGCTGACACTCATCGGCTTTCGGCTGTAGCGGCGAACGCGCCGCCCCGCTTCGATCATTGCAGTTCTTTAACAAAACGCGTGACGTGTTGACGCATCGCGCGCGCTTGTCTGTATGTGCAGTCAGCTTTCGTGCGTCGCACGTGTGACGATTTTTTCCCGACGCGCTGAATTCGCAGGAAATGCATCGTCCTCGATTTACAAGCGTTCAGACGCGTGCACGCGCAAGCGATCGCGCGTTCGTTTGGTTTGTCCAAACAATGTCACAGAGTCCGCGATGCTCTCTCGTGTGTCACGTCGGACTGAAACATTCGCTTCAGCCGCAGAAACGTGAAGACATGTGGAGAAAAACAAAATGCTCAAAGCAATCCCCATCCTGTTTGCGCTGGCGCTCACGGCCGGAGCGACTCAAGCAAACGCGGTTCCGCTTGCACAGGGCGCGGCGGAAGGCGCTCCCTCGCTGGTGACGCAAGTCGGCCACCGTCATCATCATCATGGCTGGCGCCATCGTCATTGGCACCGTCACCACCATCATCACTGGCGTGGCCATCACTGGCACCGTCATCATGGCTGGCATCGCCACCATCACCACCGCTAGGCGATGCAACGCGGCGCAAGCGCGAGGTTGAGCGGGCTTGCGCCGCAGCCGCGCGGTGTCGGGAACGCGCACGCGATGTAAAGGGTCAGCGGAGCCTTCCAGCAGGCCGGCAGGAAGGTCGCGCTTCGGCGCTGGCGGCATAAGACGAGAGGTTCGGGTCGTCGCGCAGACGGTTCGGCCTCTCACCGCTCGGCGCGTTCAACCGATGCGGCCGAGCGCCGGAAAGGCTTCCAGCAGCCAGAAGCTCATGGTCGTGATGGTGCCGGTGAGAAACATGATCCCGGTCAGCACGAGGAGCCCGCCCATCGCCATTTCGACCTTCTGCATGTGAGCGCGAAACCGCGACAGGAACGCTGCAAACGGCTCGGCTGCGAAAGCCGCGAGCACGAACGGGATCCCGAGCCCCAGCGAATAGACGGCAAGCAGTCCCGCTCCTTTCGCCACGGTGCCTTCGGAGGCCGCGACCGCGAGGATCGCGGCGAGGATCGGGCCGATGCATGGCGTCCAGCCGAACGCGAAGGCGAGGCCCATCACATAGGCGCCCCACAAGCCGACCGGCTTGGCCATGCCGAGCCGTTTCTCGCGCAGCAGGAAATCGAGCCGCGTGAGACCGAGGAAATGCAGGCCCATGACGATGATCACGACACCCGCGATTGTGGCGAGCACATCCGAATAGGCGCGCAGCACGCTGCCGATCAGGGTGGCGCTCGCTCCGAGCGCGATGAAGACGGTTGAAAACCCGGCCACGAACAGACACGCGGCAACCACGGTTTCGCGCCGAACCTGCGGTTCCGGCTCGGCATCGGCCAGCCGCTCCAGTGAGGTTCCCGCGAGATAGACGAGGTAGGGTGGAACCAGCGGCAATACGCAGGGCGAAAGAAAGCTGATCAGCCCTGCAAACAACGCGGCAAGAATGGACACGTCCGGCATGGAAGCGGTTGTGCATGGCGCTGCGCCCGCGTGCAAGCATCCCGGCCGCCGCCTCGCCGGGATGTGACCGGGGACGATGGATTTGCCATTGTCGGGTCATCGCCGGGCTTGACCGGGCGATCCATCCTTTCGAAGAAATTGGTCCCGCGGGCAGGTCCGAGGATCATTGGCGGAGGCAGCGTGCGCAACCTGATCACCGATGTCGAAGGGCTGAAGGTCGGACATGCCGAGGACGCAAAGCTTGGCTCCGGCTCGACCGCGATCATCTTCGACCGGCCGGCCGTCGCCTCCGTGGATCTGCGCGGCGGCGGACCCGGTTCACGCGAGACCGAGCTGCTCGCCGCGCATTCGACCGTGGAGCGCGTCGACGCGATCATGCTGTCGGGCGGCTCGGCCTTCGGCCTCGACGCGACGTCGGGCGCGCAAGCCTGGCTGCATGAACGCGGCCGCGGCTATGCGGTCGGGACCGCGCGGGTCCCGATCGTGCCGGGCGCCATCGTGTTCGACCTGCTTGCAGGCGGCGACAAGCAATGGGGCCGCTACTCACCCTATCGCGACCTCGGCTATCTCGCGGCCGATGCGGCAGGATTGGACTTCGCGCTGGGCAGCGCGGGCGGCGGCCTTGGCGCGACGACCGCGGGCCTGAAAGGCGGCATCGGCTCGGCCTCGGCAACGACCACCGGCGGCATCACGGTCGGCGCAATCGTGATCGTCAACGCGGTCGGCCGCGTGACCATCGGCGACGGGCCGCATTTCTGGGCAGCGCCCTTCGAGCAGAACGGCGAGTTCGGCGGGCTCGGCTGGCCGCAGGCGATCGGGCCCGAGGCGCTGGCGGTGCACACCAAGGGCGGCCCGCGGGAGTCGACGACGATCGCGCTGGTCGCAACCGACGCGATCCTCACCAAGGCGCAATGCCACCGGATCGCGGTGATGGCGCAGACCGGCTGTGCGCGCGCGATCTACCCGGTCCACACCCCGCTCGACGGCGACATCGTGTTCGCCGCCGCGACCGGACTAAAGCCGCTGCCCGATCCTCACTTTGCCCTCACCGAACTTGGCGCGACGGCCGCGAATGTGCTGGCGCGCGCGATTGCCCGCGGCGTTTACGAGGCGACCGCCCTGCCATTTCCGGGCGCCCTTCCGTCATGGCGCGACAAGTTCCGGCGCGACAAGTTCTGGCGCGACAAGTTCGCGTAAAATCCGAGACATAAACCATCCCCGAAGTTGCAGTGAACGGGCCGCTATCGCTGCGGTTGGGCACGCTGCAAGATGATTGCGGGTAAGATGGTCATGACAGCGAAAACGCGCCCTGCACTGCCCGGCTTCCTGCGAGGACAGAAGACCGAGCCGGTCGGCATCAGGGACGCCGTCTATATCCCGGAGCGCAAGGAAATGCAGATCACCTTCAGCTCCGGGCGACGTTTCGCCTATAGCGACGTGCCGCAATCGCTTTACGACGCGTTCATGGCGTCGCCCTCGCGCGCGGCCTTCTTCAGCATTGCAATCCGCGGCCGCTTTCAGTTCCACGAGCTTGCGCCGCCGGCGCCGGCAACACGGCACTAGGCGAGGAAGCGCTCCGCGCGATACGGCGTCGGATCGGTGAACGGCGTCTCGCCGGTCATCATCTCGGCAAGGAGACGCCCGGTGACCGGGCCCAGCGTCAGGCCCCAATGCGCATGGCCGAAGTCGAGCCAGAGTCCGTCATGGCCCGGCGCAGGGCCGATCACCGGCATCGAATCCGGGAAGCACGGGCGCCGTCCCATCCAGGGCTCGGCTTCGACCGGTTCGCCGAGCGGAAACAGCATCTGCGCCTTGTTCATCAGGCGGCCGAACTGAACCGGCGTCGGCGGTGCA
>NZ_DATMRX010000341.1:0-13388 GCF_035565855.1 Pseudorhodoplanes sp.
GTCCGCGAACGAGATGAAGGCCAGCGCATGACCGCCGCCGCCCGCAAGATTGCCAGCGCGCTGTCGCGCGCCGACGCCGAGGATTTCCTGATCCACGAGGCGCGCCTCCTTGACGAGGCGCGTTTCGACAAGTGGCTCGCACTGTTCACGCCGGAAGCCCATTACTGGGTGCCGAGCCAGCCCGATCAGGCCAGCCCGCTCGATACCATCTCGTTAATGTATGACGACCGCCGCCTCCTCGAGACGCGGGTACGCCGCCTCTCTTCGCCGCGGATCTATTCGCAGGAGCCGCGCTCGCGCACGAGCCGCATCGTCACAAATGTCACGATCGAAGGCGGCGACGGCTCAGCCACCGAGGTGCGGTCGAAATTCATGATCGTGGAATACCGCCGCGAGGAGCAGCGCATCTTTGCCGGCACCTACCGGCACAGCCTCATCACGACCGGCGGCGATACGCGCATCGCGCTCAAGCGCGTCGATCTCGTGAATTGCGACGCACCGATGGACGGCCTCGTGGTGCCGTTCTGAGCTCAATTCCCGCCCTCATCCTGAGGAGCCCGCGCAGCGGGCGTCTCGAAGGATGAAGGGCGGCCCATCGGTTGAGCAGCGGCCGGTCCCGCGAAGCGCGGCCCATCCTTCGAGACGCGCCTTCGGCGCTCCTCAGGATGAGGCCGCAAGACGTTCGTGAGTGCGCAAGCAGGACACTTTCACAAGCAAAGCGCTTCAACAGGCTGAGGCGCTCGTATTTGTGCCCTCTCCCCTTGGGGGA
Organism: Pseudorhodoplanes sp.; assembly: GCF_035565855.1. Lineage (GTDB taxonomy): Bacteria > Pseudomonadota > Alphaproteobacteria > Rhizobiales > Xanthobacteraceae > Pseudorhodoplanes. The sequence continues at coordinate 770 of NZ_DATMRX010000341.1, forward strand.
GAGGGCCGTTCCGGAGGTGCAGCGAGCCGTGACGGGTGAGGGGTATGGGCGCATCGAGCATGCACGGCCACGCCCCCTCACCCATCATCGTATGTTGCAGAATTGAGTTGCCCTCTCCCCCGGAGGGGAGAGGGCGCAACAACAGACACTGCGCTCTGAGCATGCACGCCAATGATGCGCGCCTGCGTTTTCTGAAAGCGGCTTTAAGCCGGCACCAGCGCGAGCACGCGCAAGGGGCTGCCCGAGCCCTTCTCGATCTTCAGCGGCGCCGTGATCAGGATCGCGCCGGTCGGCGGCAGCTGATCGAGATTGCACAGGCTCGCGAGGCCGAACTTGTTCGCGCCATGCATCAGGTGATGCGCGGGGAATGCCGGCTCGAAGGCGAAGGCCTGCCCGGCATCGGTGCCGACCGCCTCGACGCCCCAGCCATTGACGCTGCGCTGCTGCACGAGGAAGCGCACTGCGGCCGCCGAGGGTCCGGGCACATGCGGTCCGTCGTCCTTCATGTTGAGGAATTTGGCCGGGTCCTCGCGCTTCGACCAGTCGGTGCGCATCAGCACCCACGCGCCGTCCGGAATGCGGCCGTGCCTGGCTTCCCAGGCCTCGATATGGGACGGCTCGATCAGGAATTTCTCGTCGGCCGCGGCTTCCTTGCTGCAATCGATCACCACGGCCGGCGCGATGAAGCGCTGCACCGAAACGGTATCCGTGAAGCCGTCGGGATAATGCTGGCCGGTCACCCAATGCGCCGGCGCATCGAAATGCGTGCCGGTGTGTTCGCCGCAGGCGATGTTGTTCCAGTACCAGGCCGGTCCGCGCTCGTCATAGCGCGAGATCTCCGAGATCCGGAACGGGTCCGAATTCGCGAGCGGCGGCGGAAGCTGGATCACCGGAGTCGACGGCTTGAGCGTCTGGGTCAGGTCGACGACGCGGATGCGGCCGTCGGCGATGAACGAAGCGAATTTCATCAAAAGGTCCGACACGTCATCATCCTCTTCATCTTTGGCAAGATAGCCGACCGGAGCGGTCGCGTTCTTGACGGCGGATTTTGGCGATTGCGTTTCGCCGGCGAATGTTTTCATGGCGCGCGCGAAGCCGCCGGCCACGATATCGATGTCGTTGGCGACGACGACGATGGGATAGCCCTCCCCGCGCCGCGCCACGGCGGCGTCGGCGTTGCCGGTATAGATGCCGCAGGCGACGCCCGCTTCCTGGCACGCCTGCAGGATGGCCTTGCAGGCTTCGCCATGCCGCGCATCGACATGCGGGAAGCCGCCGAGCGAAATCGCGAGGTCGCCGGTGCCGATCAGCACGAAATCGACGCCTGGCGTGTTGGCGATGGCCGCGGCATTGCGCACGCCGCGCACCGTCTCGATCATCACGCCGACCACCGTACGGCGGATCGCCTCAAGATAATACTGGCCGAAATCGCCGCCGAGCGGACGCACGCCGCCACCGGATCGCGTGCCTTCCGGCGGAAAGCGCGCCGCTGCGACCGCCGCCGCCGCCTCTTCGTCGGTTTCGATCAGTGGCACGATCACGCCCTCGGCGCCGGCATCCAGTGCCTGACCGATGGCGAGCGTGGAATTCTCGGCAACCCGCACCAGCACCGGTGCGGATTTCGCAGCGACGCCGACCGCCTGTTCGAGCGTCGCGCGATCCCACAGGCCGTGCTGCGCGTCGACCACGATTGCATCGGGATTTGCCGCCGCGGCGAGTTCGATCACCGCGGGCGACCCGAGCGCCATCCAGAACAGCCCGATCGGCTGACGCTGCCCGATCCGGTGACGCAACGGACTGCCAGACATCACGACACTCCAACGCGGGCGACGGGTTCTTGCCGTCGCCCCGGTCCACTCTGTTTGCCGCCTGTTTTTATGCTCGGCAGTCTAGCCATTTGCGCGCAGGAATGTTCATTTTGTCTTGCGGGACGTGCAGCGACAAAGGCTTAAGGTTAATCGCGTGCACGATAGCGCTCACCGCGCACCGAGACCGTGCGGAACGGATAATGCGCCGCCGCGCCCTCGAATTGCGGAAAGCGATGGAAGTCCTTGCGCAAGGCGGCGCGCACGGGACTCGCCATCGCCGCATTCATCGCATCGGCGTTGTCCCACACGGTCTTGTTTCGCTGCATCGAGCGGCGAACCGCAAACGGCAACGCCGAGATCACGGTGGCGGGGGTGTAGATCTCGATCTTGCGGATGCCGGGAAATTTCGCGAGCAAAGGCGGGTGCCCGGTGACGTAGAAGAGGTGCCAGGCATTCTCGTCCTTCGCTGGCCCTTCATATTCGACCATGTAGCTCAGCAACTCGGCCGCGCTTTCGTCGGCTGGCTTCGCCACCGGGTAACGGCGCGTCAGCATGGCGTGATGGCTTGCCACAGCACCCGCAAGGCTCGGCAGCACATCCTCATGCGCCAGCGCCTGCAGATAGCCATGCGGTTTGAGCGCGTGTTCGAGATCGGCGATTTCGGCGAATTCGAGCTGCAGCACGAGAGCCGGTGAAGTGTGCAGCTCGGCGGCATAATGCGGGTCATGCGCATGAACGGGTGTCATCACATGGCCTTCGACCAGCCGCGGGCAGCCGCGGATCAGTGCGACAAGGCCCTGATGATCGTGCTCATCCAGCTCCGGCTTCGCCCCGTCCTTCGCGTCCCATTGGCAGAACCATGAAATGGCCATGCGCGCTCCCGCTCCAACCTCCCCAACCCTCCCCCTTTCAGGGGGAAGGAGCCGCCCGGTGATTTCGCATCACCGCTTCAACTTGATCCCGGCCGCTTCACGATCCCACGTGCTTGCTGACCGTCCCTGCTCGCGCAGCTTGAATTTCTGCACCTTGCCGCTTTCGGTGCGCGGCAGCTCGGTGACGAAATCGACAAAGCGCGGGATCGCAAAATACGACAGCCGCCCTTCGCAGAAGCGGACCAGCTCGGGGCCGTCGAGCGTGCAGCCGTCCTTCACCACCACCGTCGTCATCACCTCGTCTTCGGCGAGATCGGACGCCACCGGAAACACCGCGGCGACTTCCACCGCCGGATGCGACATGATCACCTTTTCCACCTCGAAGGAGGAGATGTTCTCACCGCGCCGCCGGATCGAGTCCTTCATGCGGTCGATGAATCTGTAATAGCCCTCGGCGTCGCGCACCACGCGGTCGCCGGTGTGAAGCCACAGATTGCGCCAGGCCTCGACCGTCTTGTCGGCCATGCCGAAATAGCCGATCGCCATCGCAAACGGCTCGTCCGCACGCAGCAGCAATTCACCCGGCGTGCCGTCGGGGACCTCATTGTCGTCTTCGTCGGCAACGCGCGCCTGGTAGCCCTCGACCAGCTTGCCCATGGCGCCCGGCCGCCGCGTCTCCATCGTGGTCCCGATCACCGCATTGCTTTCAGTGGCGCCATAACCGTCCAGCAGATAAATGCCGGTGCGTTCGGTGAACACCTGATGCAGCGGGGCTGGAACGCCGGGCGCGAGTGCAACGCGGACCTTGTGCTGCTTCTCCTCGGGACATGGCGGGCGCGACAGCAGCATCGGCACCATGGCGCCGAGCACGTAAGTTACGGTCGCACCGGACGCGACCAGAGCCGGCCAGAAATTCGAGGTGGAGAAGCGCTTCTCCGCGATCAACGTGCCGCCGGACAGCAGCGCCTGGAAGAACGCCGCCATCGCATTGACGTGGAACAGCGGCAGTGTGGTGTGCAGCACGTCGCCGTCACGCAGATCGAGCTGTCGCGCCACATTGAAGCCCCACCAGAAGAATTGCGCATGCGGACAGCACACGCCCTTTGACGGCCCGGTGGTGCCGGACGTGAACAGGATCGTCAGCAAGTCATGCGGCTTCAGGTCGGCGGCCGACACCGGCGCGCCCGGCTCCGGCAGTTTGCGGATCGGCACCGCCCCATGATTGCGCGGCGTCGCGCTGTCGGGATCGATCACCCAGATCGCTTCCACCTTGAGCGCCGCGAAGTCCACGAATTCCAGCGCCGGCAAGAGCTCGCGCTCCATGATGAGGAGCCGCGCGCCGGATGTCTTCAGCATGTGCTCGAGCTGCGGTCCACGCGCCGCGACATTGATCGGCACCGAGATCGCACCGATCCAGCCGCAGCCGAGAAACAGATCGAGGAATTCCGGCCGGTTGCCGCACAGGATCGCGACGCGGTCGCCCTTGCCTATTCCGGCGGACGCAAAACGGCCACCGCTGCGCGCGACGACCCCGACACTGTCGGCATAGCTCCAGCGCGCGGCATCGCAGGAAAACAGCGCCCGCTCGCCATAGCGTTCGGCCTGGCGCTGCAACATGACCGGCACGGTGCGCGCGGACGGCTCGAACAGGATGCGCGGGTCGTCACTCATGGCAGCGCTCACATGATCGCGCTGTCATGTCTTCAACCCTGCCTCTTTCAGGAGCGGCACTACGGACTCGCAGAAATACGGCAATTCGTTCTTGTAATTGACGAACGACAATGCCGCGCCGTTGAAGCCTGCACCGGCGAATTTTGCAAGCTCGGACGTGATATGCTCCGGCGTGCCGACCAGCGGATAGCTTCCGGTCCCCGCAGAGAAACGCTGCTTGTAGAGCTTGAATGCCTCGTCCTCGTGGCTGTGGCTGAAGTTCTTCTTCTGCCGCATGTGATAATCGACGGCTTCCTCGTCGATATTCTGGCGCGAGTAATAATCGTAGTAATCCTCGGCTTCGCTTTGCGTCGGGCGGCACACGACATGCCCGATGGTAAAGACGCCGATGTCGCGGTTGAATTTCGCGGCCCGCCCCTTGATGTCGGCGATATGGCCCTTGCCGACCTCGAGATCGGTGAAGCTCGTGAACAGGTGATCGCAATTCTGCGCCGCGAAATCGCGTCCGGGCGGGCCGAAGGCGGCATTCATCGTCACCGGCCGCGGCTTCTGCACCGAGGCCGGGCGGCTCACCGCCTGCTTGAGCTGATAATATTTGCCGTTGAAGTCGATCGGCTTGTCGCTGTTGTAGGTCTGGACGATCACGTCCAGCCATTCCTTCGCCTGCACATAGGCATCCGGCACCAGCGACACCCCGAACATGTCGAACTCGTCGGGATTCCAGCCGCAGACGATATTCAGTCCGGCACGGCCGTGGCTGATGTGATCGACGGTCGCAAGCGCCTTTGCGGCATAAAGCGGATGCAGCAGCGGCACATGGACCGTCATGAACAGCGCGATGCGCTCGGTGATCGCGGCAAGTCCCGCCGCCCAGGTGAAGGTCTCGAACGACCATTCGCGCACATTGGTCGAGCCGCCATAACCACGCCAGCGCGCAATCGGCAGAAAGAAATCGAGTCCGCCCTTGTCGGCAATCCGGCAGGCCGCGGCAATATCGTCCCACTCCGCCCTCCAGGCTTCGGGAACGGTCGAGAAGGTCAGGCCGCGATCGGCATTGGCTGAGAAGACGCCGAGCTTGAAGCCGTCTTTCGCCGGATCCGACATCGGGTTGGTAACCTGCGTGGGATCGACGGCGAGCATGCAAGGCTCCTCAACAGTATACAGTATTCAGATTATCGCCGCGGGAAGCGGAGTCAAGAAACGGCGCGCGGTGTGAAGCGAGACGTGCGCGGGCACTTGCGATGCGCTCATTTGCGACATCCTCACTTGCGATAGGTCCGGTACGCCAACACGGCCGCACCGACATGCTCGCGAAACAACGCGCCGACGCGCTTGGCGTCCCCCACCCCGAAGGCGGCGTGGATCAGCCGAAGCCGCGCCATCACATCGTCCCGCACCGCCCGCTGCGACAGCGTCACGAGACGCACCACCTGGACGTGGTCGATATAGCGTTCCAGCGCCGCGACGAGTTGCGCGTTCGGAACCTGCGCCAGCCAGGCGCCGCGGAAGGCGGCATTGGCGAGCACGAAGGCGGCGAAATCGTCCCGATCGCTCGCGGCATCGCCTTCTGCAAGCGCAGCATCCATCTTCTGCAGCGCCTCGTCCGTCATCTTTCGCGCGGCGATTTCGGCGGCCGCCGGTTCGAGCAGGCGCCTGATCTCGAAAATGTCGGCGATCTCCTGGTCGCTGTAGCGGCGCAGGATGAATCCGCGCGTCGAGCTTTCGATCATCCCGTCATGGACGAGCTGCATCAGCGCCTCGCGCACCGGCATCCGCGACACGCCGAATTCGGCGGCGATGTCGATATCGACCAGCCTGTCGTCGAAGGTGAAGTGGCCGGTCTGGATGCGCGCGCGAAGATGCTCGTAAATCTGCTCGCGCAGGCTGACCGCCTTGAACACCTGCACTTTCGCAGCAGGCTTGCGTTTGATCGATCGCTCACTCATCGCGGCATACTCGCGCGCTCGGCCGCGGGAACAGGCGGCCAGGGCTGATCTGCGTTGTCGGGCGGCACCGCATCAAGCAATGCTTTCGTATAGGGATGCTGCGGATTGTCGAACACGGCTTCGGTCCCGCCCTGCTCGACGATCTCGCCGGCATGCATCATCAGGATGCGCGAACACAGATAGCGCACCACCGCAAGATCATGGCTGATGAAGACGATGGTCAGTCCGTGCCTGCGGTTGAGGTCGAGCAGGCAATTGAGGATATGCGCCTGCACCGACACGTCGAGGCCGGACACGATCTCGTCGGCCACGATCAGGCGCGGCTTTGCCCCCAGCGCCCGGCCGATATTCACCCGCTGCCGCTGGCCGCCGGACAATTGCGAGGGAAAGCGCTCCAGGCAATCCGGCGGCAGGCCGGTATCGCGGAGCAGCGCTTCGGCGGCCGTCCGGCGCTGCGCCTCGGGCACATAATTCTCGCCGGTCTCCAGCGCCTGCGTGAGAAGGCGCAGCACGCTGCGCCGCGGATTGAGCGCCGATTGCGGGTCCTGGAAGATCAGTTGCGTATCGCGGCCGGTCAGGTGAACGGCGCCGGTCATACGCTCCTCACCGTTGATCCTGATGGTGCCCTCGCTCGGCCGCTCGAGCCCGACGATCAGCCGGCCGACCGAGGTCTTGCCGCTGCCGCTCTCGCCCACGATGCCGAGAATTTCGCCCTGCGCGACCGTGAAGGTCGCCGATTTCACCGCATCGAAGCGCGAGCGGCGCAATCCGAGAAATCCCCGCGACGCATGATAGCTGAGCCGCACCCTGTCGAAGGACACGGCAGGGATCGTGCTGGCAGCGTCGGGCAATTTGATCAGGTCGCCCACAGGCGCGTCGCCGGCGGCCTGGCAGCGCTCGGCACATCGCACCCAATGCCCTTCGCCGACCGCACGCGCCGGAAGCCGCGTCGCCATGCATTGCGAATCCTTCACCGCGCAGCGCGGCGAGAAGCGGCAGCCGGCGAGACCTGCGAAGCTTGCAAGGCCCGGCATGTGATCGGACAAGGCAGGCAGCACGCGGCGCGGCCCGGTCAGTTCCGGGATCGCAGCGAGAAGGCTCTTCGTATAGGGATGCGACGGCGCCTTCAGGACGGCGGGCGCGGGTCCGAATTCGACCATGTCGCCCGCATACATGACGCCAATGTCACGGCAGACATGACCCGCCAGCCGCAAATCATGGGTGATGAACAACAGCGCGGTGTGGTGCAGCTTCTGCTGCTCGGCGATCAGCCGCACGATATGGGCCTGCGTCATCACGTCGAGCGCCGTGGTCGGCTCGTCGGCGACGACCAGTGACGGCTCCCCGGCGAACGCCATCGCGATCAGCACGCGCTGGCATTGCCCGCCCGACAATTCATGCGGATAGCGCAGAAGCGCCTCTTCAGCATTGCGTAGTTGCACCTGCTGCAGCCGCTCGATCATCAGGGCGCGGTGCCGATTTTTCTCGATGCTGATATGGCGCAAATGTTCCGAGAACTGCGAGCCGATGGTGCGCACCGGATTGAGTGCGCTCAGGGGCTCCTGCGGAATGAAGGCGATGCGGCGGCCGAGCAGCGCGCGGCGCTCTCTCTTGCTGAGCGCGGTGAGGTCCGCGCCTTCGAATTCCACCTTGCCGGCGCTGACGGAAAAATTGTCCGGCAGCAGGCCGGAAATCACCCGCCCGATCATGCTCTTGCCGGCGCCGGATTCGCCGACAAGGCCGACGATGCCGCCCGGCGCCAGCGTGAAGGAAATCTCGCGGAGCACATCGATGTTGCGCCGCTCGATGCGCGCGGTCACCGTGACGTCGTTGAAGGTGAGAACCGGCGCCATCAGATATTCCGCTTGCGCAGGCGCGGATCGAGGGCGACGCGCAGCCCCTCGCCGAGCAAGTTGAAGCCGAGCACGGTGACGAACATCGCGATGATCGGCAGGATGATGCCCCACGGCGCCTGATACATATAATTACGCGCCTGCGCGATCATCTGGCCCCAGGCCGGAACGTCGGCCGGCACGCTCAGGCCGACGAAGCTCAGGATCGCCTCGACAATGATGCCGATCCCGACCTGTAGCGTGAACAGCGTGATGATCAGGGGCGTGACGCTCGGAAGGATCTCGCGCAGGATGATGCGGATATTGCCGAAGCCGAGCAGCTTTGCCGCGGCGACGAAATCCTTTCGCGCGACCACCATGACTTCCGAACGCACCACCCGGCAGAACCGCGTCCAGTCGACGAGGACGATGGACAGGATCACATTGCCGACGCCGGTGCCGAAGCCGACCATCAGCGTCACCGACAGCACCACAGGTGGCAGCGACATCCACAGATCGACGAGATGGCTGATGGCGCGGTCGATCCAGCCGCCGAAATAGCCGGCGAGCAGTGCCAGCGTCGTGCCGAGCAAGGTCGCGCCGATCGCCGCAACGAAGCCGACAAACAGCGCGACCCGCGCGCCATAGATCATCTGCGAGAGAATGCAGCGGCCGAGACTGTCGGTGCCGAACGGATAATCGGCGCTGCCGCCCTCTTCCCACATCGGCGGCAGCAGCATGTTCAGGAGGTCCTGATTGGCCGGATCGTTCGGGGCGATCTGCGGCGCGAAGACCGCGCAGATCACCATGGCAACCACGATCGCCCCGCCGATGACGACGCGCGGCGAGCGCATCGCCTGGCGCAGCGCCTCGGCGAGCGCCGAAGGCGGCCGTGGCGCCTCAAGCGCGGCGGAGCTTTGGATTGAGGACGACATAGAGGATGTCCACGACCGTGTTGATTGCAAGCGTGGTGATGCAGAAGACGAGCGCGATACCCTGGATCAGCGGCAGGTCGTGATTGCGCACAGCCTGCACCATCAGGTTGCCGATCCCCGGATAGGAGAAGATGGTTTCGACGAGCAGCGTGCCGCCGAACAGGAAGCCGAATTGCGCGCCGATCAGGGTGATGGTCGGCAGCGCCGAATTGCGCAGCATGTGCTTGAGGATGATCTGCCGCTCGTTCAGGCCGCGCTGCCGCGCCACGGTGACATAATGATCCTCCGAGGCTTCGAGCAGCGAGGAGCGCAGGACCCGGATCACCAAAGGCGAGAAGCCGAGCGCCAGCGCCATGGCCGGCAGGATGAGGTGCGAGAACGCATTCTGCCAATAGCCCCATTGCACGGCGACGATGTAGTCGATGAGCAGGAATCCGGTGCCATCCGGGATGACGATGCCGGGATCGACCCGCCCCGAAAACGGCAGCCAGCCGAGCATCACGCCGAAGCCGAGCAGGAGAAAGATGGCCCAAAGAAAGGACGGGATCGACAGCATGCAGACCACGATCACGTCGAGCACGCTTTCGATGAACGTGCCGCGCGTACCGTAAAGGAGAAGTCCGCCGGGGATGCTGATGATCAGCGCGAAGGCCAGCCCGACGAAGGACAATTCGAGCGTCGCCGGCAGCGAATTCGCCAGAAGACGCATCACCGGTTCGCGAAACGCAATCGAATTGCCGAGGTTGCCCGACAGCGCGTCGCGCAGCCAGATCAGATATTGAACGATGATCGAGCGGTCGAGACCGAGCGCCTTGCGCACCACCTCGGCGTCGGCCTGCGTGGCATTGGGCGGCAGCAGCAGCGCCAGCGGGTCCGCCGGCAGCGCACGCAGCACAAAGAACACCACCATCGACAGCAGCAGCACGGTCGGGACAGCGCCCGCGAGGCGCCGTGCTGCAACGTTGATGAGAGAGTTGAACATGACTGCGGGTTCAATTGTGGAGCGGAGCCCAAAGGCTCCGCTCTTTCCCGCAAAGGCGGGAATCCAGCGCTTGCAATCTGAGTCCCCGCTTTCGCGGGGACGAGCGGATTGAAAGCAACGCGCCCCCTGCTCCTCTATGCCGTCCGCTTGGCTTCCGCCGGCAGCACATAGCCCTGCGAATAGGTCGGGATCGACACCGACTTCTTGGTCACCATGCTGGCGACCGGCTGCAGCAGCGGGATGCTCCAGGTGTTTTCGGACGCATCCTTGTTCAGCTTGCGGTATTCCTCGAGCCGCTCGTCGCCGAGCTTCATGGCGAACAATTTCGCGATGCGGTCCTTGTTGGCGGGCTCTTTCCAGGCCGAGAAGCGCAATGCCGGATTGAGGATGCGGCCCGAATAATTCTCCGGGTCGCCCGTCGCATTGGCCCAGCTATAGAGCATGATGCCCGGCAGCTTGGCCGCGTGATTGAGCTCGAGATATTTCGCGACGGTGATTTCCTCGAGCTTCACATCGACGCCGATCTGGCGCCACATCGCGGCGATCGCCTGGGCGATCTCGTAGTCGTTCGGGAATGTGCCGTTGGTGGTGCAGAAGGTCATCTGCAGCGGCTTGGCCTTGCTGAAACCGGCCTTTTCCAGCGTCTCGGTCGCCTTCTTGCGATCGAACGGGAAGGTGTAGCCCGGCACGTCGCCGCTCGAGCCCGGCGTCGCCAGCACCTGCAGAGGCTTGGCGAGATTGTTGAAGAACGCCTTGGCGAGCGCGGCCTTGTCGATCGCCATGTGCAAAGCGGTGCGGACATCCTTGTTCTGGTAGGTGTCCACATAGCTCGGGATCTGCAGCATGTAGATTTCGGCCTGCGGAAACAGGTTGACACTGAGCTGCGGATTCTTCTGCAGGCGGACTGCCTCGCGGAACGGCAACTGGATCGCGACATCGACCCGGCCGGATTCGATCGCCGCAACACGCGTCGAGGCCTCCGGCAGCACCTGGAAGGTCACGCTCTTGATCGCCGGTACGCCGCCCCAATACTTGTCGAAGGCTTCCATCACCATGCGCGAGCCGCGCTGATAATCGACGAGCTTGTAGGGCCCCGCCCCGATCGGCTTGGCGAGAAAGCCCTCGTCGCCGACCTTCTCGTGATAGGCCTTGGGGATGATATAGACGGTGAGGAAGCCGAGATAGAATTCGGCGGACGGCGACGGCTTGGAATAGACCAGCACCGCCTTGGTCGGCGACATGATCTCGACATCCTTCAGGTCCTGAAGGAGACCAGCAACCGCGAGCCGCTTGTCCTTTTGCGGGCGCGTCACCCAGCTATACTTGACGTCTTCAGTGGTCAGCTTCGAGCCGTCATGGAAGAAGATGTCGTCGCGCAACGTGATTTCGAGACGCGTCGAATTGTCGTCAAGCCACTTGCGCGACACGATCTGTCGCGGCTGCAGCTTCTGGTCCGACGAATAGGTCAGCGGCGAATCGTAAACGCATTTGAAGATCGACTGGCCCACCGGGAAGGTGACGGCGGTCGGATCCCAGCTCTGCACGTCGGCGATGAAGGCGATGTTCAGCGGCGTATCGGCCGATTGCGCGCCGGCAAGATGCGGAAGAAACGTCGTCGCCGGAAGACCGAGCATCAGCGATACGAATTCGCGTTTGGTAAGTTCGGCGCTCATCGTGTTGTTCCCCTGTTCTTTGTTGTATTGAGTATGTGCGTCTGCGGGCCGTCGGCTGCAGATTGATGGGTCAGGTGGCGATCCGGCAAGTTACGGCTTTGCAACGCGCGCCGATGTTGCTCGGCGCGTCGGATTTTGCTGGCGTGTCAGCTTTGCAAATCGCATGCCCGATGACATCGGATTGCGGCGATCGCGCGCAGATGGGACGGCGCTGATCCGCCCTCGCGCTTCTGTTTCGCCTTGCGAAATCGCGCATCGACTGCTCCGCCTTTGATCGCAAGCGCGAAGTCCGGCGATCCGGGCTTGCTGAAATTAGTATACTGTATGTTATTGTTCGCCCGTCAAGCGCCGCATCCGCGGATGCATCGTCGGCTCACACAGAAACAACAGGCACCATGCGCGCAATCCAGTTCAATGCTTACGGCGGCCCCGAAGTGCTGCAAATCCAAGACGATGCGTCACCGGTCCCGGCCGATGGCGAAGTGCTGATCGATGTCCATGCCGTGAGCGTCAATCCGATCGACTGGAAAATCCGGTCCGGCCGCATGGCGGGAGGCGCGCCACTGGCATCGCCGATGGTTACGGGGCGCGACGGCGCAGGTGTCGTTACTGCCGCAGGCGCCGGCGCCGATGCATCGCTTGTCGGAAAGCGCGTTGCCTTCCTCGCGCCGCGTGGCCGCGGCACCTGGTCCGATCAGGTCGCGATGCCGGAAGCCAATCTCGCGGTGCTTCCGGATAACGTGACGTTCATCGACGCGGCAGCGGTGCCGCTCGCCGGCACCAGCGCCTATATCCCGCTGGTCGATGTCGCGAATGTCGGGTCCGGCACGCGGGTGCTGATCCATGCCGGCGCCGGCGGCGTCGGTTCGCTCGGCATTCAGATCGCGCGAGCGCGCGGCG
>NZ_DATMRX010000342.1:0-2810 GCF_035565855.1 Pseudorhodoplanes sp.
CAACGTGTCGGCAAGCTCGGTCAGGGCATGGGCCGGTGCGATCACGTCGCTTCGCCGCGCGCCAGCGCGCCAGCGTGACGGATCGCCGCGATGTTGCTCTGGTAGGCGGCCGCGCCGCCCTTGAAGATTGCGGAGCCGGCGACCAGCACATTGGCCCCGGCTGCGGCCACTTGCGGAGCCGTGTCCGGCGTGATCCCGCCATCGACCTCGATGTCGATCGGCCGTGCGCCGATCATCGCGCGAATGCGCGCGATCTTTTCCACCGCGGCCGGAATGAAGGCCTGCCCGCCGAAGCCGGGATTGACCGACATCACGAGCACCAGATCGACCAGATCGAGAACGTGCTCGATGGTGTTTTCCGGCGTGCCCGGATTCATCGTCACGCCCGCCTTCTTGCCGAGATTGCGGATGGTTTGCAGCGAGCGGTGCAGATGGGGACCGGCTTCCACATGCACGGTGATGATGTCGGAACCGGCCTTGGCGAAGGCCTCCAGATGCGGATCGGCCGGCGCGATCATCAGATGCACGTCGAAGATCTTCTTCGAAAAGGGCCGCATCGCCTTCACCGCATCCGGACCGAAGGTGATGTTGGGCACGAAATGTCCGTCCATGACGTCGAGATGAATCCAGTCGGCGCCGGCCGCATCGACCGCACGCACTTCCTCGCCGAGCTTGGCGAAGTCGGATGCAAGGATGGACGGCGCTATCAGCAATGGTCTCGACATGGCGGTCTCGGTCATGGGTCGGGGGTCGGTCTAACACCGCTGTCGCCCGCGGGCAAAAGGCCGGGCCCGACCCAGCGGTGCACCAACGGCCGCAACAGGTGCGGCAGCGTGTAGATCGGAAACTGGGCGACGGCAAAATACAGCCAGGTCAGTTCCGGCACAGCCCCGCCGGCGGCGGCGACCATCAGCCCCATATTGCGGCTGCCCACGGCGAGCCCGAGCGCCAGCGCCGCCGAACGTCCGGCCCGGTGGAAAATCAGGCAGGTGGTGACGATCAGGATTGCGGAGAGGGCGAAGGCAAACACGGTCAGCGTTGCAACGAGGAGCGGCTCCGTCAGGATGCGCCAGCCGACCCCGTCCATCAGCCCGATCGCGAAGACGAAGAGTGCGACAACCGAAAGCCCGTCGATCGGACCGCTGTGACGCGCCACGAAGGCGCTGCCCTTGAGCCAGCGGATCGCGAAGGCGCTGAGGGCCGTGGCGCCAAGCATCGCCAGCAGCTTCGCGCCAAGCGACAGCGGGGAAATCTCGAGCGCCGGGCCGACGAAGAATGTCGCGAGCATCGGCACCGTGAGTGGCGTTGCCGCGGTCGCGATGATCAGCGTTGCGAGGGACAGTGCGGCGTCGAGGCCAAGGAGAGCGGCGAGCGCCGGCGAGCCGATGACCGGCGGAGCGACCGCTTGCAGGACCAGCGCAAGGAAGATCGCCTGCGAGACCTGCGGCAGACCGAGCGCAATGGCGCTGCCGCACAGGATCATGGGAACCCCCAAAAGCGTCCACAGGCTCGCGGCAATGATGAGGCCGGGGCGCCGGAAATGCCGGAACAGCATGCCGGGATCGACGCGCAGGAAGGCGAGCAGGAGCAACACCAGCAGCGCCTCGACAAAGACATTCTTCAGCACCGCCGCGAGCGGTGGCAATGCGATTCCGACAAAGACCGAGAGGGCCAGCGCGCGCGTCCCTTGCCGCCCCAGCCATGCTAACGCGGCAAGAACTGCGTCAAAAAAGAGCATTGCGCCTGATACTGCACGGCGCTCGCGTAATCCATATTTCTATGGCAATGACACCGCCGAAATCGCCCGGCCGCATGACCGGCCGCTGAAGCCTGGGGACATCATGGCCCGCACCGATGCTGTTGTTCTGGGCGCCGGAATGGTCGGAGTGGCCGCAGCCGTCCATCTGGCGAGGCGTGGGCTCGCCGTGGCGCTGGTCGACCGCCGCGGGCCGGGTGAGGAAACCTCCTACGGCAATGCCGGCATCATCGAGGGCAATACCTATTTCCCGTATCCGTTTCCGCTGAAGCCGTCGGCTCTGCTCAAGATCATCTTCAAGCAGGCGCCCGAAGCAAATTACCATCTGTCCTATCTGCCGCGTCTTGCGCCGTGGCTGTTCGCCTATCTGCGGCATTCGCGCGGCGAAGCCATGTTCGAATTCGCCGAGAAAATGCGCCCGCTCTTTGCGGCATCGATCGCCGAGCACGAATTGCTGATGCGGGATTCCGGTTCGGAGCGCTATCTGCGCACCAATGGCTGGCTGAAGGTCTACCGCACGACGCGCGCGTTCAATGACGCGCAGCCCGATCTCGATGCCATCGCGGCGGCGGGACTTGCATTCGAACCGCTCGATCTCAACGGATCGCTTGCGCTGGAGCCCGGCCTGTCGCCGGTGTTCGAGCGCGGCATCTTCTGGCCGCAGGCGGCGAGCGTGAGCAATCCGCTAGCGGTGACCCGCGCCTATGTCGAACTCTTCCGCTCGCTGGGTGGCGTCACATTGACCGGCGATGCGCGTTCGCTGCACCGCGCCGACGGGCGTTGGCGGGTCGATACATCGGAAGGGCCGGTGGATTCGACCGCCGCCGTGGTTGCGCTCGGCCCCTGGGCGACCGAAGTGCTCGATCCGCTCGGCCTCAAATTGCCGCTCGAGGTGAAGCGCGGCTATCACCGGCATTTCCGTCCGCTGGGCAATCGCGGGCTGAACCGCCCGGTGCTCGATGCCGAAGTCGGTTACGCCGTGGTTCCGATGGAGCAGGGCCTGCGCCTGACGACCGGAGCCGAATTTGCGCACCGCGATGCACCGCCGACGCCG
>NZ_DATMRX010000343.1:0-8120 GCF_035565855.1 Pseudorhodoplanes sp.
CAGAGCAACTGCAGCTGAGGGAGCATTCCCATGCGAATGGTTGCGGGTTATCTTGTCGCGCTTTTGCTCGTTGCAGCCTATGACCACGTCGCACATGGCGGCCGCTATCGGACCGGTGTCAGCAAGATGGTCAGTCACATGGCCAGCGTGAGCTGGCGACACTAGCGCGTTCGCCCATATCTCTCCGTCGTTGCCAGAAGCGCGGCGCGCGAGAAGCAACCCCGCCTGCTTCACCTCGCTCAACGCCCCCCTACTTCTCCGTCAGCTGCTTCGCCCGTCCCGCCGCGTCCACCTCCGACCACACCTCGGCGATGCGCCCGCATGCGATGCGGAAGATGTTGATGCCGGTCCAGGTCGCTTTGCGGCCGGTGGCCGGGATGTCGCCGAGCGGGCCACGCTGCGTTCCGGTCGCGGTGTAGCGCTGCATCACGTATTCACCGCGCGGCTCGAGCAGATCGAAGGTGATGCGCAGATCCGGAAAGGCTTTCAGGAAATCATCCATCATTGCGGCGACGCCCTTGGCGTCCATCCGCTTCGGATAGCCGCCGGACGCATGATGGACGAGCCGGTCCGACAGGATGTCCTTGAGCACTTCGGGCTTGCGCTGATTGACGACGTCCTCGTGCCAGGCCCGCGCGAGCGCGAGATTGGTGCGCTCGTTGGTCTCCGGGCAGGACGCATTGTCCTGCGCCGACGCTCCTCCGCCTTGCAGCACGACAGCAGCAACAAACAACCCGATTGCGCAATTTCGCATGGCCGGACCTCTCAAATGCATTCCGTCGTGGACAATGGTACGCGGCAATTGTGACGCAGCAAGTCTGCATCGCGGCGCATCGCGTCCTGCCATTGAACCGGGAGCGCGTGTCGGGCGACAATAGCAGAGGTGTCGCAAATGCCCATCTCGACCATAGCCGGAAGCCTCCTGCGCGTCGTCATCGTTGCAGTCGCGGCGCTGGCGCTTTGGTATTTTTCCAACTTCTACGGAAAAGCGATCGTCACGCTCACGGGCGGGCAGGCGCAATGGCTGTTCAGCCGCAGCGAGGCGTTCCTCGCGGGTGTCGCGGCGCCGCTCTGCGCGCTGGCAACGATGGGATTTGCCATTGCGGGGCGACGGCTCGGGTTGCGAGCCTCCTCCTGATCGCGGCGCTGCCGTTGTATGTCTCGCCGATCCTGCCCTTTGCCATTGGCGTCATGATTCACGGCATCTGAACAAGCGATGGCTGCAGCGCCTCAAATGAAAGCCGTCGACCGATTGCCAATGACGCATTTCGAACCTTCGTCTTAGCAATGAGTAAGGCACGCATCGCGAAACGAGCCGCAACCGCTTTGCAACAGCACATCGCCATGCAACGATCGCGATCCCATTGAATCGCGAGGTTGAAATGAAAGCCTGTCAGCTCGGATTGCTTTTCACCGCCATGACCGCGATGACCGCCAATGCAGCGGACATGAAGGGAGACTGGGTCGGACTGACCCACACTATCATCGCCGGCGCCGGCGGACCTCACTGGCCCGACAGCAAGGGCACCTGGCAAAAGCCTTTGACGGCCGATCGGGAGGTCACCTTCAGGGTCACCGGCCAGGACGGCCGCCGCTTCTGGGGCGAAACCATCATCGCCGGCGACAGCTCATCCGGAGGCAAACCAACGACCGAGCCGTTCATCGGAACCGTGGGTCTCGATGATGTCACCGTCATGATGTCGGACACCGACGGATATTTTGCCGGCAAACTGACGGGCAATACGCTGTCCTATTGCTACCTCCAGGCCGGCGCTAAGCAACCGGGCGACAAGCCGGCGGTCGTGACCTGCAACGAGGTGAAGAAAAAATAAGAAGCGCGGCGCGGGCTTGACGCGCGCGAGCGCGGAGCCCCGCTCGCCGCGCCATCACTTTGTGCGGTGCATACCGGTCTGGGAGTGGACCCTCGCGATGGCGTCGGGCGTCACGCCATAGCTTCCCCTGAACGGCGCATCGAGCACCGCGATCATGAAGATCACAAGCGCGATAAACAGCGACAGCGTCCCGCCGATGATCGCGTGCGTGAACGGCCGCAGGTCGAACATCCAGATCACGATGCCGTTCACCACCGCGCCGACCAGCACAATGAACCACATGATCCGCGGGATGGCGCTGCTTCCTCCCGAAATGCGCAGCCGCCGTGCCTCGACGAAATCGTCGAGCACACGCAGCGACTGTGCATAACGCACCCCCTGCCCCACATTGTCCGGCGCGAGCCGTGCCAGGGCGCCGTGCAGTTCGCCGACGATGGCGATCTCCTGCGGGTTGACCTCGCCGCGCTGCTGCACCTCCCATCCCGGCCCAACCACCTCGTCGACATAGCGGTCGAGAACGTTGACCAGTTCCAGGCGGGCGTCCTCGGGATAGTGCTGGACGTCACGATAGAGTTTGATCAGCGCGGCGGCCTCCCGCACCACGGCGTCCTCGGCCTTGTTGTGATTTTCGAAAACCGCGATCGACAGAAGCGCGAGCAGCACTCCGAAATACAGCGCGAAGGTGTTCAAGAGGAAGCCGAGCACGGTGTTGATATCGCGCTCGCCGCGAAACAGCCGCGCCACCTGCGGCTGGAGAAGATAGGAGCCGACCAGCGTCGGGATCACGAACGCGGCGCAGACCAGGACGAGCCCGACAGGGAGCGGAAGGTTGTGCAGCCATTGGAGCATGTCGGCGGATCCATTTCGGCACAGCGGGTCGCCTCATAGCAATACCAAAAATCGATTCAGCGCCAATATCCAAAGCCTCCGTGCCAGGCCCATGTGATGGGCATGCGACGGCGCACGGCTGCGGCAACAGCACGAAAGCCGGACGGCTCGGCACGGTGGCAGGCCGATGACGCGTGCGTGCCCTGAAACGCTGATTACTCGGCGGCGGTCGCCGAAACCTCGTCCATCTTGCGGACCGGATTGACCAGCGTGCCGAGGCCAGTGATCGCCACGCTGACCGGGCCGCCATAGGCAGTGATATTCGCCGTATGCAGGCTGCGCCGCGCGCCACCCGGCCGGAAGGCGGTGCCCATGGAGATCACGTCTCCCGGCCACAGCGAATGATAGCGCGTGACATAGGCGATCACGTCCGGCACGCCGTAGGTGTAGAAGGCGGTCGAATCCTCGGCGATCAATTCGTCCTTGTGCCACGCCAGAACGTCGAGCTTGTGCGGGTCCGGCACCTCGTCCTTGGTCACGAGATAGGGGCCGAACGGGCCGAAGGTGTCGGAGCCCTTGTAGCGCGCAGTGTAGGACAGATGCTGTTCACGCCGCTCGACCTTGGTCGGGTCATCCTTCGAGGGATAGAGCGCATAATAATGCACCATGTCCTGCGAGCGCATGAAGTTGCCGGTCATGTCGTTCAGGATGGAATAGCCGTACACGACATCGAGCGCGTTCCTGGCGTCCACATGCCGGCAGGTCTTGCCGATAATGACCGCCAGCTCCGGTTCCGGGTGGACAGACCCGTAATAGTCATAGACCTCGATCGGCTGCTTGTGCCCGACGAGCGATGATGCGGGCTTGAGAAAGAACAGCGGATGATCGGGCGCCGAAATCTTGCGTTCGTTGCTCGCGGAATTGTTCAGTGCGACGCCGCAGATCTTGGATGGCCGGCGTACCGGCGGGTGATAGACAATTTCGCTTTCGGGAATGACGGTCAGGCGGCCGAGATTGTCTTTTGCGAAGGCCTGCGCGTCGCGCAGAAAGCGCGTACCTGCCTCTCCCGCCTCGATCAGCGCGAGCATGTCGGGATACGGCTCCCCGCCTAGCGCGGCCGAGACCTCTGCAAGATCAACGATCCGGTCATCGTCGAGCGCAAATCCGATGCGATCGCGGTTCTTCCAGCGGAAGCTCAGGAGTTTCAAGGCGCATCCCTATTCATCATTCGCGGTTGACGGGAGAATGTTGGAGGCTCCCGGACGAGTCAACAACCGGCCTGCCCACTCCGGCCCATGATTGCGGGACCATGATCGCGCGGCCAGCGCATAAGCAATGGCTCAGCCGTCGAGATCCTCATAGCAGCGGAAGATGCCCATCTGGTTGAATGCAATCCGCCGCTCGCTCTTGAGATAAGCGGCGATGCGCGATCGCATCGCGACCTTGCGATGCAGTTCGACGATGTGCGGGTGCTTCTTTGCCAGTCGCTTGCTGAGGATCGGAAAAGCGTAGCGCATGCCCTCCACCACCTGGAACAGCGACAGATCGGCATAGGTTGCGCGCCGGCCGGTCAGGTAAGGACCGTCCGAATGCGCCAGGATGCGCTCGAAATACTGAAAGAATTTCGGCGCGCGATGGGCGCGAAAGTCTTCGGCGCGGCGCGCCGATTCCGGCTTCTGCTCTTCGTAATAAAGCCCCGATCCGATCGGATGATGCGTATCGTGGACCTCGACGACGAGGTCGGCAATGGTGAGCTGCAATTGATGCACCCACAGACGCCCCGCTTCCGATTTCGGCGCAAGAGCGAGATGATCGCCGAGATACAAAAGAATATTCGCGGTCTGGGCGATCAGGAGCTTGCCGGCTTTCAGGAATGGCGGCGCAAAGGGCGGCGTCTTCGGACCCGGCGCCTGCATCAGCGCCATCATGCGGTCCTCGCCGCCCGACATGCGGGCGACATCGACATAATCCGCGCCGGCCTCTTCCAGCGCAAGGCGCACAAACTCGCCCCGTCCCTGGATTTGCGGCCAGTAATAAAGCTCGTAGCGCATGGGGCCTCGCTTTATGCTTCGATCCGGTGGCGGCACGATAACGGAGTCCGGGGGAAATGGATCGGTCGGTCGGGTTCGCGTATTCAGGTTAACACCGGGCGCCGCTTGAAGCCGCGTGGCCCGCATGCGACGGGTCGTCTTGAAACTCTGTCGCGGACGCTGTGATGTTTGGCATCCCACTCGAATATCTGATGTTCGGCGGTATCGGCTTCTGCCTCGCCTGGCTGACCGCACTGATGGTCATGCCGGCGGTGCATAACCGGGCGACGCGTCTCGCGCGCGAGCGCTACGACGACCTGCCCGTATCCATGCAGGAAATCCGCGCAGAAAAAGACACCATCCGGGCCGGTTTCGCCGCCGCGACCCGCGACCTGGAACTCAAGATCGAAAAGCTCAAGGACAGAACCGTCGCGCATGCCACGGATCTTGCCAGGCGGAACCAGCTCATCGAGCGGCTGAAGCAGGAAGTCGAAACCCTCACCAAAGCGTTGCGCGACAGCGAAGGCCGCGAGCAGGCCGCCCGCGACGAACTGCGCGAAGCGCGGCGCGGATTTGCCGACAAGGACGTCACCCTCGGCGCGATCGAGGGCGAGATTACCCTCCTGCAACGGGATCGGGCCAGCAAGGAAGCCGCATTGCAGGCGGCGGAACGTGAGCTTGCATCGCTGCGCGACGAGCTTGCCGCGCGCGACATGGCCTTGCGCGGCTTGCAGCATGAAAACGCGGCTTTGCGCAACGACCTGTCCACGAAGGACGCCGCTGTCGCCGTCGCCCAGCAGGAGGTTGCAGCCGGCAAAGAGGCACTGCGTGCGAGCAAGGCGCGCGAAAGCGAAGCGCGTGAAGCCTTGCATGCCATGCGACGCGGCGGCGCAGATCGATCTGCGGCGCGGGGCAGCGCCGATGCCGACATCGCGGCCATGGCGCGTGACCTCGCCGCCCGTGACGCCGCCCTGCACGCGGCCGAGCAGGACCGCAATACGCTGCGGATCGAATTGGCCGCAAAAGACATCGCGCTCAAGCGCGCCGAGACTGAAATCGCCGCGATCAAGGCGGAGATCGCCGCGCTCACGCCGTTGCTTCAGCAAAAGGGGACGGACAATGTGCCGACGCGCCGCGTCGAGGTGGTGCCCTTCGTCGCCCCCGCGCGTCAGATCGGACACGGCCACGCCAACCGTGACACGGCGCAATCGCCGCCCGCGCGAATTGCA
Organism: Pseudorhodoplanes sp.; assembly: GCF_035565855.1. GTDB lineage: Bacteria > Pseudomonadota > Alphaproteobacteria > Rhizobiales > Xanthobacteraceae > Pseudorhodoplanes. The sequence continues at coordinate 5,920 of NZ_DATMRX010000343.1, forward strand.
CCTCAATCGCTCCCGCCACAGCCGGCGATTCCGCTGCAACCCGCTCCGGCGCAGCCTCTCCCGGCATCCGTCGCACCGGCAGCAGCGCGCAACGAATCCCTTCCCCGCTCCGAGCCCGCGCCCGGAGCGACGCGCGCCCCGCTCGATGTGATCCCCGCGCCGACACGTCTGATCCCGCCGACGATCCCGCCGGCCCAGCAGCAGCACGACGACAGTATCCGCCGAGCGTGGACCGAAATCCACGATGCTGCACGCCGGGTAGATGACCGGAAGGACGGGCCCAATCAGCGCCTGCGCGCGGCTTATGCGCCGCTCGCAAAGAGCACGCCCTGATCGCCCGCCGGCGCACGCTGACGTTCCGCGCTATGCGACGACCACGCACGTCCTCTGCAGGACATCTCACGACCCGGATTTGATCTTGCGCGAGAGCGCCCGGAGTTGAAAACTCCGCCTCCCTGATGTCGCCGGATCAACTATGTCCCCTCGTCCCCATATCCTGATTTCAGGCGCCGGAATCGGCGGCCTGACCGCGGCCCTTGCGTTACTGTCTCGCGGCTATCGCGTGAGCGTCCTCGAACAAGCGAGCGAACTCGCGGAAATCGGGGCCGGCTTGCAGATCTCGGCCAACGGCGCGCATGCGCTGTTTTCGCTTGGTCTCAAACCCGCCCTGGAGAAGGTGTGGTGCGAGCCGGTCGGCAAGGAAATCCGGCTCTGGAGCACCGGCGAGACCTGGAAATTGTTCGACCTCGGCGCGGTGTCGCGGCAGCGTTACGGCGCTCCCTATTTCATGATTCACCGCGGCGACCTGCATCGCATCCTGCTCGATGCGGTGACGGCGCTCGCGCCTGATGCGATCACGGTGAACACCCGCGTCACCGGCTTCGAACAGGACGATGCCGGCGTCACCGTCATCGCCGAAGACGGCGCCCGCTTTCGCGGTGATGCATTGATCGGTGCGGACGGCGTGCATTCGCGCATCCGCAATAGCTTGTTCGGCCAGATGCCGGCGCATTTCACCGGATTGATGATCTGGCGCGGTCTCATTCCGATGGAGCGCCTGCCGGAACGGCTGCATCGCCCGGTCGGCACCAATTGGGTGGGCCCCGGCGGCCACGTCGTCCACTATCCCGTCCGCGCAGGCGCTTTGATGAATGTCGGAGGCGCGATCGAACGCGACTGGCGGGTGGAGAGCTGGACCGAACGCGGCACGACCGAAGAAGCGCTGAATGATTTTCGCGGCTGGAACGAGGACGTGCATACCCTCATCCGCAATATCGAAGTGCCGTACAAATGGGCGCTGCTTGGCCGCGAACCGCTCGAGCGCTGGACGGTCGGACGCGTCAGCCTCCTTGGGGATGCTGCACATCCGACGCTACCGATGATGGCGCAGGGCGCGAACATGGCGTTGGAGGACGCCATCGTCCTCGCGCGCTGTCTCGACAAACATGCCGAAGTGCCGGCGGCGTTGCAGGCTTATGAAAGTGCGCGCATCGAACGCACCGCGCGACTGGTCCGTGCCGCGAACGACAATGCCACCCGCTTCCACAATCCGGCGCTCGGAAATGCCGAAGGCGCCGCGCGCTATGTCGACACCGAGTGGCAGGAGGAGAAGGTCAAACAGCGCTACGACTGGGTTTTCGAGTACGATCCGGTTCGCGTCGCGATCTAGGAACAACGTCGGTGAGCATGCGGGACATCTCGGGCCAGGGCGCCATGACCGGAACGAACCCGCCCAAGACCGGCACGCTGCCGCAAGCCGAACGGCGGGATTTTTCCGGGATCGGCTACGATGAAGCGATGCGGCGGGCGCGCGAGATCGTGCCGATCCTGCGCGAGCGCGCGCAGGCGTCGGAAGATGCCCGCCAGCTGACGCGCGACAATGAGCAATTGCTGCACGAAACCGGCTTGTTCCGGTTTCATCAGCCGCGTGCTTTTGGCGGGATGGAGCTCGACTTCGTCGCGGTGGTCGATATCCCCGCCGAACTCGCGCGCGGCTGCCCGTCGACGGCCTGGAGCGTCGGCAACATGGCCTGTCATCACTGGATGCTGGGCTATTACGAACCGGAAACGCAGCACGAGGTCTGGGACGCCAATCCGGATGCGCTGATCGCTTCGTCGATCGCGCTCGCCGCCGGGCGCGCGCGCAAGGTCGACGGCGGCTTCATCGTCAATGGCCGCTGGCCGTTCTCGTCGGTGGTGGA
>NZ_DATMRX010000344.1:0-21263 GCF_035565855.1 Pseudorhodoplanes sp.
GGTGACGGCAAGGCCGAGGTGCTGTGGCACAATACAAGCGCCGGACAGGTTCAGATGTGGACCATGAACGGTGCTTCGCACACCACGACGAATGTCGGCACCATCGCGGCGGGCTGGACCATCCAGGACACCGCCGACTTCAACGGCGACGGCAAGGCCGATCTTCTGCTGCGCAATGGCAGCAACGTCGCAATGTGGCAGATGGACGGCGCGAAGGTCGGCCAGCGGTCGGACTACACGATGGGTGACGCCTTCCACTTTGCCGGGACCGGCGACTTCAACGGTGACGGCAAGGACGACATCCTCTGGCACAATGATGCAAACGGCCAGCTTGTGCTGTGGCAGATGAATGGCGCCAACATCCTGAGCAACACTAACGCTGGGTTTACGGCAAAGGGTTGGGACGTCGCTCAGGTCGGCGACTTCAACCATGACGGCAAGGCTGACCTGCTGCTGCAGAACGCGGCAACCGGTGCCGTCGCGGAATGGCAGATGAACGGCGATCAGATCCTGGCGCAAAAAGACCTGGGCATCGTCTCGACCGATTGGCACATCGTCTGAAGTCCGCACACTAAACGCGGACGACGGTTATCCCGGCTCTCCCCCGGCGTTCAGCCGGGGGCATTTCCGTGGTCTCCAGTCGCGCAGCGTTCAATACGACCGCGGCATGCCCAGCACATTCTGGCCGATATAGGCGAGGATCAGGTTGGTGGAAATCGGCGCGATCAGCGAGATGCGCGCGTCGCGCCACTTGCGCTCGACATCGAATTCGCGCGCCGCGGCGAACCCGCCATGGGTCTGCATGCAGGCTTCCGCCGCATGCCAGGCCGCTTCGCTGGCGAGGAGCTTCGCCATGTTCGCTTCCTCACCGCAGGGCTTGCCCGCCTCGAACAGCGCGCAGCCGGCCCGGATCATCAGGTCGGCCGCCTTCCACTCGGCATAGCAGCGCGCCAGCGGAAACTGGATGCCCTGGTTCTGGCCGATCGGGCGGCCGAACACCTCGCGCTCCTTGGAATAGGCCACGGCCTTGTTGATGAAGAAGCGGCAATCGCCGGAGGATTGCGAAGCGGCGACGAGGCGCTCGGAATTCATGCCGGTGAGGATGTAGCGAAAGCCCTGCCCTTCCTCGCCGATCAGATTCTCCACCGGCACTTCGAGATTGTCGAAGAACACCGCGTTGGTCTGGTGGTTGATCATGGTGTCGATGCGCTGCATCGACAGGCCCTTGCCGAGCGCATCCTTCACGTCGACCAGCAGCACTGACAAGCCTTCGGTGCGCTTCTTGACCTGATCGAGCGGCGTTGTGCGCACAAGCAGCGTCATCAGGTCGGATTTATGCGCGCGTGAGGTCCAGATCTTCTGGCCGTTGATGACGTAGCGGTCGCCCTTCTTCTCGGCTCTGGTCTTCAGCTTCAGCGTGTCGGAGCCCGTGGTCGGCTCGGTGACGCCGAAGGCCTGGTAGCGAATCTTGCCCGCCGCGATGCCCGGAAGATATTTGTTCTTCTGCTCTTCGCTGCCGTGCCGCAGCAGCATGCCCATCATGTACATCTGGGCATGGCCGGCATTGGCCTGGCAGCCATTGGCGTTGATCTCTTCGAGGATCGCGCAGCCTGCGCGCAACGGCAGGCCGGAGCCGCCATATTCCTCCGGGATCTGCGCGGCGAGATAGCCGGCGTCCGTCAGTTCCTGGATGAATTCTTCCGCATAGTCGTCGTTGTCTTCGAGCTTGCGCCAGTATTCACCCGGATATTTTTTGCAGATCGCGCGCACGCCTTCGCGGATCTCCGGATAATCCTCGCCAAGCGGCACTGACACGTCGAGCGCATCGGCGTTGATGGCATCCATGATGCGTTTTCCTTCTTGTTGTTGCGCGGTCAGGCGCGACGTGCGCCTTTGGGCAGCAGCACGTCGTTGTCCTCGGCAAGCGCAGGCGGATTCTTGCGGAATGCCGGCCGCTCGCCATCGAATTGCAACGGCAGGCCCATCAGCTGGAACTTGCCGTCGGCACTCGTCTGCAGCATTTCAACCGCCGCGGTCTGCGGGTGATTCAGAACTTCGTCGAGCGTCTGCAGCGGCGCGCATGGTACCGACACCGCAGCGAGCGTATCGATCCAATACTGACGCGGCTTTGTCCTGATCACGTCGGCGACCAGCGCATTGACCTTCACGCGATTGCGGACACGGTTCGAATTGGTGTTCATGTCAGGATCGTCCGCCCATTCCGGATGGCCCACGGCCTGCGAGAAGCGGCGAAACAGATTGTCGTTCGCCGCTGCGATCACCACCCAGCCGTCCGCCGCCTGATACGCCTTGTAGGGCGCCATCCCGCCATTCTCGGAGCCGACGCGCTTCGGCACGTTGCCGGAAGCGAGATACGCCGCCGTCGCCATGCACATCCACGACAAAGCGGTTTCGAACAGTGAGGTATTGACCTCGCAGCCCTCCCCGCTGTCCTTGCGGCGCAGAAGCGCCGAGAGAATCCCGATCACCGCCCACATGCCGGCCCCCTGATCAATGATCGAGGGGCCCGTGCGCACCGGCTCGGCGCCTTCATGGCCGGTCACGCTCATCAATCCGCCGAACGCCTGCAGCAGCGGGTCGTAGCCCGGCGTGTTCTTCAAAGGCCCCGCGGCGCCGAATGCGGTAAGATTGCAATAGATCAGCTGCGGGCTGTGCTTGCGCAGCGTCGCGGCATCGAGGCCATAGCGCTCCACGAGGCCCGGCCGCATATTCTGCACTACGACGTCGGCATGCTCGGTGATGTAGCGCCGCAGCGTTTCGCGCTCACCGTCATTCTTCAGATCGAGCGCGACCGAATATTTGTTGCGATTGATGGCTTGGAACATGCCGGCCGCGCCATGCAGGAAGGGCGGTCCCCAGTTGCGCGCGTCGTCGCCGCCCTGCGGGTTTTCGACCTTGATCACGGTCGCGCCGAGTTCGGCGAGTACGAGGCCGGCGATCGGCGCGGCGACGCTATGGCCGAGTTCGACGACGATGGTGTTGTCCAGCGGCAGCTGCATTTGGTCCGGTCCGTTATGCGCGGCGACCTAGAGGTCCCACGCGTTGCTATGTCAACAATATGTTTGACTGGTCAAACTTGGCGGCGACGGGCCTTTCACGGCCCGAAATGCGCGTAGCAAACGTCGAAAACAGATGTGAGCGGCAATCCTCGCGGTTTGACCGACACGCGTTGCGGCGGCCAAGATGCCGCTCAGCCAGGAGATGGCCGGATCAACCGGCCGCCACGGGGAGGAAGAATGACACGCTTTTTCGCATCGTTGATACTGACGGCTGTGCTGGCTGCTTCGGCCGTGCCGGCATCGGCCCAGACCTACCCGTCCGGCACCATTCGCATCCTGGTCGGTTTCGGCCCCGGCTCGACCGCCGACACGCTGGCCCGCCTCGTCGGCAAGCATATGGAACAGGTTTTCGGCCAGCCGGTCGTGGTCGAAAACCGGCCCGGCAATTCCTCGATGATCGCGGCGGAGACCGTCGCCCGCGCTGCACCCGACGGCTACACCTTGTTCATGGCGACGGTGGCGCAGACGCTCAATCCGGCGCAAACGAAATCCGGCTTCGACCTCGCCAGGCAGATGGTGCCGATCGCACTTCTCGGCGTCGTGCCGAACATGCTCGTCGCCCATCCCGATGTGCAGGTGAAAAGCGTCAAGGACCTTCTGGCGCTCGCCAAGGCCAAGCCCGAAAGCCTCACTTTCGGCACGTCCGGCGCAGGTACCGCGAGCCATCTTGCGGCGGAGCTGTTCAACCAGAAGGCCGGGACGAAGATCGTTGCGGTTCATTATCAGGGCGGCAGCAACCAGGCTCTGACCGATCTTCTCGCCGGCCGCATCACATTGATGTTCAACGTGGCGGCGACGCTCGCGCCGCATGTGAAAAACCAGAAGCTGAACGCGCTCGCCATGGCGCAGCCCAAGCGCGCCGGCATCATGCCGGATCTGCCGACCATGGACGAAGCCGGCATGCCCGGCTTTGACGTCGGCATCTGGATCGGCCTGCTCGCGCCCGCCGGCACGCCCGCGGATATCGTGGACAAGCTGTCGAAGGCTGCGAACGACGCGCTCAAGACCGAAGCGGTGATCAAGGCGATGCAGACTCAAGGCATCGACGCGCTCGGCGGCACGCCGAAAGAGTTCGAGGCTTTCATCCGCGCCGACAGCGACAAATGGATCGCGCTGCTTGCCGCGATGAAGAAGGACTAGCTCGCTCTGCTCTTTCGGGCCTCATCCTGAGGAGCACCGCGAACGCGGCGCGTCTCAAAGGGCGGGGTCGGTGTCACTTCGTCCCGTACATGCGGTCGCCGACATCGCCGACGCCCGGCACGATATAGCCCGATGCGTCGAGGTCGTTGTCGATTGCCGCGGTCCAGATATGCACATCCGGGTGATGCGCCTGGACCTTGTCGACGCCCTGCGGCGTCGCAAGCAGACACACGATGCGGACCGAGCGCGCACCCGCTTCCTTCAGTCGATCGACCGCGGCCACCGCGGAATTGCCGGTCGCCAGCATCGGATGCAGCACCAGCACGAGGCGCTCGGCGATATCCTCGGGCGCCTTGAAGAAATATTCGACGGCGACCAGCGTGCGCGGATCGCGATACAGCCCGATATGGGCGACGCGGGCGGCGGGCACGAGTTCGAGCATGCCTTCGAGGAATCCCATTCCCGCGCGCACGATCGGCGCCAGCACCAGCTTCTTGCCGGACAGGATCGGCGATCTCATCGGCGCGAACGGCGTTTCGATCTCGATCATTTCGAGCGGCAGGTCGCGCGTCACCTCGTAGCAAAGGAGGTTGCCGATCTCGCGAAACAGCTCGCGGAAGGCCTTGGTCGAGCGGTTCTTGTCGCGGAGCAGCGTCAGCTTGTGCTGGACCAATGGGTGATCGACGATTGTCACGCCGCGCATGGCGATGCCTCGAAATCTCTAAAACACCGTGCCGTCGCTGATAACATGAATCGGCGGCGCACCGTCCGGCCGCTTCTGTCTGGCGAGCCTGCGGCCGGCCGCCCAGGTGCCGCCTTCGAGGACGGCGCCGAGCGGAAATTCGGCCGCACTCACGCCGAGCGCCGCGCGCACCAACGGCGCAATGCGATCGAGCAGCGCGACCGTGAGCGCGCGCCATTCGACCACCAGCGGAGAGAAGACCTCATGGCCCAGCGTGACCATGGCCGGGTCACGCAGCACGATCACACCGGCATCTACGAACAGGCCCCCGTTGCGATACTCGGCGAGGCCGGTGAGCCCATCGAGATCGCTCACCGCAATCCCCGCTTCCTCGAGCGGCTCGATCAACGAATAGGTCAGCCATTGCGACAGCTTGTGGAACGGGATCAGGCCATTGGTCTCGTCATTGCGGATGATCGCGGGATGGCGCCAGGTGTCGCCGAGAGAGACGCCATCGAGCGCAATGCGGCCGGGCCAGATCGGACCAAGATATTGCAGAACGTTACGCAGGATCTCCGGCGCCGGCAGCTTTCGGCCGTCCGCGATGGCGGCGAGATGATCGAACAGACCGCCCGGCCGCGCGCGGTCATGCATGGCAAAGACTGCAGGCTGGTCCAGCACGGTCCGGCCGAGCCGCGCGATCAACGCCGCCCGGCCCTCGAGTCCCGTCAACGGATTGCCCTCGCCGACCTGAAAGCCGCGCGCGAGATCATCCGCGGTGAATGACGCAAGTTCGCTGGCGTCGGCGCGCAATGGGTCAAGCGGATCGGCCGAGAAATATCCGGCCTCGAACATGCGCAGGCTCGCAATGGCGAGCCCTTCGGACCGGGCGATCTGCAGTCCGGTCACGCCGTCACGATAGCGCCAGTTCGGTCCAGCGCCGGCGTCGAGCAGAACCGACACGATCGCGAGGTCGAACGCGGCGCGCGCTTTCTCCGCCGGATCCGTCCATTGACGCGCGGCGTCGAGTTGCGGCCACAGATCGACGCCCGAAAGCCGGAAATGCCGCCACCGCGCATGAAGTGGCACCTGCAGGCTCGGATAATTCTCGCGGATCACCTGCGCGACGAAATTCGCGGTGTCGCCGAGCTTGTCGAAATCGACCGTGACACTCGAAAGCTCATCGCGCTCGGCTGCCGCCATCATCTCGTGCGCGCGCTCGCGCACGGCGTGGGCGGAGAGCATGGCATCAACGGCCGCATTGGGCGTCATCACGCTCTCCGTTCGTCCCCGCGAAAGCGGGGACCCAGAATCCCGCGCGAGGCGCTGAAAGGAACACTGGATTCCCGCTTTCGCGGGAATGAGCGGAGATTGGGGTCATCGCGCCAAAACAATCCGCTCAGAAATCCTGCAGGTCGCGGCCGACGGTCGCGCGCAGATCCGCTTCAGTCGGCGCGCCCTCCGGCGTGAAATAACCCGCAGCCTTCTTCGCTTCCATTTCGACCTTGGCGTCGTCGGGAATCATCTCGTCCGGTATCGGGATGCGTTCGACAATGTCGATCCCGGCGCCGGTGATCGCGTCGTATTTCATGTTGGACATCGATACGAAGCGATCGATCTTGGTGATGCCGAGCCATTGCAGCACATCCGGCATCAACTGCTGGAAACGCGCATCCTGCACGCCTGCAACGCATTCGGTGCGTTCGAAATAGGTGGCCGCCTGATCGCCGCCGGGCTGACGCTTTCGCGCGTTGTAGACGAGGAATTTCGTGACCTCGCCGAGCGCGCGGCCTTCCTTGCGGTTATAGACGACGAGGCCGACGCCGCCATTCTGGGCCGAGCGGATCGCTTCGGCGATGCCGTGAATGAGATAAGGCCGGCACGTACAGATGTCGGATCCGAACACGTCGGACCCGTTGCATTCGTCGTGCACGCGGCAAGCCAGATGCTTCTTCGGATCGCCCAAAGCCGCCGGATCGCCGAAGATGTAGAGCGTGATGCCGCCGATCGGCGGCAGAAATACCGAAAGATCCGGCCGCGTCACCAGCTCGGGATACATGCCGCCGGTCTGCTCGAAGAGCGTGCGGCGCAGCTTGTCCTCGGTCGTGCCGAAGCGCTCGGCGATGCCGGGAAGATACCAGACCGGGTCGATCGCCGCCTTGGTCACCGCAACGTCGTGCGCACCATGAACAAGATCGCCGTCGACCTTGATGAAGCCGGTGTCGAAGAAATGCTTCAGCTCGGGCAGCGTCAGCCGCGCCTTGGTGATCGCGATGGTCGGCCGGATGTCGACGCCCTCGGCGATTTCCTTGCGGAAATCCTCGGCGACGCGGTGACCCCACGGGTCGAGCGAGACGATGCGCGCGGGATCGGCCCATTGCGGATACGGGCCGATATCGACCACAGGCAGGGTGTCGGTGAGATCGGGCCGCACGATCGGGTTGAGTGCGCCGGACGACACCGCAAGCGCCCGATACAGGGCATAGGAGCCGCCATGCGCGCCGATCGCGTTGCGATCCGGTCCGGCATTGATGGTGCCAATCACGGGGCCGCGTTCGCGCGCCGTCGGAGCGCCCCAGCGGATCGGGAAACGTCCCGGCGCGCGGTGCCCGGGATGCGAGGTGAGACGGATATGACCGTCCCTGTTCGTGGACATGACTTGCCCCACAAAAGCAAAAAGCCCTCGTCCGGCAGCGCCGGAGGGAGTGGCTTCAAAAAGCAAAGATAACGGCAGGTTGTGGTTTCGGCAAGAGGGGGTGTGGCCGGGCCGCCCTCCCCCCGTGGCCGGCCGGCCTGACCAAGCGGCCTAAAGCCGCCCGCGGATCAGGTCAGCGGCGCGTTCGGCGATCATGATGACCGCGGCGTTGATGTTGGCGCCGATAATGTCGGGGAAGACCGAAGCGTCAATGACGCGCAGGTTTTCCGCACCCCTCACCTTCAGCTCCGGATCGACGACCGCCATCGCGTCGCCGTCCGGGCCCATCTTGCAGGTGCCGCACGGGTGATGCGTCGTCACCACGCTTTTGCGGATGAAGGCCTCGAATTCGGCGTCGGACCTCACATTCGGTCCCGGCATGATCTGCCGCGAGACGAACGGCTTGAGCGCGGGCTGCTGCACCACCTCGCCAAAGAGCGAAACCGCGGCCTTCAGCGTCTGCCAGTCGCCGTCAGTCGCGAGCAGGTTCTGCTGGATCCGCGGCGGCGCGAATGGATCGGCGGACGCAAGCGCGATGCGGCCGCGGCTTTCCGGGCGCAGCACCACGATGCGGCAGGCGAACGTGTCTTCGAATGCCGGTTTGAACGGCGGCAGATAAGGCGCCGCGCCGAGCGGGCCGGCAATGAACAGAAGTTGCGCGTCGGGCAACTGGTTGGCGCGCGGCGTCTTGAGAAAGCCGATCAGGCCGCCCGGCAGATCGGTGGTGAAGCCGGTGCCGAACAATGCGCCCTGTGCAAGCGACAGCGCAATCCGATCGAGCCGCAGATTCTTCTGCACCGGACCGCCGCCATTGCGGCCGTAGATGATCAGTGCGGCGACATGGTCCTGCAAATTCTTGCCGACGCCGGGCAGCGGGATATTGACGGGGATTCCATGTGAGGCAAGTTCATCGGGCGCACCGACCCCCGACAGCATCAACAATTGCGGTGAATTGATCGTGCCGCCGCACAGCAAGATCTCCTTTGCGGCGCGCGCGATCCTGGTTTCGCCGCGTCGCCGGTACTCCACACCGACCGCGCGCGTTCCTTCGAAGATGATGCGGGACGACTGCGCATTGACTTCGACGGTGAGATTGTTGCGCGCCAGCGCCGGCCGCAGATAGGCGACCGACGTGCTGCAGCGGCGACCGTTACGGATGGTCGCCTGCATCCGCGAGAAGCCATATTGCTCCTCGGCATTGTAGTCCGGATTGAACGGATGACCCGCCTGTCCCGCCGCTTCGATATAGGCGTCGACGAGCGGATCGCTGTAGCGCGAGCGGCGCGTGGTCAGGGGCCCTGAACCGCCGCGATATTCGTTCTCGCCGCCTTCCCAGCTCTCCTGCTTCTTGAAGTAAGGCAGCACCTCGCGATAGGACCAGCCCCGCGCGCCTTTTTCGGACCAGCGGTCGAAATCGCCGCGGTTGCCGCGCACATACGCCATCGCGTTGATGGACGAGGAGCCACCGATCACCTTGCCGCGCGCGACTTCCATCTTGCGGTTGCCGGCAAAGGGCTCGGGCTCGGTGTCGTAATGCCAGTCGAACTGGCGCTCCTGGTAGACCTTGCCCCAGCCGAGCGGGATCTTCAGCCAGAAGCCATCGTCCCATGGTCCAGCTTCGAGCAGCAGAACGCGATTATTTGCGTCCTCGGTCAGCCGCGCCGCAAGCGTGCAGCCGGCCGAGCCTGCACCGACGATGACATAGTCGTATTCGGAGGTGGTCATTGATCTCGCCCCAATCTCCGTTCGCTCCCGCGCAAGCGGGAGCCCAGTTTCGTGGCACTGGGTCCGCGCTGTCGCGGGGGAACGAACGGAGTTGGATAACTCCTTACTTCGGCGCCTTGGCGTCGACGACTTTCTTCAGAATGTCGAACTCCTTCTTCACCACGGGATTGGCATCGACAATCTTGGTTCCGAGAGCGACGAAGTCCTTCATCATCTTATCCTGCTCGGCCGCCGGCAGCTTCAGGATTTCACCCTTGTTGGCCAACCAGGCGTCGTTCGACTTCTTGTTGTTATCGAGCACCCACGGGAATGCCTTCTGCTCCGCCTCGCGGCCGGCGGCGCGGATCGCCTCCTGCACCTCCTTCGGCTGCGCCTTGAACCAGTTATCGTTCACCAGCGCGACCGACAGGATGTAGGAGAACTCGAGGTCGGTGACGTATTTGGCCACGTCGTAATACTTGAACGCGGTCAGGATCGGCATGCCGGCGAGCATGCCGTCGAGGCCACCCGACTGAAGCTGCGGGATGACTTCCGAGAGCGCGAGCGGGGTCGGGATGACGCCGATCGACTTCATCGGCTCAACCTGCAGGGGCGACGCGAAGGTGCGGACCTTCTTGCCCTTCATGTCTTCGATCTTCGAGGCCGGCGTTTTCAACAGGATCACGGTCGGCGAGTTGTAGATCGCGCCAATGACCCGCAGGCCCTTGTCGAGGAACATGGTCTCGAGGTGATCGCGATAGGCCGGGTCCTGGATCGTCGCATATTGATGCTGCGGCGAACGGAACAGTCCCGGCACCTCGAAGATCTGGAAGCGCGGATCGAGATTCGTCACGAACGAGGTCGGCGTGATGAATGACTCGATGGTGCCGAGCGACACGCCTTCCGCCATGCGCGGAATGGCGCCGAGCTGGCTTGCCGGATAGATGCCCATCTTCAGCTTGTCGCCGATGCGGGCCTTCACGCCCTCGACGAACAGCTTCTGCCATTCATGCTGCCCATCGTTGATGGTCGCGCTCGCGAGCTTCATCTCCTGCGCCGCCGCGGGCAAGGAGACGCTGAGCGCTGCGGCGATCGCCGCAGCGAATATCCGGTGTCGAGGCATTTGCATCGTGTTTCTCCCAGTTTTTCAGATCGAACGCGTCAGAACGAGCGACAAATCCGGCCAATAGGTGATGATGAGAAGGGCCACGATCTGCACGACCGCGAACGGCAGCACACCGCGATAAATGGTCTCGAGCGGCACGCCGAGCACCGAACGGGCGACGAAGATGTTCAGGCCAAAGGGCGGCGTGAACATCCCGATCGCGAGGTTGGCCGTCATGACGATACCGAAATGGATCGGATCGACGCCGACCGACTTGACCAGCGGCATCAGGAGCGGCGTCAGCACCAGGATGGCGGAGGTCGGATCGAGGAAGCAGCCGATGATCAACAGGATGATGTTGATCGTCATCAGGAACATCCAGGGCGCAAGCTGCATCGATTGCAACCACTCGGTCATCGCCCGTGGAACGCCGCTGATCGTGAGGATCCAGGAGAACAAGGCCGCGGTCGCGACGATCACGAGGATCTGCGCGGTCAGCATGGCGGCGCGTGCGGCGGCCTCGAGCACTTCGCCCCACGACATGCTCCGATACACATATCGTCCGACAATCATGGCATAGAGGCAGGCAAACCCGCCGGCCTCGGTCGGCGACGCATAGCCGAAATAGATGACGCCGAGCACGAAGGCCGGCATGAACAAAGCGGGCAACGCTCCCCAGCTTGTGCAGAGAAACTGGCGAAGGTCGAACTTCCCGGACCGCGGGATGTCCATCTGCACGGCGCGCACCACGACGAACGCGGCCATCATCAGCGCGATCAGGAGACCGGGCAGCACGCCCGCGACAAACAGTTTCGGGATCGATTGCTCGGCCGCTGCGCCATAAAGGATCATGGCGATGCTGGGCGGGATCAGGATGTCGATCGCGCCGCTGGAGCTCACAAGACCCGAGGCGAAGCGCGGTCCATAGCCGTCACGGATCAGCCCCGGATAGAGCGACTTGCCGACCGCCGCGACCGTCGCGACGCTCGCGCCCGATATCGCACCGATCAGCGTCGAGGCGCCGACGGTGGCAACCCCGAGCGAGCCGGGCACGCGACCGATCAACGCCAGCACCCAGACGATCAGACGGTCGGCGATGCCCGCCGCCCCCATCAGCTCGCCGGCAAAAATGAAAAACGGAATCGCGAGCAGCGCATAATTCTCGAGCCCGCCGAACATGATCTGATGGATCGCGACCGGCGAGACCGTCAGGAAGGACAGGAAGGTGAGGATCGCCCCGGTCAGAAGCAGGACGAATATCGGCGTGCCGATGACAAGCAGCGAAATGGGTATCGCGCCAAGCGTCCAGATCATGAGCGGCCACCCCGATGGTGGGCGAGGCCGCGAATATCGCTGACGACGATGAGGGCTGCGATCACTGCGGTGCCGGCAAAACCGACCAGCAGCGCCGCATGCGGGATCAGCATCGGCATGCCCAGCGCCATGCTGGTTTGACCGCTCGCGGTCACCCGCTGAATGAAGCCGAAGGATTGCACGGCCGCATAGGCGCAGGCCGCCGTCATTACTGTGTGGGTGATGATCGAGAGCACATAGCGCGCGCGGGTGCCAACGCGCGCCGTCAGGATTTCGAGCGCGATGTGACTGCGATCGGCTGTGACCAGCATCATCCCGATCATGACCATCCAGATCATGCCGAAGACCAGCACCTCGTCGACACCGATCACCACCCGGCCGGTGGCGCGCGCCACAGCATTGCCGACGTTGAGAAGGACAAGGCCGATCAGCACAAGCCCGAGTAGAGCCCGCACCGCAGACAGCGCCGCGCGGGCCAGGCCTGAGCCGCCCTCAGGCTGAGCGTCGACCTCGTCCTCGATGGTCATGCCAGGTCCGGACCTAGGCCGCCGTGTTCAGCGCCGACGGCTTGGCGCCGGATGCCACGGCGAAGGCCGGGCGGGCCTCCATCGACTTGATCCAGCGGGTCAGCTCCGGAAGGTCCGGCTTCTCGATCGGGAATTCAAGGCAGCGCTTGACGATCGGCGCGAGCGCAATGTCGGCCAGCGTCATCCGGTCGAGCGCGAAGAATTGCTTGCCGGCGATATGGCCTTCAAGAATCTTGAGCTGAGCGATCAGATCGGCGCATTGCGCGGCGAAATCGGCCGCCCGCTTGTCGGGTTCGTTTTTCGAATCCTTGAACACGGCGACGTAGGGCGTGTTGAGCGACGCAAGCAGCCAGTCCATCCAGCGCTCGACATAGCTTTTCTCGGCCGGCGTCGATCCGGTCAAGGACGGCTTATGCAGCGCGGCGAGGTAACGCAGGATGCTGTGGCTTTCCCAGATCACGGTGTCGCCGTCGATCAGTGTCGGCACTTTCGAATTCGGATTGAGCTTCTTGTATTCGGGCGTCTGGGTATTGTTGAACTGCCGCCCGTAATCCTCACGTTGGTACTTCACGCCCATTTCCTCGAGCCCGAAAAGCACCTTCTGAACATTTCCGGACGTCTGACGTCCCAGCAACTTGATCACGCGAACTCCTCCTTGTTGAGCTGTGATACGGCACCGCAATGTTTGCTCCGCTGCGCGCGTGACGCGAAGAGCAGCAATCCGGCGCCTCCGGTCAGGTCAGGGCCTTGCACCGATACGCCATCACGATCGACGGCAAGCCCTTTGCAACATCATCCTATCGTCCTGCCCAATTCTGAACCCCAACGCAACGCGCCACACAAGGCAGAACCGGGCCGCTTCCGCGAAACGCCGGTATTACTTCGGCAGCGGCTTGTAAACGATGCACTCGATCTCGATCTTGGTGTTGATGACAGCCCGCGCCTCAACGGTCGTGCGGGCGAGGATGGCGTCCTTGAACATCTCGCCGAAGACCTTGTTGTAGCGGCCGAAGTCACGGACGTCCTGAAGATACGTCGTTGCGCGAACCACGTCGGCGAGCGTCGCGCCTTCCTGCGCGATGATGCGCTCGATGGTCTGGATCGTGGCGCGGGTCTCCTCCTCGATCGAGCCGTGGATCATGTTGTTGTCGGCATCTTTCGCCACCTGACCCGACACGAAGATGTAATCGCCGGCGCGCACCGCCGGATGAAACGGCAGGTTCGGATTCTTCTTGCCGATGGGATAGACATCGGCGCGCTTTTGCTTGGTTACGTCGTCCATGGCGTTTCCGATCAAGAAAAGGCACTGGTTTCGATGATGTCGACGCCATTCACGCGATCGACGAGATAGATGAGCCCACGGTCGTCCACGGTCACGTCGTTCGATGAGGGGCGCTCGGCGCCGGGCGCGGCATCGGGCATGTAATAGCCGACCTCGCGCGGCGCGTAAGGATCGGCGAAGTCGACCAGCCGCAAACCCTGCGCGAACCAGGCAAACGGTATGACGGTGCCGTGGAAGCGCTCGGACGGCTGATGGCAGCCGGTCATCGGCGGCTGGGGCGCGCCGTCGACATCGAGGCCGGGCACCTGCCAGGTCGCGATCGAGACCGGCATCTGCTCGTTGGTGATGTCGTAAACCCACACGAAGCTCGGCGCGGCCGGCCAGAGCTTCGCAACGTCCTCGTCGGCGACGACCATGACGTCGCGTCCGCGCAGCTTTTGCGGAATGCGAAGGCAAGTATGCGTCGGGTGCGGATAGACCGGCGAGGTGTTTACGCCGGAAATCGCCTTCGGCTTCGACATGTCCGAAATGTCGAGGATGAAGAAGCCGTGGTGCCAGTAGCTGACATAGAGCCGGTCCCCGACCCGCAGCGGATGGTGGCAGCGCGGCGGCACCCAATTGTCCCACGGATATTGCTCGCCGCCGCCGACCCATTGGCCGGGGATCCACCAGCGCCCGACTTCCTGCGGCTTTGCCGGATCGGCGAGGTCGAGGATCATGCAGATATTGCCCACATAGCCCTCGACCGTCGGCGAGATATAGGCGTAGCGGCCATCGAAATCGAAGCGATGCACGCCGCCGCCCTTGGTGAGCCATTTGGTGATGAGCTTGGGCTCCGACGGCTTCGACACGTCGTAGATCGCAAGCCCGCCGCCGAACTCGTCCGGCCCGGCCTTCCCGAACTTTTCGTGGTTCACGACCATCACGCCGTTGGACACGCGCACCTTGTGCGAATGCCAGCCTTCAGGGACCTCAATGGTCGCCAGATGCTTCGGATTGGCGGGATCCCTGACGTCGACGATGGTCGTGCCAGAGGTCGGCCGCTGGTGTCCGACATACATGATGCCGTCTTCGACCCAGACCTGGCCGCCACCGGGACAATCAAAATGGGAAACGAGGGTCGTATTGGAACGCGACAGCAAAGCACACCCGATCAATTACGCGAAAGGCCCCGCCTTTTATCGGCGGGGCCATGCAAGTCAAAGGGGTCAAACCAGCGCGACAACCTCGTCGCTCGCGGTGCGGCCCCACTTCTTGTAGAGGTCAAGCGACTTCAGCACCGGCTCGTCGCTGGCGACGAACAGGACCACTGGATCCTTGTCCGAGGTGTTCACGTGCTGGCACCACGAACCGCCCGGCACCGCCAGGGTGTCGAACTGCTTCCAGTCGAACCGCTGGCCGTCCACGATCGAATAGCCCTGCCCTTCGAACGGCGCGACCAGCAGGTTGGCGGTCTGCCGCAGCGGCAGCGTCTTTTCGCCGGGACGCAGCATCTGCGCGAAGTAGGTCATGGTCTTGAACACCGGCCGGCCGGTGGTCGGGTCGACATATTCGACCATCAGCGCTTCGTAAGGATCGCCGTCCCAGTCCTTATGACGCTCGAGCAATTCGCGCATCATGTCCCAGCGATAGACGAACATCGGCGAAGAATAGCCGGCGCCACGCTTTTCCTTGCTGGCGAAGCGCGGCATCAGGCCGCCATAGCCATAGATGCGCTGCGAATAGTCCGGCGTGAAGCGCTCGCTCTGCTGCTTCTTGTGGACCATCTTGCCGTTCTCTTCTTCCATGTAGTTATGGTCGAAGTGCACGGCGTTCAGGGTCTCGACCAGGGGGAAGTCGAGAACGGAGAGGTTCAGCGCCTGCTCGTCGCCGACCGTCCCGTGGTTGTGCCAGGTGTCGTTCGGCGTCAGCACCATGTCGCCCGGCCCGAATACGATGTTCTCGCCGTCGACGCCGGTGAAGTTGCCCTTGCCCTTGAGCCCGAAGCGAATCGCGTTCGGCGAGTGCTTGTGCGGGGGCATGATCTCGTTCGCGTCGTTCAGGCGATACGCGGTGTACATCGTCGACACCGTCGCGCGCTTCGGCGCAAGACCCGGATTCATCAGGACCAGCGAGCGGCGCTCGGAGTCCTCCATTTTGATCAGCTCGACCGCGCGGTCCAGAATTGGTTCAATGTCTTCCGCGCATCGCCAGAGATAGGGCACGGCCTTCTGCGGCGCCATCAGGACGCGGTCCTCGTCGTTGGCGACGTCCTTGGTCTGCGCCCAATACGGAAACATGTTTTTCGCCGCAACATCCTCGTACAGCGCTTTCAGGGCAGTATCGCGGTTCGGCAGGCGTTGCACATTCGCGGGTGGGGTCATGGCATTCTCCGCATTTCAGTTCGCAGTGTTGGGCCAAAAGCTAACAAAGCTGGTTCGCCCGTCAATTCTGTAGGTCGTACCAGTTTGCAAAAATGGTCCGCATTGGTTAGGCTGTGAACGTCAAAAGTCACATCGGAGCGCGCCCGTGAGCGACGTGTCGGAGGCAACCCCAACCACTCTCGTGACCCGTCGTGTCGTGCCGTGCGAGGACAGCGCCGTCGCGGATTATCGCGAGGCGGCCGAACGCATCCGCGCGATGATCGATGGCGGACGGTTGCGCGGCCCCGGACGGCTCGGCGCCGGGCGGTTGCCATCCGAGCGTGAACTCGCCGAGGAATTCGGGATCAGCCGCCGCGTATTGCGGCAGGCACTTGGCTTGCTCGAGGCCGAGGGCCGCATCAGCCGACAGCATGGCCGTGGAACCTTTGCCACCGATGCGCGGCATGCGACGGAAAGTCTGGTCCAGGAAATGTCGCGGCTGACCAATCCGGTCGATACGCTGGAGGCCCGTCTGGCGATCGAACCGATGCAGGCGCGGCTTGCCGCGTTACGCGCGACAAGCGGCGATATCGACCGCCTGTTCGAGGCGGCCGATGCGAGCCGCGACGCCAAGGATCCGTTGTCCTACGAAAAGGCGGACGCCGCCTTTCATCGCCGCATTGCCGCGGCCGCACGCAATCCGCTGCTGATCGCGATTTTCGACGCCGTGCTGGAATCCGCGCTCGACAGCAAGTGGCGGCATGGACGCGAGACTGCGCATTGCATCAACAATCAGGCGGCGTATGCCGCCGATCACCGCAAGATCGCGATCGCCATCGCGGATCGCAATGCCGCAGCGGCGGAAGCCGCGATGCGCGCACATCTCACGGGCGTGCAGAAACGGCTGATCGAACACGCCTTCCCTGGCGCCGCGGCGGAGTAATTCATCGGCCTCATCCTGAGGAGCGCCGAAGGCGCGTCTCGAAGGATGGGACCGCCCTCTCCTTCGAGACGCCTTGCTTCGCAAGGCTCCTCAGGATGAGGACGGATTTGGCGCGGCGATTTTGGCCAGCAATTCTTTTCGAAACTTGCGGTCGCGCTTGAGATGCCACTCGCGGCTCATCGCCGCTTCGCGCGTGTCGAAAGTCTCCGTATGCAGCAACGACCAGACGCGCCCGCGCGTCGTGCGCGCGCCGGTCCCGGCATTATGCTGGGCCAGGCGACGCTCGAGGTCGAGCGTCCAGCCGACATAGGAGATCGGGCCACGCGGCGTATGAGCGCCGAGGATGTAGACGAAGGGCATGCTTGATTTCGACTCGCGCCAAGAATGCCTGGCGAGTCTAACTGAGTCTTAAACGCTTCTGCACATTCGGCTCACCTCCCCCTGAAAGGGGAGGTCGACGGCCAAAGCGAAGCGGAGACGGTCGGGTGGGGGTCCGTTTACCGCACATGCAGACCCCTCACCCACCCCTCCCTCTTTCAGGGAGAGGGAGCAAAAAAGCGCCCCGCCGCTCTGCCCGCCCTCGTCCTTCGAGATCGCTTCGCTCCTCAGGATGAGGGCGGATCGGCGACTACGCCGCACTCTTCGACTTGAGTTGCGGCAGGCCGATAATGGCGCGCGCTTCGGCGGGCGTCGCCGGCTCAAGGCCGAATTCGCGGATGATGCGAACGATCCGCTCGACCAGCTCGACATTGTTGGCGAGGCGTCCCTTCGAATAATACAGATTGTCCTCAAGCCCGACGCGGACATGCCCGCCGAGCAGCAGCGACTGCACCGCCGCGTTGAGCTGCGCGATACCGACCGCGCTGACATTGAAGATCGCGCCTTCCGGCATCAGCTCGACCATCTGCTGTAGAATCTTCGGCGTATAGGGCATCGCGCCCTGGAAGCCGCGATGCACGTTCAGCACGAAATTCACGAAATACGGCTTCGAATCGAGCCCGGCATCGAGGCAGGCCTGCACGTCCTGCAACAGATGGGTCGGCGAGAACACCTCCCATTCCGGCTTGATGCCGCGCTTTTGCATCTCGCGCGCCAGGAACTTGCAGCGCTCCGGCGACGTATTCATCAGGATCTCGCGGCCTTCAAAGGTCGCGATGATGGTGGTCGGGTCGAGCGTGCACATTTCCGCGCCCGCCTCCATGCCCTTCAGGCGCTCCTCCCAGATGATTTCGGGATAGCCGTTCGGGCCCTGACGCACCATGTCGCCATTGATGCCGCCGCCGGTCGAATTGTTGATGATGATGTCGCATTTCTCGCGAATGCGCGCATTGATGTCGCGGTAGATGTCGGGATTGCAGGTCGCAAGGTCGTCCGGACGGCGCGCATGGACGGCGACGAGGCTCGCGCCGGCATTGTAGCAGCGATAGACGTCGTCGGCGATTTCCTGCGGCTGAGTCGGGAGGTTGGGGTTCTGCGCCTTGCTCGCCATGCCGCCGGTCGGCGCGATCGTAACGATCACCTTGCCTGTCGTATTCATGTTGTCTTCTCCCTTACCTAGCGGTTCATGTCATTGCACCGCGTTGCGATAGGTTTCTCGCAACACCTTGCGCAGCACCTTGCCGGCCGCATTCTTCGGCAGGCTGTCGGTGACGAAAATCTCCTTGGGGCATTTGTAGCCGGCGAGCTTCTGCTTCGTGCGCGCAAGCAGCGCGGCCGCATCGATCGGCTCTGCGCGCGGCACGACCGCCGCGACCACCTTCTGCACCCAGCGGTCGTCAGGCAGATCGAACACCGCGACTTCGCGAATGTCCTCATCCTGCAGAAGGATTTCCTCCACCTCGCGCGGATAGACGTTCTCGCCGCCGCTGACGATCATGTCGCTCTTGCGGTCGAGGATATAAAGATAGCCTTCCTCGTCGATGCGGCCGAGATCTCCGGTATGCAGCCATCCGTCGGTGATCGCGGCGGCGGTCGCTTCCGGATTGCGCCAGTAGCGCGCCATGGTCGCCGGACTCCTGACGAGGATTTCGCCGATGCCGTCGTCCTCGGCATTGCCGGAGGGCGCGAGCTTCACCGCGACATTGTTGAGCGGCCGCCCGCAGGCAAGCAGCAAGTCCTCGCGGCCGGCGCGCGCCCTCCGGTGATCGTCGGGGGTCAGGCACGTGACCGTGCCCGCTTCCGTCGAGCCATAGCCTTGCGCGAAGTCGCAGGCGAAGGTCGCGGTCGCGCGTTTCAGCGTCTCGGTCGGCATCGATGACGCGGCATAGAACATCATGCGCAGCGCCGAAAGATCGAACGATCCGATATTCGGCTGGTCCAGCAGCGCATGGATCATCGTCGGCACGAGATGCGTGTTGGTGACGCGGTGCCGCGACAGCAGCGTCAGCACGCCCTGCGGATCGAATTGCGGCATGATCACCGTGGTGCAACCCGCCGCAAAGCTGGGGAAGAGGTGGTACCACATGCCGCCGACATGGAAGAACGGCATCGGCGCCAGCGTCACATCCGCATCGGTGTAGTGAAACATCTGCGCGATCGCGCCCGCGCAATTGAGCAGCAATCCGCGATGGGTGAGTTCCGCGCCCTTTGGAATCCCCGTGGTGCCGCTGGTATAGAGAAGACACGCGGTCGCCTCCGGCGATACCGCAATGCCGGACGGCGCGGCAGAGCCGGATGCCAGCACCCCGTCATAGCCTTCGAAGCCGTCCACCCCGCCATCGAGCGCAAGAAACAGCTTCACGAATGGCAGCGCGGAGCGCAGTTCCTCGATCACCGGGATGAAGGACGGATCGACGATCAGCGCCGCGGGTTCGGCATTCGTCAGCACGATCTGCAATTCGCGCGGCGTCAGGCGCCAGTTGAGCGGCAGCGCGATCAGCCCCGCCCCGCTGACCCCGTAGCCCTCGACATATTCGATGCGATTCCGCGACAGGATGCCGACCCTATCGCCGGGCTGGAGGCCGCGTGCCAAAAGCGCGTTGCCAAGCCGGGTCGCGCGCTCGTACATCTCTGCGAAGGAACGCGAGCGGCCATCCGGCATGATGAAGGCCGGCTTGTCGCCGTAATGCGCGGCGTTCAGGCGATAGACGTCGCCGATTACCTCAAACGCAAGGTCCGCCACCTACTCCTCCCGGCCGCGCGCGGGTTTCACCCCACGTCCATACTGTTTAGTATGGACTTCCGATCCATCATTTGTCAATTTGGACAAGCGTTCAATACACCGGGGTTGAACATGCGGATCGTGATCGTGGGCGCGGGGCCAGCCGGGCTCTACCTTTCGTTGCTCCTCAGGCGCAGCGGGCTCGATTTCGCCGTACAGGTCATCGAGCAGAATGCTCCCGATTCCACCTTCGGTTTCGGCGTGGTGTTCGCAGAGGATGCGCTGGAGTTCCTCAAGGAGGACGACCCTGCGATCTTCAACGCGATCACGCCGGAGCTCGAACGCTGGAGCGGGATTGCGATCCATCACCGCGGCGAGCGCGTGATGCTCGACGGCATCGGCTTCACCGCCATCTCCCGGCTGCAGCTCTTGCAACTCCTGCAACAACAGGCGCGCCGCGAGAAAATCGACATCACATTCAACCGCCCCGTCACCGACCTTGCGGAATTCGCCGACGCCGACCTGATCGTCGGCGCAGACGGCGTGACGTCGCTCGTGCGCAGGTCCGACGAAGCGGCGTTCGGTACCAACATTTCCCATCTGACCAATCGCTTCGCCTGGTTCGGCACGACCAAGGTCTTCGACACCCTGAGTCAGACCTTCCTTCAAAGCCCGCACGGTCCGATCAACGCGCACCATTACCGGTATTCGAAGACGATGAGCACGTTCCTCGTCGAATGCAGCGCGGCCACATTCGTCGCCGCGGGGTTCGACAGGATGAGCGAGGATGAGTCCCGATCGGTGCTGGAAGGCATCTTTGCGGAGACCCTCGACGGCCACAAGCTGATCTCCAACCGCTCGATCTGGCGGCAATTTCCCATCGTCCAGAACGAACGCTGGTTCACCGGCAACAAGGTGATCCTCGGCGACGCCCTGCATACCGCGCATTTTTCCATCGGATCGGGTACGCGGCTCGCAATCGAGGACGCGATCGCGCTGGCACGCGCCATTCGCACACATCCGCGGGACATGCCGGCTGCGCTCGCGGCCTATCAGGCGCAGCGAAAACCGATCCTCGACAAGCTCGTCAACGCCGCCAATGCCAGCGCGCAGTGGTACGAGAATTTCGGCCAGCACATGGAGCTGCCGCCCTACGACTTCGCGATGTCCTATCTCTCGCGCACGGGACGCATGGACATCGAGCGGATCCGCAAGATTGCGCCGAAATTCGTGGCCGAGTGGGAGCGGCGCAAGACCGCCTCCGCATAACGCCACCGCTCACGGCCTCATGGTGAGGAGCATTGCCAAAGGGTCCGCGCGTAGCGCGGCCCGATGATAAACTCAGCAAT
>NZ_DATMRX010000345.1:0-2215 GCF_035565855.1 Pseudorhodoplanes sp.
TATTCCTGGGAAGTGGAAGAGGTGCTGCGCGGTCATCCCGATGTCGCCGAGGTTGCCGTCATCGCCGTGCCGGACACGCAATGGGGCGAGGCGGTGAAGGCCTGCGTTCAACTGCATCCTGGTAAACAGGCGACCGAGGCGGCGTTGATCGATTACACCCGCGAGCGGATCGCGAGCTACAAGAAGCCGCGCAGCATCGATTTTCTCGAGGCGCTGCCGCGCTTGTTCAACGGCAAGATCGACAAGAAAGCGCTACGCGCGCCGTATTGGGCCAATCGCGATCGTCAGGTGTCATGATCGCACGAGCGCGACACGCTGGAAATTGTTCCGATGGATTATCAGAAATTTCGTACCGACAACGTTGCCCCGCAGCCGCCGCTGCCGCCCGGAAGCTGGGATTGCCAGTTTCACGTTTTCGGCGATCCTGCACGCTATCCGCCGCGGGCCGGTTCGGCCTATGTGCCATTCCCCGAGGCCACCATCGAGCTTGCGCTCGACATGCATCGTGCCGTCGGCTTCGCCCATGGCGTGATCGTGCAGTCGACGGTGTATGGCACGGATCACCGCGCGCTGCTGGATGCGCTTGCAAAGGCTGGCCCGGCCTATCGCGGCGTTGCCATCATCGACGACGACGTTGACGATCGCGAGTTGCAACGCCTGCATGACGGCGGCGTGCGGGCCGCGCGCTTCAATTTCTGGAAGAAGCTCAACATGACGCCGACGCCGGACAGCTTCCGGCGAACGGTCCGCAGGATCCGCGATCTGGGCTGGGTCGCGAAGATTCACGCCGCGGGGGATGAATGGCTCGACCTGTTCCCGCTGCTGCGTGAGGCCACGATCCCGCTGGTGATCGATCATTTCGGGCACCTGGACATCAGGCGCGGGCTGGATCAGCCGGTGTGCCGGCTGTTCCTCGATCACCTGCGCGGCGAGAATTGGTGGATCATGATCTCCGGCGGCGACCGGGTTTCGGCGATGACCGAAGGCTGGGACGATGCGGCGCAGTTCATGGCCGCGATAGCCGCGGCCGCGCCGGAACGGACCATCTGGAGCACCGACTGGCCGCGCGTCCAGTATACCAAGCCGATGCCAACCGATACGCAGCTCGTGGAGCTGCTCTACCGGGCGACGCCGGACCCGCAGGTCCGGCGCAACATCCTGTGCAACAATCCGGCGGCGCTGTTCGGCGCCTGAAGCACTAGGCCTTCGGCGCCTTCAGCCGGACGTGGATGTTCTTCTCCTGCGTGAAGGCGAACATCTCCTCGATGCATTCCTCGCGGCCGATGCCGGATTGCTTGAATCCGCCAAAGGGCGCGCCGATGAAATGCTTCGACACCTCGTTGACCCAGATGAAGCCGGCCTCGACATTCATCGCAGTGCGATGGGCGGCGTTGAGATCGTTGGTCCAGATCGAGCAGGTGAGGCCGTATTCGACCGCATTGACCTGATCCAGCATCGCCTTTTCGTCCGACCACTTGAAGATCGACAGCACGGGACCGAAGATTTCCTCGCGCGCGATCCGCATGTCTGGCGTGCAATCGGCATAGATGCTCGGCTCGACGAAAAATCCGTCCTTCAGCTTGGGGTCGGATGGGCGTGAGCCGCCATAGATCACGCGCGCGCCGTCGCTCTTCGCGGACTCCAGATACGACAGCACCCGCTCGTACTGAACCTTCGACACGATCGCACCCATGGTGGTGGCGGGGTCGGTCGGGATGCCGGGTTTGTAATACGCGGCCTTCTCCTTCACCTTCGCGAGAACTGCCTCATAGATGCTCTCGTGGATGAACGCGCGGCTGGTCGATCCGCAGGACTGACCGCACCAGGTGAAGTTCATGCCGCCGACGACACCCCCCGCGACCTCGTCCGGGTCGGCATCGCCGAAGGCGATCAGCGCGTTCTTGCCGCCGAGTTCAAGCAGCACCGGCTTCACCGTGTCGGCGGCGGCCTTCATTACCGCGCGTCCGGTCGGCACACTGCCGACCAGCGCGACCATCGCAATGTCGGGATGGGACGAGAGGCGCGCGCCGGCATCCTTGCCGCCGGGCACGACATTGAACACGCCGGGCGGGAACAGCCCGTCGCACAATTCGGCAATGCGCAGCGACGACAGCGGCGCCTGCTCCGGCGGCTTCACGACGATGGTGTTGCCGGTCGCGAGCGCGGCTGCCGATTTTCCGGCGCAGAACATGAAGGGATGGTTGAACGGAATGAT
>NZ_DATMRX010000346.1:0-3010 GCF_035565855.1 Pseudorhodoplanes sp.
GGACGGCGCATTGACCATCCGTATCACCGCGGCCGGCGAGAACACGTTCCTCGATGACATCGATCGCCTGCTCGACAAGGCGGTGAATGCGCGATCGCGCTATGTGAAACTGAGCGACCGGATCGCGAGCTATTATGCGCCGATGGTGCATGCGACTGCCGCACTGACATTTGTCGGCTGGATGCTGGCCGGACAATCGCTTCATGCCTCGATCGTCACCGCCATCACGGTCTTGATCATTACCTGCCCCTGCGCGCTGGCGCTTGCCATTCCCGCGGTGCAGGTGGTTGCGGCAAGTGCGCTGTTCCGCGCCGGCGTGTTCCTGAATGCGGGCGATGCGATCGAGCGTCTCGCCGAAGCCGATATCGCGGTGTTCGACAAAACCGGCACCCTCACCCTGCCCGAACCCAACGTGATCAACGTGGCCGAGATCGACCCGCAGGTCTTCGCTCTGGCCGGACGGCTTGCCCGATCAAGCCGTCATCCCCTCTCCGCTGCGATCGCCCGTCAACAGCCCGACTGCGAACCGCTCGACGGCGTGACCGAGGAATTTGGCCGCGGCGTTCGCGCATTGGTCGACGGCATCGAAGCGCGGCTCGGCAGTCCCGCATTCTGCGAGGTCGAAGTCCCGTACGCCCTCATCGCCAGCCATCCGGGCGCGTCGCTGATCGCCTTCCGGCATGGCGCGCGCGAAGCGGTCTTCGTGATCCATCAGGCCTTGCGGCCGGATGCTGTCGAAACCGTCTGCGGTCTGATGCAGCTCGGCATTCCCGTTCATATTCTGTCCGGCGATCGTGAACCCGCGGTCCGGCCCATTGCCGAAGCTCTCGGCATTGCCGACTGGCACGCGGCCATGACGCCCGCTGACAAGGTCGCACTCATCGAATCCTGGAAAGCGGAAGGTCAAAAGGTGCTGATGGTCGGCGACGGGCTCAACGACGCGCCGTCCCTCGCCGCGGCCGATGTCTCGATCTCCCCGATCACCGCAACCGACATCTCGCAGGCACAGGCTGACGCCGTATTCCTCGGCACGAGCCTGAGCCCCGTACTTGCGACGGTCCGCGCCGCTCGCCGCGCCCGGGCGATCATGCGGCAGAATTTGACCTTGGCGATCGTTTACAACGCCGTGGCGATCCCGGTCGCGATCGCAGGACTGGTTACGCCCTTGATCGCCGCCGTTGCCATGTCCGGCTCCTCGATCCTCGTGACCATGAATGCGCTGCGGGCGCGCTTGCCGCGCAAGGCAACGCCCCGTGAAACGGTGTCGCTCACGCCTGCGGTGCGACCGACATGAACGTGCTCGTCTATCTGGTGCCGATGGCGCTCGGCCTTGGACTTGCCGGGCTGTTCGCGTTTCTGTGGTCGCTGCGGACGGGCCAATACGAGGACCTCGAAGGCGCGGCCCTGCGTGTGTTGGATGACGACGATTTGCCTCATGGTGAACGCAAGGTTGCTGAGCCGCCCGCCCGTTGACTTGCGTCAACGCTCTAATAATCCCCTTGAGTCAAAAGAACAGTGAGCAGGGAGATCGTCATGCTGAAAGACCTCATCGTGAATCTGACGCCGGCCCGGTCGCAGGACCCCGCCGCGGATTATGCAGTATCTCTTGCCGCAACGTTCGGCGCCCACCTGACCGCAGCCGCCTTCGCGCTCGAACCGGCGATCCCCGCGAGCGTGATGGGCGGCGTCGCCGGCGATGTCATCGACCGCGCTATCGCGGAATCCCAGCAGCAGGCCAATGAAGCGGTGGCCCGGTTCGAGGCCGTGGCCAAGAAGCAGGGCATATTATCCGAGCATCAGATCGCCACCATGCTGCTGGCGGACGCTGCGAACCGGTTCGGTCAGCTTGCCCGCCGGTTCGACTTGTCCGTGGTGCTCCAGCCGCAGCCCGACAGCGACGATGCCAACGACCTGTTCGTCGAATCCGCGCTGTTCGGATCGGGGCGGCCGGTTGTGATCGTGCCCTATATCCAGAAAGATCCGGTCAAGCTCGACCGCGTCATCTGCTGTTGGGACGGCAGCGCCACGGCGGCTCGTGCGATCGGAGATGCGGCACCATTCCTCGCCAAGGCGAAGGCCATCGAACTCCTGATCGCCACCAACGGCAAGGAAAACGCCGCGGAGGAAATCGGCGCCGACATGGCCAAGCACCTCGCGCGTCACAATCTCAATGTCACGTTGCAGCGGATCAGCGCGGCGGACATCGAGGTGGGCAACGCCATCCTGTCCTACGCAGCCGACCGCGCCGCCGACTTTCTGGTCATGGGCGGATACGGGCACTCGCGCTGGCGGGAGTTTCTCCTCGGCGGCGCCACGCGCGATATCCTGTCGAGCATGACGCTGCCGACATTGATGTCGCACTAGTCTCGCAAAGAATCGCAAGGCGACCCGAGAACGTCACGCCTCCGCCCGGCGCGTTCCGGAGAAATAAATTCTTGCCGGCTGCACAGCGCAGCCGGCAATCATCTGCGGCATGTCATGGCCCTTGTGCTTTCGCCCGCTTCCAACCAATTTGCGGGCGAGGAGAATGGCATGTCTGCAAAGCGCAAACTTCATCTCGGCGCCTTCATGCGTCCGGTCAGTCTTCATACCGGCGCGTGGCGCTATCCGGGCGCCTATCCCGACGCCAATTTCAACTTTGCGCATCTGAAGCGGTTTGCGCAGACGCTCGAGCGCGCCAAGTTCGACGCCTTCTTCATGGCCGATCATCTGGCGGTGCTGAACATGCCGCTGGAGAGCCTCAAGCGAAGTCATACGGTGACTTCGTTCGATCCGTTGACGCTCCTGCCTGCGCTCGCTGCGGTGACGGACAGGATCGGTCTGGTCGCGACCGCCTCCACCACCTTCGATCAGCCCTATCACATCGCCCGGAAATTCGCCTCGCTCGATCATATCAGCGGCGGTCGCGCGGGATGGAATGTCGTGACCACCTCGAATCCGGATGCGGCGCTGAATTTCGGCATGACCGATCACATGGCGCATGACGAGCGCTACCGGCGGGCGCGCGAAT
>NZ_DATMRX010000347.1:0-62259 GCF_035565855.1 Pseudorhodoplanes sp.
AGCCGCCGGATTGCTGCTGGGTTGCACGCAGGCTTGCCAAGCGTTGCGTGTTCGTACGGTCCCGGCCGCCGGCTGCGAAACTGTGTTTGCAGGGAAGGCGACCGGAAAGCGCGGCCTTAGCGGCGGATGTTGTGCTTCTCAAGCAGCGCCCGGTAGCGCGCCTCGTCCTTCTTCTTGACGTAGTCGAGAAGCGAACGGCGCGTGGAGACGAGCTTCAGGAGGCCACGGCGGGAATGGTTGTCCTTGCTGTGGGTCTTGAAGTGCTCGGTGAGGTTGGCGATGCGCTCGGAGAGGATCGCAACCTGGACTTCCGGCGAACCCGTGTCGCCGGCCTTCTTGGCATTGGTCTTGATGACTTCCGCTTTACGCTCTGCGGTAATCGACATCGTCATGATCCCTTAATTGCGGTCCGGACTCGCAACGAGCCCGGTGAGGTTGAACACGCGCTTGGGGATGAGTTCGCCATTGCCAAGCTCGGCGAGGGCCAGAAGCCTTCCTCCGACAGTGACATAGACTGTGCCGTTTAGAATTGGCGCATCCCGTCCGCGCAACAAAACCGCTTGGCCTCTTGCGAGCCTTGCGGCATCCGCCCGTGTGACGGCCAGTGCCGGGATGTCGTCCAGCGCGGTCTCAACGGGCCATAAAGCGTCGGCGAGGCTTGCCTCGCCGGCGGCGGCTCTATCGCACAAAGCCTGCAATTCTTCCAGCGAAATCATCTCGTCCTCGCCGAACGGACCGACCGAGGTCCGGCGCAGCGCCGAGACGTGGCCCCGGCAGCCCAGGAGGCGGCCGAAATCGCGCGCTAGGGCCCTTACATAGGTACCTTTTCCGCAATCGGTCTCGAACACGGCATGGTCCGGGTCCGGGGTCTCGATCAGGTCCAGCCGGTCGATCTCGACCTCGCGGGGCTGCAGTTCCACCTCCTCGCCGTCGCGGGCGATGTCGTAGGCCCGCTCGCCGTCGATCTTGATGGCCGAGAAGCGGGGAGGGGTCTGCAGGATGACGCCGCGGAAGCGCGGCAGGATCGCCCGGATCTGGTCGGCGGTCGGGCGATCGGCGCTGGTCTCGACGACGCGGCCTTCGGAATCGTCGGTGTCGCGCTCCTCACCCCAGCGCACCGTGAAGCGGTAGGTCTTCCGCGAATCCATGATGAACGGCACGGTCTTGGTTGCTTCGCCGAGCGCGATCGGCAGACACCCCGTCGCGAGCGGATCGAGCGTGCCGGCGTGACCGGCGCGCTTTGCCGAGAACAGCCGGCGGATCACCGCGACCGCATGCGTCGAGGTCATGCCGATCGGCTTGTCGAGCACCACCCAGCCGTGAACGTCGCGCTTGTCGCGCCGCGGCTGCTGCTTGCGCTTTTCCTTGCGTCCACCTTCGGCATGCGGGGGTACGGCGCGCTCATCACGGGGAGCGTCCAGGGCGTCCGCAGCATGAGGCCGACCATAAGCGGCGCGCGATTCGTCACTCATCTGCGTCTTCTTCCTTTTCGAGGTCGCGCCGTACCTGCGGCGTTCGCAAAAGCTTCTCGATCCGTTCCGCTTCGTCGAATCGCTCGTCGGCGCGGAAACGGATGTCAGGTGCAAATTTCAGGTTAACGCGATGCGCGATCTCGCCGCGCAAGAAGCGCTTGTTGTCGTTCAGCGCCGCGATGACTTCGTTCACGTCCTTGCCGCCGAGCGGCATCACGTAAATCGTCGCAAGCCGCAGGTCGGCGGTCATCCGCACTTCCGGGATCGTGATCATGTGACCTTCGATCACCGGATCATGGATGTCGCCTCGCGTCAGCATCTCCGCCATCGCGTGACGGATCAGTTCGCCGACGCGGAGCTGACGCTGCGAGGCGCCGGCAGGCCCCACGTCCTGTTTCGGCTTCTTGTGTTTCATGACGAAAAAAACCTCGCGGGTCATCGCCCGCGAAAAGCGGACGACCCAGCGACACCGCGATTGCGGTTCGCTGGATGCCCCGCTCGCGCGGGGCATGACGGTTCGATTGTTTTATAAAAGCCGCTACGTAGCCGTGAGACTTGGACTCACAGGCTGCGTTGCACTTGCTCAACCCGGTAGCACTCGATCACGTCGCCGACACGCATATCCTGATAGCTTTCGAACGCCATGCCGCATTCCTGGCCGGCGTTGACCTCCTTGACGTCGTCCTTGAAGCGCTTGAGCTGCGACAGCTTGCCTTCGTGGACCACGACATTGTCGCGGATCAGCCGTACATTGGCGCCGCGCTCGACGGTGCCGTCGGTGACGATGCAACCCGCCACCTTGCCGACCTTGGAGACGTTGAAGACTTCCTGGATACGCGCATTGCCGAGCATGGTCTCGCGCCGTTCCGGCGTGAGCAGTCCCGACATCGCGGCTTTCACGTCATCCACGAGATTGTAGATGATGTTGTAGTAGCGGATCTCGATGCCGTCGCGCTCGGCCGCTTCGCGCGCTTCCTTGTGGGCGCGCACGTTGAAGCCGATCACGGCGGCGCCGATCGATTCGGCGAGCGTGATATCCGACTCGGTGATGCCGCCGACGCCCGACAGCACGATCCGGGCGCCGACCTCGTCATTGCCGAGCTTGTCGAGCGCGCCGACGATCGCTTCCAGCGAGCCTTGCACGTCCGCCTTCACGACCAGCGGGAATTCCTTGCGGCCGGCGGTCTTGGCCTGCGCCATCATCTGCTCGAGCGAGCCGCGCATGCCGGTCTGGCGGGCGGCCTGCTTGTCGCGGCGCTGGCGGGCGCGATAGGTGGTGATTTCGCGCGCGCGGGCTTCGCTTTCGACCACGCCGAGCCGGTCGCCGGCCTCCGGCGTGCCGTTGAAGCCCAGCACTTCGACGGGCACGGACGGGCCGGCATCGTCGACGCTTTCGCCCTTGTCGGTGATGATCGCGCGCACCCGGCCCCATTCGGAGCCGGCGACAACGATGTCGCCGATATCGAGCGTGCCGCGCTGAACCAGCACGGTGGCGACCGGGCCGCGGCCGCGATCGAGCTTGGCTTCGATCACGGTGCCTTCCGCGAGACGGCGCGGATTGGCTTTCAGGTCGAGAATTTCCGCCTGAAGACCGATGGTCTCGAGCAGCTTGTCGAGATTGATCTTCTTCATGGCGGAGACTTCGACGTCGAGAACGTCGCCGCCGAGCGATTCCACCTGCACTTCGTGTTGCAGCAGCTCGGTGCGAACCCGGTCGGGCTTGGCGTCCGGCTTGTCGATCTTGTTGATCGCGACGATCATCGGGACCTTCGCCGCCTTGGCGTGATGGATCGCCTCGATGGTCTGCGGCATCACGCCGTCGTCAGCCGCGACGACCAGAACCACGATGTCGGTCACGCGCGCGCCACGTGCGCGCATCGCCGTGAAGGCGGCGTGGCCCGGCGTATCGATGAAGGTGATCTTGCCGTGCGAGGGTGAGTCGACCTGATAGGCGCCGATATGCTGGGTGATGCCACCGGCTTCACCGGAAACGACGTTGGCCGAACGAATCGCGTCGAGAAGCGACGTCTTGCCGTGGTCGACGTGACCCATGATGGTGACCACCGGCGCCCGGGGCTCGAGATCCTCCGGATCGTCGGGAGCGTCGAACAGACCCTCTTCGACGTCGGCCTCCGAGACGCGCTTGACGGTGTGGCCAAGTTCTTCCGCAATCAGCTGGGCGGTGTCGGCATCGATCACGTCGGTGATCTTGGCCATGTGACCCTGCTTCATGAGCATGCGGATCACGTCGACGCCCCGCTCCGCCATGCGGTTGGCGAGTTCCTGGATCGTGATGGTTTCCGGAATGACCACTTCGCGGGCGAGCTTTTCCTTCGGCTCGTCGTGATGGCCCTTCAGGCGCTGCGTACGGCGACGGAACGAGGCAACCGAGCGTTCGCGCACTTCGTCGGCATTGGTTGCGTTCACCACCGTGAGACGGGTGCGCTGCTTCGGAATCGCATTCCGCGGCGCCTTGACCGCAGGAGCAGGACGCGCCGGACCTGCGCCGGCGCCGGGACGGCGTCCGCGCGGGGTCTCGTCCTCGTCCGCTTCGATGACCTGGGGTCTCGCGCCGACCCGGCCAGCGCCCGGAGCCGCGGGAGCGGCAGTGGCCGGCGCCGTCTCTTCGCCGAACCGCTTCCTGGCTTCCTGCTCGGCCTTGCGCTTGGCCTCTTCCTCGCGACGATGGCGTTCTTCTTCCTCGCGCTTGCGGGCCTCGGCGGCCTCGCGCTCGGCCTTTTCGATGCTTTCGCGGCTCTGCCTGCGGCGCGCATCCTCTTCGGCAATGCGGCGCTCTTCGGCTTCGCGCAACCGCGCGTCGGCGAGCGCATGGGCGCGCGCATTGCGTTCGTCGTCGGTCAGCGTGCGCAACACCACGCCGGACTTCGACGGCGCGGGCGCTTGCGGCGCTGCCGGCGCAGATCTGGCCGATGGCGGGGCGACCCGCGGCTTCGGGGCGACCGGTTCGGCGACCGGCTCCGCCTTGGCTTCGCCCGGCGCGCCGATCACGCGACGTTTGACCTTCTCGACCACGACCTGCTTGGTGCGGCCGTGGCTGAAGCTCTGGCGGACCACGCCCGTTTCGGTGCGCGGCTTCAGCGTCAGCGTCTTGCCGCTGCCGATCTTCTTTTCGCCAGGTGTCTTCGTTTCACTCATCCGTATTCCGTTCCCGAATCCGTTCTCTGGGTTCCTTGTCCGACGCGCGATGTGACGCCGGCATGTCCGTTTCGCCGGTGCGAAAGCGCATCATGCGCTGACAACGCGTGAGGAAGCCCTGGCTTGCTGGGCCGGCAAGCAGGGCAGCATGTATCACATTTGACCGGCCCAATGCCAAATCCAATTGCGCCCCCGGAAACGCCCGGATCACCGGAATTTCCGGCTTTTCGGCCTCCGCCTGGCGCCGGAGCAGGGCCTTGAGCTTGCGCAGGCCGTCCTCGGCGCCGTCGCTCGCGTGCAGCAGCGCCACCGGGTTGTCCCGGTCGATGGCGGCCTCGACCTTGGCAAAGCCGCTCACGACCGATCCGGCCTTGCCGGCAATCGAGAGCGCGTCGAGCGCCGCGCGTTCGAGCAGGCGGTCGGTCAGTGCGCCGATTTCGGCGTCCGCCCGGACCTCCCGCTTGAAGCCCCGGGCGAACAGCTTGCGGCGCTGGGCCGTATCGACCGCGTCCCGGGTCGCGGTAATCCACAGTCCGCGGCCGGGCAAATTGCGCTTCACGTCCGGCACGACCGCGCCGTCCGGACCCACAACGAAGCGGATCAGCTCATCGACCGGCTTGACCGCCCGCGCGACGACGCAGAATCGCTCGGGGGCGGCGCCTTTGTGAGGCCCGCTGTCGAGAGCGTTGTCGTCGTCGAGCGTTGCGAGCATGCCGGTCTCACCACCTCACGCGCCTGCGGCTTCGGGCTCGGCGGCCTCTTCGGCAGCTTCGCTCGCAAGGTCGGCTTCGGTGACCCATCCGGCCTTCAGGCGGGCCTGCATGATGATGCCCTCGCACTCGTCGCGCGTGAGTTCGAACCCGTCGAGAATGCCCGGCTCGCGCTTGGTCTCGCCATCCTTGCGCTCGGTCCAGCCGGCGAGGTCGTCGGTCGCGCAGCCGGCGAGGTCCTCGACCGTCTTCACGCCGTTCTCGCCGAACGCGACCAGCATCTTGGTCGTGACGCCGGGAACGTCCTTCAATGCGTCCTCGACGCCCAGCGCCTTGCGCTTCTCGTCGTATTCTTTCTCGATGCGCTCGAGGTAATCACGGGCGCGGCTTTGCAATTCCTCGGCGGTCTCCTCGTCGAAGCCCTCGATGCCGGCAATTTCCTTGATATCGACCAAAGCCAGCTCTTCGACGGAGGTGAAGCCTTCAGAGGCAAGCAATTGCGCCACCACCTCGTCGACATCGAGCGCCTCGATGAAGGTCTTGGTGCGGTTCTGGAACTCGGCCTGACGACGCTCGGATTCCTCCTGCTCGGTCAGGATGTCGATATCCCAGCCGGTCAGTTGTGAAGCGAGCCGCACATTCTGGCCGCGGCGTCCAATCGCCAGCGACAATTGGGCATCCGGAACGACGACTTCAATACGCTCCTTGTCCTCGTCGAGCACCACCTTGGCGACTTCGGCGGGGGCGAGCGCATTGACCACGAAGGTCGCGATGTCGTGCGACCAGGGAATGATGTCGATCTTCTCGCCCTGCAATTCGTTCACCACGGCCTGCACGCGCGAACCGCGCATGCCGACGCAGGCGCCGACCGGATCGACCGAGGAATCGCGAGAGATCACCGCGATCTTGGCGCGCGAACCCGGATCGCGCGCGACCGCCTTCACCTCGACGATACCGTCATAGATTTCCGGCACTTCCTGCGCGAACAGCTTGGCCATGAATTGCGGATGGGTGCGCGACAGGAAGATCTGCGGCCCGCGCGGCTCCCGGCGCACGTCGTAGATATAGGCGCGCACGCGGTCGCCGTTGCGGAACACTTCGCGCGGCAGCATCTCGTCGCGGCGCACGATGGCTTCGCCACGGCCCAGATCGACGACCACATTGCCGTATTCGACGCGCTTGACCACGCCGTTGACGATGTCGCCGATGCGGTCCTTGTATTCCTGATATTGCCGGTCGCGCTCGGCCTCGCGCACCTTCTGCACGATCACCTGCTTGGCGCTCTGCGCAGCGATACGGCCATATTCCAGCGGCGGCAGGGCGTCGGCGATGGTGTCGCCGATTTGCGCCGAGGGATTGAGGCGGCGCGCATCCTCGAGGCTGATCTGGTTCGACGGGTTCTCCACCTGGTCGACGACCAGCATGTGGCGAGACAGGCGAAGCTCGCCTTTCTTCTGATCGATTTCGGCGCGGACCTCGGTCTCGCTGCCGTAACGCGAACGTGCCGCACGCGCGATCGCGTCCTCCATCGCGGCAATCACGATGCCGCGGTCGATGGACTTTTCGCGGGCGACCGCGTCAGCGATCTGCAGCAATTCGAGCTTGTTGGCGCTAACCGCGGCCATGATCACTCTCCTTCGTCATAATCACCGGACCGCGCTTTCTTCGCGCGATCCAACTGAGCTTGCTTGGGCCGGGGCATCGCCCGATCCGGTTTCTGTTTCGTCCGATCGTTCGTCTTGGCCTTGTCTTTGGCCGGGGTCTTGGCTTTGGCCCTGGGCGCGTCATCGCGTTCGGCGCGGCCCTCGCCGCGTGCCTCGCGCTCGGCGGCCTTGCCCTTGCGCAGGGCCTCGGCAATCAGGTCGTCGGTCAGGACAAGCTTCGCATCCGCCATATCTTCGATTGGCAGCAGAAATTCGGCAGGCTCGCCGTCTTTCGCGGCCTTGCCGTCCTCGAGACGGATTCGTGCTGCATCGCCTTCGACGCCGGCGAGGATGCCGCGGAAGCGCTTGCGGCCATCGACCGGCACATTCATTTCGATCTTCGCGAGATATCCGGCGTGCCGTTCGAAATCCGAACGCCGCACCAGTGGCCGATCGATGCCCGGCGACGAGATTTCCAGCCGGTAGGCCCGTTCGATCGGGTCGGCGACATCGAGGACCGGCGACAACGCATGCGAGATTTCCTCGCAATCCTCGATCGCCAGCGTTCCATCCGGCCGCTCGGCCATCACCTGCACGGTGCAGCCGTCGGCCGCGGAAATCTTCACCCGGACCAGCCGGTATCCCAGGCTCTCGACCACGGGTTCCGCGATCGCGGCGACACGCGCGGCAAGCCCCGGCTGCGCGATCAGCCGCGGCTCGGCAACGGTCTTGTCGTCATGCAACAGATTCATCGAAGCTGTACGGTATTTCCAGGGTCTTACGTCGCCCGGCGCCTTGCGGGATTGCGCATCGCAAAACGCAATCCAGCCAAATCAGGTAACAAAAAAGAGCGGGTCCCGGGCGGGGCCCACTCTCAAAAACCGATCCAGTGAAGGATCGTTATGAGGTGTCTTAAGACACCGCGAATATAGCGGTTTTTGCTCGTTTCGCAAGGGAGAAGGCTGGAACCGGCTAACCCTTCGTTCAGACTCGAAAGGTAAATTTTTTGCGGTTCCGCCGGATGGCTACGATAAACAATCCCACGATGGCCCCAGCTTTTTCGCTGCTCCCCGAGCTTGAGACCGTCGTGCGACACGGTTCGGGCGAACGGCGTTCCGAGGCGCTGCGGCAAATCACGGCGCTGTTCCTGCGCGGCGCCGATCGGTTCAAGGACGAACATATCCGTCTGTTCGACGATGTGTTCGTGCTGCTCATCAACGAGATCGAGTCCCAGGCACGCGCAGAATTATCGCGGCAGCTCGCGCCCGTGGAGAATTCACCGATCCAGGTGATCCGCAAGCTGGCGAAAGACGAGGACATCATGGTGGCCGGCCCGGTGCTGGCGCAATCGCCCCGGCTGGTCACGGCCGACCTCGTGGCGATCGCCAGCGCAATGAGCGCCGAGCATCTCTATGCCATTTCGAGCCGCGCCGAAATCGCGGAGCCGGTGACGGATATTCTGGTGCGCCGCGGTGATTTCGCGGTGAAGCGCAAGCTCGCGGGCAATGCCGGAGCGAAAATCTCGGAAAGCGGGTTCAGCGCGCTGATCCGAAGTGCCGAAAGCGACAACGTACTCGCCGAGACTGTCGCGTTCCGCGCCGATGTCCCGGACCACATGTTCCGCGAATTGATCGCTCGCGCGACCAACGTTCTGCAGCAGCGTCTCCTTGCCAAGGTGAGACCCGAAACCCAGGCCGAACTGCGCCGGATCCTGACGCAGGCGCCTGGAAGCGGGCTTCCGCACAAGCCGGCCCGCGATTTTTCGCAGGCGCAGGCAAAGATACGGGAACTGACCGATGCCGGTCGGTTGGACGAGGCCGCGCTTGCGGCTCTCGCACGACAGCATTGCTACGATGAAATGATCGCTGCGATGTCAAAGCTCGCGAGCATACCGGTCGATGTGGTGGATCGGCTGGTGAGCGGCGAGCGGCCCGATCCGATCCTCATCCTGTGCAAGGCAGCCGGTTATTCCTGGCCGACCGCGCGCGACATCATCATGGCGCGGCCCGGCAACCGTGGCAAAAGCGCGCCCAGCATCGATGCGGCGAGCACGAATTTCGACCGGCTGTCGGAATCCACCGCACGCCGGGTGGTGCGGTTCTGGCAGGTGACGCCGGATAGCGTAAGCGGCAGCGCGGCGTAAGCGATTGCACGGGCTCGCCTGCGCGGTAGACGAGCCCGTAAGTTGCATCGCATCAGATCGCCTGTCCGCCCGACACTTCGATCCGCTGTGCGTTGACCCAGCGATTGTCCGGCGACAACAGGCTCGCGACCATCGGGCCAATGTCATCGGGCACGCCGACGCGGCCGAGCGCAGTGATGGTCGCGAGCTGCTTGTTGATCTCCGGATTGTCGCGGACCGCGCCGCCGCCGAAGTCGGTTTCGATCGCGCCCGGCGCCACCGTGTTGACCGTGATCCGGCGCGCGCCAAGCTCCTTCGCAAGATAAACGGTCAGCACTTCGACGGCGCCCTTCGCAGCGGCATAGGCCGCGTAACCGGGATAGGCGAAGCGTGTCAGTCCGCTGGACGTGTTCAGGATACGACCGCCATCCTTGATCAGCGGCAGCAGCGTCTGCGTCAGGAAGAACACGCCCTTGAAATGGACGTTCACCAGCCGGTCGAACTGCGCTTCGGTGGTATCCGTGATCGCCGCGTAGTCACCGTGTCCGGCATTGTTGACGAGGTGATCGAGCGTGTCGCGTTGCCAGGTCTTTTGCAGCGCTTTCTTCAGCTCTTCCGCGAATTGCGGAAAGCTGGAGACGTTGCCGGTATCGAGCTGGAGCGCAACGGCCTTGCGACCCAGCGCTGCGATCTCGGCGACGACGGCTTGCGCGTCTTCGGCCCGGCTCTGATAGGTGAAAATGACATCGCCGCCATGACGCGCGATGCTCAAGGCTGTGCTGCGGCCGAGACCGCGGCTTCCGCCGGTGACGAGAGTGATGGTGGTCATGTGCTCCTCCTGCATGGTGTGGCCACGCTGAGATCGGAAGGGCAGGGCGGAGCTGCTTGCCGAAACCGGGGCGATTTTTGCCTAATCCTCCAAATGGCGTGCGCCTGAGGGATTGCGCGTATAAGCTTTAGCCATGACGACCTTGCTCAAAGCGGTGAGCGGCTACGCCGAAGCGCACGCCAACGCCGACGGCCTGGCGCAAACGCCGATCGAAGGCCTCGTGCTGGTGCGCGCGACGGCACCGAGCGGGCTGGTCCACGCCGTATCCAAACCTCTCGTCTGCCTGGTGGTCCAGGGCAGCAAGCATGTCACGATGGGGACGCAGGGCTTTGCTTTCAGCGCCGGCGATTCCCTCCTGATAACGGCCGACGTGCCGACGGTGAGCCAGATCACCCGTGCCAGCGTTGCCGCGCCCTATCTGTCGCTGGTGTTCGAACTCGATCTCGCGATCATTGCCGCTCTCGGCGCGGAGATGGGCACCGAGCGGGTGGCGGATTCGGCGCCGGTGCGGGTCGATCCGACCGATGCCGAGGTTGCGGATGCAGCGCTGCGGCTGATGCGGCTCCTCGACCGGCCGTCAGCGGTTCCGGTGTTGAAGGCGCAGCTCATCCGGGAAATGCATTACTGGCTCCTCGTCGGCCGCCATGGCTCGGCGATCCGGCGCCTCGGCTGGCCAGACGGTCATGTGCAGCGGGTGGCGCGTGCGGTTTCCGTGCTGCGGGCCGAGTTCGGCAAGCCGTTGCGTGTCGAGCGCCTTGCGGCGGAGGCGGGCATGAGTCCGTCGTCCTTCCACCAGCATTTCCGCGCGGTGACGTCGCTCTCGCCGCTGCAATTCCAGAAGCACCTGCGCCTGATCGAAGCCCGCCGGCTGATGATGTCAAAGGGCGCATCCGCGAGCAGCGCGGCATTCGCGGTCGGCTATGAGAGCGTGCCGCAATTCACCCGCGAGTATCGGCGCATGTTCGGGCTGCCGCCGGTGAAGGATGCCAAGGCGGTCCGGAGCCAGGCGGCCGCATCGGTGGCGTGAGGGCCGTCAGGTCATCGTCGACGGAACGTCAGGTAACAGGGCGTGCGGCCTTCGCGCACGGCTTTGGCCTCGTAGCGCGTGCGCAGGAAATCCGGCCAGGGCTTGCGCCAGTCGTCAGCGCGTTCGGCCGTCCATTCGAACTCGGGTGAGCGGAGCAGGCGGACCAATGTCCAGGCGGCATAATCCGGGATGTCGGATGCAAAGCGGAAGATGCCGCCTGGCTTGAGCACGCGTGCGATGGCGGCAATGCTCGCATCCTGCACGAACCGGCGCTTCCAGTGCCGCCGTTTTGGCCACGGATCGGGATAGAGCAGATAGACCGTCGAGAGGGCGGCCGGCGGAAGCCACGCCAGCAGGTCGGTCGCATCGCCGTGATGCAGGCGGATGTTGGTCAGGCCCTTCGCGTCGATGGCGGCCAAGGCCTTGGCCATCCCGTTGAGAAAGGGTTCGACGCCGATGAAGCCGCAATCCGGGTTGGCGGCTGCCTGCGCGATCAGATGCTCTGCGCCGCCGAAGCCGATCTCGAGACGGACCTCGCGCACTGCATCGTGAAACAGCGCATCGAGGGACGAGGGCGCAGACGATTGCAGATCAATGCAGAGTGTCGGCAAGAGCGTCGCAAACAAACGCGCTTGTCCGGCGCGCAACGCCTTGCCCTTGCGTCGCCCGAAAAACGCGCCGCTGCGTGGGACGCTGTCGGATTGGTCGGAGCCGGAATGCATGACGGCCGCATCCATGATGCGGCCGTCGCAAAAACACAAGCTGTCTGAGCGTGTTACTTGAACGCGCGACGGATCTGGTCGGCGAGATCGACCTTCTCCCAGGAGAAGCCGCCGTCCTTGTCGGGGGCGCGGCCGAAATGGCCGTAGGCCGCGGTGCGCCGGTAGATCGGACGGTTCAGCTTGAGGGTGCGCCGGATATTCGTGGGGCGCAGCGGAAAAAGTTCAGCGAGAACCTTCTCCAGCTTGCCGTCATCGACCTGTCCGGTGCCGTGCGTATCGACAAGGAGCGACATCGGATCGGCGACGCCGATCGCGTAGGCGACCTGGATCGTGCATTTCTCGGCGAGCCCGGCCGCCACGACGTTCTTTGCCAGATAGCGCGCCGCGTAGGCCGCGGACCGGTCGACCTTGGTCGGGTCCTTGCCCGAGAACGCGCCGCCGCC
The DNA here is from genome assembly GCF_035565855.1 of Pseudorhodoplanes sp. Lineage (GTDB taxonomy): Bacteria > Pseudomonadota > Alphaproteobacteria > Rhizobiales > Xanthobacteraceae > Pseudorhodoplanes. Next base: position 12,125 of record NZ_DATMRX010000347.1, read on the forward strand.
GTGCGGAGCATAGCCGCCATAGGTGTCGACAATGATCTTGCGGCCGGTCAGCCCGCAATCGCCGTCGGGACCGCCGACCACGAAGTTGCCGGTCGGGTTGACGAGGAAGTCGGATTCCTTTTTCGGCATCCAGCCCTTCGGAAGGGCCGAGGCGACCGCGTCGCCGATCAGGTCCTTGATCATCGACGGGGTGTATTTCTTGCCGTTGCGGTTGGTCGCGTTGTGTTGAGTGGACACCACGACCTTGGTGCAGCCGACCGGCTTGCCGTCTTCGTACTTGATCGTGACCTGGCTCTTGGCGTCGGGCTGCAGGTCGAACAGCTTCTTGGAATGACGCTGATCGGCGAGCACCTTGAGGATCTTGTGCGCGAAATAGATCGGCGCCGGCATGAACGAGTTCTTCTCATAGACCTCGCTCTCGGTGCAGGCGAAGCCGAACATCATGCCCTGGTCGCCCGCGCCTTCCTGTTCGCCGCCCTTCTTCTTCTTGGCGTCGACACCCATCGCGATGTCGGGAGACTGGCCGTGAAGCAGAACCTCGATGTCCGCCCCGTGATATGAGAAGCCGTCCTGGTCGTAGCCGATATCCTTCACCACCTCGCGTGCGATCTCGGTGATCAGTTCGCGATTGACGACGGACTTGCCGTTGTAATTTTTGAAGAACGGAGCTTGCCCGCGGCCTTCGCCGGCAATGACAATCTTGTTCGTCGCAGTCAGCGTCTCGCAGCCCAGGCGGGTGTTAACCAAGCTGTCATCGGCGATGCCAAGCTTGACGTCATTCTCCAGGAAGGCGTCGAGGACCGCGTCCGAGATCTGGTCCGACACCTTGTCGGGATGCCCTTCGGAAACGGATTCACTGGTAAAGAGGTGGCTCTTGCGCGGCACTGGTAGGACTCCCCCTAGGGTCGAAGCGGACCATTCGTCGGTTGTGGAAAGCTGTTCAATGCAGCCTCGGCACGGCGCGGTCAAGATGTGGGCTGGATGGGCGATCCAATGGGGCGGGGTGGGCCTCTGCCGCGGCGGGTGTGGCCTGCTTACGGCCGCCCGCAGGCCATACGTCCTAGTCCTCTTCGGCGGCGATCTGCTCGACCAGGTCGACGATCTTGCGCCGCAGCTTCGGGGTCTTGATGCGCATGAAGGCGCGGGTCAGGGCCAGGCCGTCGGAGGTCGCCAGGAAGTCCGACACATAGGCCGGCGACGGCGCGTCGGAAAAACCCGATTGCGAATTCGAATTATCGGGAGCCCCCTCGAAGAAGAACGAGACCGGCACCTGCAGGATGTTGGAGATCTGCTGCAGGCGGCTGGCGCCGATGCGGTTCGTGCCCTTCTCGTATTTCTGTACCTGCTGGAACGTCAGTCCGAGTGAATCGCCAAGCTTCTCCTGGCTCATTCCAAGCATCATCCGTCGCATGCGCACACGCGCCCCCACGTGCTTGTCCGTAGGGTTCGGTGACTTCTTAATCATTCAGTTCTCCGCAACACGCCGCATCGAATGCAACTGACAGGTGCTTTGCACCTGTTCCCGATGCGTCGTCAACGATTTTACACTCGAAGCCTCAATCGAGACGTGCAGCAACTTTGTTGGTTGTGTCGAGCAACCAAATTTTGCTCGCTCAGGTGTCGTCAAGCAAGAGAACAAATCAGCGGTGCTTCGCCGCAGTTCCAGATTAGCAACATTTGCGTTTGGCAAGCATCCATGGACCACTTTATCAAAGTGGTTTTCGATCCTGTTTTGATCGATAACGGAGCACTATAAAAAAGCCGGCGGCGATCATGATCGCGATGATGCTATCGCCGAATCGTGCGTAGACCGTCGGCGTCACCGATCGCGGCAACGGCCCGTCCAGCACGCCGTCGGTTCCGAGTGGTAATTGCCTGACGATCCGACCGAGCGGATCCACTATCGCGGAAATACCGTTGTTGGCGGCACGGACGAGCGGAAGCCCTTCCTCGATCGCGCGTGCCCTCGCCTGTTGCAAATGTTGGAACGGTCCGGTGCTGATGCCGAACCATGCGTCATTGGTGACATTCAGCAGCCAGCCCGGACGTTCGCCGGCGGGCACGACCGCGCCTGGAAATATGATCTCGTAGCAGATCAGCGGCAGGAAGCGCGGCGCCCCGCGCAATTCGTAACTGCGAAGCCGGTCGCCCGACAGGAAGCCGCCGGGCAGCTTTGTCAGTTGCAGCAAGCCGAGCTTTTCGAGTGTGGCCTGGAAGGGCAGGTACTCGCCGAACGGAACGAGATGCACCTTGTCATAGACCGACAGGACAGTCCCGTCGTGATCGATGACGTAGACGGAGTTGTAGGCGCGGACGCGTTTGTCAGGCGATGGATCGGCGGCACGCGCGGCGCCGGTGATCAGCATCGTGCCGGGCGGCAGCAGATCGGCGATCTGCGCCATCGCCTCGCCTTCGCGAGTCAGGAAAAACGGAAAAGCCGATTCAGGCCAGATCAGATGCGTGACGTTGCTCAGTCCTGAATTATCCGGACCGGTCGCGCGGTCCGACAACGACAGATAACGATCCATGATCTTCTGCCGTGCGGCGTAATTGAATTTTTCATCCTGCGCTAGGTCTGGTTGCATGATGCGCAGGCGAACATCGTCCACAAAGCGCGTCGGATTCTTGGCGAGGCGCCATGCGCCAAAACCGGCCATCACTGCAAGGAGGACGAGCGAGACTGCAAACGGCGCAAGGCTGCGCCCCTTGCCGATCGCTTCATCACCGAGTGTCGCCGGGCTTGCGAACACCGTGACGGCGAGAAACGTCAGCCCCCACAATCCGAAGATCGATGCGCTCTGCGCGAGCAGGAGCGATCCGGTCAGCGCGTAGCCGTAGCTATTCCACGGAAAGCCGGTGAGGATATGGCCGCGAAGCCATTCCGCGGCGGTGAGCGCAACGGCGAGCGCGATCACCCGCATCGCGCCGCGTGGCCAGATCAAGCGGGCAAGCGCGAAACCGAACGCGGTGAAGATGGCCAGCCCCGCCGGCAAGGCGGTTACCGCGAAAGGCAGCAACCATCCGAAGGTCTTGGCATCGACCAGGAACGCGTGGCCCACCCAATAAAGGCCGGCGAAAAAATACCCGAAGCCGAAGAACCAGCCCGCAATGGCCGCGGCCGGAATGCCGTTCAGCCGCCCGGCGGCCGATCCGTCGATCAGCCACACCGCGATCGGAAAGGTCAGGAACAGAACCGGCCACAGGTCGAAGGGCGCGAGGGCCAGCACCGAGACGGCGCCTGCGACGAAAGCGATCGCTGCGCGGCGCCAGCCCCAGGACAAGACGACCGCGTTGGCGACGGCCTTGATGCTCACGGTTGTTGCGGGCTCCTGGTCGCGCGCGGCGTCTGCAATCCCGGTGCGATCGAGGGCGTTGGCTTGATTTGTGTGGCGGAGTCGCGCCGCCTGCTGGTCCCGCTGTGAATGCGGACCTTCTTCACGCGCCGCGGATCGGCGTCGAGGACCTCGAATTCATACCCGCTCGGGCCGGGCACCAGCTCGCCGCGGACAGGAACGCGGCCGACCTGCGAGACCAGATAGCCTGCGAGCGTATCGACTGTGTTGAGCGCTTCGCCCACATCGAAACCGTTGCCCACAGCCTCGATCACGTCTTCGAGGCTTGCGCGCGCGTCCGCGACGAACGATCCGTCGGGCTGCTTGAGGATGCCGGGCGCTTCGTCCTCATCATGCTCGTCCTCGATGTCGCCGACAATCAATTCGACGAGGTCTTCGATCGATACGATGCCGTCGGTGCCGCCATATTCGTCGACGACCAGCGCCAGATGAATTCGCGTCGCCTGCATCTTCGCCAGCAGGTCGATTGCGGGCATGGATGGCGGCACAAAGAGAATGGGGCGGATGATCTTGGTCTTCGACAGCGGCATCGCGAGGTCGATTGCGCTGAGATCCAGCGTCACCGGTGCGCTCTTGTTCGCCGAAGCCTTCTCCGCTTTCTCCAACTTCTCCTCGGCGGGCGGCGGCGCGTCGGTCGCGGCCTCCGCCGATTTCTTTCTGCGTCTCGATTTGGGCTTTGCCGCTGTCGAAGCGCGCGTCGTCATGAACGCGATCACGTCGCGGATGTGAACCATCCCCACCGGGTCGTCGAGCGTGTCGTTGAACACCACAAGACGGGAGTGGCCGGCTTTCTCGAAAACCTTCACCAGTTCGCCGAGCGGAATTTCCTGCTCCACCGCGACGATGCGCGCCCGCGGCGCCATGACGTCGTCAATCCGGCGCTCTCGCAGCCCAAGAATGTTCTTGAGCATCGTGCTTTCTTCAGGCGAGAAGCCAAGGTCGCTCGGCGCGCTTTCTTCGAGGACCTCCTTGAGGTCAGCGCGGGTCGAGCCTGAGCGCCATCCGAATATCGTTCGCGCCCAGCGCGTGAACAGGTTTTCGCCGCTGTCGCGCGGTTTGGGTGCGGCGATCGTCGCGGGAAGATTGCTGGGACTCTGGGGGTCGGCCGGTTCGCTCGGCCGCTCGGTGTCGGGCATGGCTTTCGGTCAGTCTGCGGAAACCGTACCCGCATACGGGTCGGCGATTCCAAGATTGGCGAGAATCCGTGTTTCCAGCGTCTCCATTTCGGCGGCCTCGGCATCGGTCTCGTGATCGAATCCGACCAGGTGAAGATAGCCGTGAATCGCCAGATGTGCGAGATGATCGCCGAAGGCCTTGTTTTCAGCCGCAGATTCGGCGGCGACCGTTTCGTAGGCGATGGCGATGTCGCCGAGATGAAGTTCGCCGGGCGCCGTGGCGGACTCGCCCGCCGGGAACGACAATACGTTGGTTGGCTTGTCGATTCCGCGCCATTGCGCATTCATTTGCCGCACGGCTTCGTCATCCGTCAGCAGGATCGCGACCTCTCCGCTGGTCTGCGCCATGGCGGCCGCAGACAGGATCGCGCGCTCGATGATGCGTTCGGCTTCGGGGTGAGCCGACCAGAGTTCGGAGGCGATCGTGACATCCACCATCGCCGGCTTCTCGAGCGCGGCCGCCTTCATGGCATCGACCCGCGCGGTTTCTGCTCGGATGCGCGATCATAGGCCGCGACGATCCGAGACACGAGTTCGTGCCGGACCACGTCTTCGTTTGTGAACGCGGCATGGCCGATGCCTTCGACATCCTTGAGCAGGCGCGTTGCTTCGGCGAGTCCCGAGGTTTGACCGGGCGGCAGATCGACCTGGCTCGGATCGCCGGTGACAATCATGCGGCTGTTCTCACCGAGACGGGTGAGAAACATCTTCATTTGCATCGACGTCGTATTCTGCGCTTCGTCGAGGATGACCGCGGCATTGTGCAGCGTGCGTCCGCGCATGAAGGCGAGTGGCGCGATTTCGATTTCGCCGGCTTGCAGCGCACGTTCGACGATACGCATGTCCATCAGGTCGAACAACGCATCGTAGATTGGACGCAGATAGGGGTCGACCTTTTCGCGCATGTCGCCGGGCAGGAAGCCGAGCCGCTCGCCTGCTTCGACGGCAGGCCGCGACAGGATGATCCGGTCCACTTCCTTGCGCTCGAACAGCGAAACAGCATGCGCCACTGCGAGCCAGGTCTTGCCGGTTCCCGCGGGACCCGTCCCGAACACCAGCGCATTGCGCTTCAATGCGCGGATATAGGCATCCTGTCCGGCCGTCCGCGCGCGCACGGTGCGCTTGCGCAAGGCGATATCGGCAAAAGTCGAACGCGCCGGGGTTTCGTTGTCGAACAGCGAGCCCTGCGCCACCGCCTGACGGATCGCGCCCTCGACATCGCCCTGCGTGACGTCGCCGCCATTCTTCAATTGATCATAAAGCGTCTCGAGCACACGGCGCGCCTGGTCGCAGGCCTCTCGTGTGCCTTCGATGGTGACATGATTGCCGCGCGAATCCGCGACGACATCGAGCTTGCGCTCCATCAGCGCAAGATTCTGTCCGTATTGTCCAAACAGGGCCGAAGCCAGTTTGTTGTCGTCGAAGGCGAGCACGGTCTGGATCGCGGTGTCGTCGCCCGTCTTCGGCGCAACCGGAACACCTGGACTTGGCCGATAATTGCGCAAGGGGTCAGGCCTCCAAGGCCGCGAGACCCGCTGGCGACGGCGCGCGCATTGCGGGCTCCCCGGCGAGTGTTCCGAACAGGCTGTGATGGCCGGTCTGATCGATGCGGACAGTGCCGATCGTGCCGATCAGCGTGTCCGGCGCGTTGACCTGGACCGGCTGCAGATAAGGCGATTTGCCGGCGATCTGGCCGGGATGACGGCCGTGTTTCTCGAACAGCACGTCGAACGAGCGCCCGACGCAGGATTTGTTGAAGGCGGCGGCCTGGGAATCGATCAGCGCCTGCAATTCGCGCAGACGCTCGGTTTTCACCGCCTCGGGCACTTGCTCGTCCATGTCGGCGGCCGGCGTGCCGGGACGCGGCGAATATTTGAACGAGAACGCACCGGAAAAGCCGATGTCGTCGATCAGTTGCATCGTGTCGGCGAAGTCGCGATCGGTTTCGCCGGGAAAGCCGACGATAAAATCCGACGTGAAGGCCAGCGCCGGCTGCGCCTTGCGAAGCCGGTCGATTATGCGCCGGTAATCGTCGCGGGTGTGCCGGCGATTCATCGCCGCGAGGATGCGGTCCGAACCCGACTGCACCGGGAGATGCAATTGAGGCATCAACTCCGGCAAGTCGCGATGCGCAGCGATGAGGCTGTCATCGACATCGCAGGGATGGCTTGTCGTGTAACGCAGCCGGTCGATGCCTTTGATCTCAGCCAGCCGGCGCAGAAGCTGGGCGAGCGTGTAAACGCCGCCATCCGGTCCCTTGCCGTGATAGGCGTTGACGTTCTGGCCTATGACCGTGATCTCGCGAACGCCGGCCTCGGCGAGCTGCTCTGCTTCCGCGATGATTTTCGCAACGGGACGCGAGACTTCGGCGCCGCGGGTGTAGGGCACCACGCAAAAGGTGCAGAATTTGTCGCAGCCTTCCTGGATGGTCAGGAACGCGGTGACGCCGCGCGCGCGGATCGCGTCCCGGCTTGGGTTTTTCAGAAAATTGAACTTGTCCTGGACGGGAAATTCCGTCTCCACCGGGCGCTCGCCGCGGGCCGCCTGTTCCAGGAGGGCGGGAAGCCGGTGATAGCTTTGCGGTCCGACCACGAGATCGACGGCAGGCGCGCGCCGCATGATTTCGGCGCCCTCGGCCTGGGCGACACAGCCGGCCACCGCAATCGTGACCTTGCGGCCCGCCTTGGCGGCTTCGTCCTTCATCAGGCGCAGGCGGCCGATCTCCGAATAGACCTTCTCGGCCGCCTTTTCGCGGATGTGGCAGGTATTCAGCACCACCAGATCGGCATCGGCGGTGTCGGAGGTCTCAGTGAAGCCGTCAGGCGCCAGCATGTCCGCCATACGAAGCGAATCGTAGACGTTCATCTGACAGCCGTAAGACTTGATATGAAGCTTCCGGGGTCCGGTCATACCGCTCTGCGGGGCGCTATCGGCGCGGGTTGCGTCAACAGGCCTGATCCTTGCGTCCAATCAAGACAGCCATACCGGGGTTCCTGAACCGCCCCGTCATACATCCAAACCGCCCAAAAAGAAATTCGTGGCCCCGGGCGGCGCATTTTTTTCGCAGCCAGGCAAATAGCTCATATTTTTCAACCTTCAAGGGGGCCGTTCACCCGGTCTTGGTGTCCTTCAGCGGAACGGCATACAGCTCCAGCCGGTGATCGACGAGCTTGTAGCCCAGCCGCCGCGCAACCTCGGCTTGCAGCTTTTCGATCTCCTCGGACTGGAACTCGATCACTTCGCCGGTGCGAAGGTTGATCAGGTGGTCGTGGTGAGCGTCGGAAATCTGCTCGAATCGGGCCCGGCCCTCGCGGAAATCGTGGCGCTCGATGATGCCCGAATCCTCGAACAGCTTGACCGTCCGGTACACGGTCGAAATCGAAATACGATCGTCGATCTTCGCGCAGCGGCGGTACAGCTCCTCGACATCCGGATGGTCGTCGGCCTCGTTGAGCACGCGCGCGATCGTGCGGCGCTGCTCGGTCATCCGCATGCCCTTTTCCGCGCAGCGCGCCTCGATGCTGGTTACCGTCCTCAGGTTGGTTGCTTTGACGACCACGTTTGTCTCCGATCGATGGGACATTCTAGTTTCACAGCAAAACGCCGTCCATCGCCCATGCGTCACGCCAGATTGCGGCGCAGCACCAGCGCGGCTGCCGGCTTGCCGGTTTCACTGAGGTAATAGCCCTCGCGTCGACCGACCTCGACAAATCCTGCGCGGCGATAAAGCCGCTGTGCGGACAGATTTCCTTCGTCGACCTCGAGAAAGACCGCATCCACGCCATAGGCGGCCAGACGCCCAAGATGGTGGCGCAGCAGGTCCCGCGCCACGGCACGGCCACGGTACTTCGGGGTGACGGCGATCGACAGAATCTCGGCTTCGTCGGCGGCTATCCGGGACATCACGAAGCCGGCGAAATTGCGCCCGATCATCGCGCGATGCGCCGCGACCTGGCGGTCGAGCAACATGCCCTCGATCTCGTCCTCGCTCCATCCCCTGCGGAACGATGCCGCATGCAGGTCGGCGATGGCTCCGACGTCCCGGGTCGACGCGTTCGAGACGATCGGCGGCCGGGCCGGCGAGAACAGATCGAAGAACAATCTCATCATCGGCGCGGCAATATCGCTGCGGTCTGCGGATGCGCATCCGGAGGACGAAGGTAGAGCGGCTTGGGCGGGGCGTCACGGACCTCCGCGTCGGCGCCGAGCCGGGCCACCGAGACGATGTCCGGAGCGCCGCGTTCGTCGATCGGCGGCAGGTTCATCGGATCGGGCCAGATCTGCGTCATCATCCCGGCACCGGAACCCACCAGGCGGGCCGAGGCGCCATCGGCCAAATGCACGGCGTCTTCGACGGGAATGATGCGGGGCGGGACCAGTACGCGGCCCTGCGCCCCGAAAAGCTGGAAATACACGTGGCAGTGACGGCCGTCGATGGCCGCGGCAACGGGCGTATTCGGATCGGCGGCGATATAGGGGGCGGCGAGGGCGGCGAGGGTGGTAATTCCGACCACCGGCTTCCGCGCCGCAAGCCCGATGCCGCGCGCGGCCGCGATGCCGACCCGAAGGCCGGTAAAGCTGCCGGGGCCGACCGTCACCGCGATGCGGTCGAGGGCGAAGAAGTCGACCCGCGCGTCGCTCATGACCCGATCGACGAGGGGCATCAGCGCTTCCGCATGCCCGCGCGTCATGATCTCGGTATCGCCCGCGACTACGGCAGACTGCTCGGAATCGAAGACGGCCGCCGAGCAGGCCTCCAGTGCGGTGTCGATGGCGAGGACGAGCATGCGGCGATTATAGCCGTCCAGCGTGGCTGCAAGGGCCCGAAAACTGGCGCAGAGGCGCCTTTACGGGGCGAAAGCTGCCTAGACCGGGCGAACTTCCGTCACGTCCGGCACGAAATGCCGCAGCAGGTTCTGGATGCCGTGCTTGAGGGTGGCGGTGGATGAGGGGCAGCCGGAGCAGGCGCCCTTCATCGACAGGAACACGATGCCGTCCTTGAAGCCGCGGAACGTGATGTCGCCGCCGTCATTGGCGACCGCCGGACGGACGCGGGTCTCGATCAGTTCCTTGATGGTCGCGACGGTCTCGGCGTCGGCGGCGTCGAAAAATTCGCCCTCGTCAGATGTGCCGGTGCTCTCGCCGTCGCGCAGGAGCGGCGCGCCCGACATGTAGTGTTCCATGATCGCGCCGAGGATCAGCGGCTTGAGCTGCTGCCATTCGCCGGCGCTCTTGGTCACGGTGATGAAGTCAGAGCCGAAGAAAACGCCGCTGACATTGGGAATGTCGAACAGCCGCTCCGCCAGCGGCGATTTCGCCGCCTGCTCCCGGCTGGTGAGTTCCATGGTACCGTCCAGCACATTGCGGCCGGGCAGGAACTTCAAGGTGGCCGGATTGGGCGTGGCTTCGGTCTGGATAAACATCGAAAAACTCCAGCGCGGGCAGTGTTCGAGCCCGCTGTCGTATAGATGGCCTTTTATGCCCCAAGGTCAACGGCGGGCAGCCTATGACAGGGCGTCGATCTCCTCGTCGCTCAAATGCCCGGGGACGATGGCGACCGGTATAGGAAATTCGCCGGCCGTCCGGGCAATTGACGATACCAGCGGGCCGGGCCCCTCCTTCGCAGTTCCGGCCGCGAGCACGAGGATCGCGATATCCTCATCCTCATCGATCAGCTTGAGAAGCTGCTCGATCCAGCTGCCCTCGCGGATCGCGCGTTCGGGCGTGATGCCGGCGACGCCATTGGCTCTGCCGGCCGCCCGATCCAGCGCCTCGTTTGCCTCCTCATAGGCCTCGGCGCGCATGATGTCCGCGACGCCAAGCCATTGCTGATTGCGGTCCTCGATATCGATGACCCGCAGCATGATCATCCCGGCACCGATGCGCGAGACACGCCGTGCGGCGTAATAGATGGCGCGATCGCATTCGGGCGAATCGTCGACGACGACCAGGTATTTGGGCTGGTGGCCGGATTCGTAGGAGCGGCGTCGGCGGCTCATCGGTGATCCTCCCACGTCGACGATTCTGGCATGACGAATGGCGTCATCACAAGACGCTCAGGCCGCAGAATTAGCGCCTGACGAGGCCAACGATGTCCTTGACGGCGACCATGGTCTTTGCCGCAAGCACCCGTGCGCGGTCCGATCCGTCCGCCAGCACCGCATCGATATAAGCCGGATCGGCGACCAGCCGTTTCATTTCGCCGCCGATCGGCCCGAGTTTTGCGACGGCGAGATCGACCAGCGATGCCTTGAAGCTGGAGAATTGCGCGCCGCCGAATTCGCGCAAGACCTCTGCCTTGCTGGTTCCTTTCAGCGCGGCATAGATGCCGACGAGGTTGTCGGCTTCGGCACGCTGCTCAAGTCCTTTCTCCTCGCTCGGCAGCGGCTCGGGATCGGTCTTGGCCTTTCGGATTTTCTGCGCGATCGCGTCGGCGTCGTCGGTCAGGTTGATCCGCGAATAGTCGGATGGATCGGATTTCGACATTTTCTTCGAACCATCGCGCAGCGACATCACGCGCGTCGCAGGTCCCTGGATCAATGGCTCCGGCAACGGGAAGAATGCATCGCCGAAACCATGCCTGGCGATCGATGCGCCATAATCATTGTTGAATTTTTGCGCGATGTCGCGGGACAATTCGAGATGCTGCTTCTGATCCTCGCCGACCGGCACATGGGTCGCGCGGTACACCAGAATGTCGGCGGCCATCAAAGTCGGATAGGCGAATAGCCCGACCGAAACGTTCTCGCGATCCTTGCCGGCCTTCTCCTTGAACTGCGTCATGCGGTTGAGCCAGCCCATCCGCGCGATGCAGTTGAACACCCAGGCCAGTTCCGCGTGCTCGGCAACCTGGCTCTGGTTGAAGACGATATGCTGCTTCGGATCGATGCCGCAGGCGATGAAGGCCGCGGTGACTTCGCGAATGGCCCGCGGCAATTCTTCCGGATCCTGCCAGGTGGTAATGGCATGCAGATCGACCACGCAGTAAATGCACTCGAAATGCTTCTGCAGTTCGACGAATTTGACGATCGCGCCGAGATAATTGCCGAGATGCAGGTTTCCGGTCGGCTGCACGCCGGAAAAAACCAGTTGCTTGAAGGCCATGATCGACTCTTTGGGTGAGGCGCGGGTGAATGCCACGCAATGGCGGCGTGGGCAAGACCCTCAGCCTAGACCCCCAGCCAAGACCCTCGGCCAACACCCTCAATGCAGCCGGAACAATGTGCGCCATTCCTGGGACCGCACCACCCCGGTCAGCCACAGGCAGGACGCATAAAAGGCCATTCCGGCGCCGCTCACGGCCATGAGCAAGGCGGCCTGCGTCAGGCCTCTTTCGAGCTCGGCCAGCTGGAAGAATTCGGCCATCAGCCGTGCGAAAATCCCCATGGCCAGCGCCGACAACCCGATCAACAGGAGGCGACGCCACTCGCCGGCTCCAAACCGCAGGTGTCCGCGTCTCGTTGCGATCAGCCAGAGGAGGCCGGCGCTGATCCAGCCTGACAAACCGACCGAAAGAGCGATGCCGGTCGGCCGGCCGAGGAACATGAAGCCGAGGCTTCCAATCAGCGCGGCGACGAGCCCGACGGCCGCAGCAATCATCGGCGTGCGGGTATCCTCGCGTGCGAAGAAAATCGGCGACAATGCCTTCACCAGGACGTGGCCCGGCAGGCCGACCGCGAATGCGCCAAGCATCGCCGCAGTCGCGCTGCTGTCGGCCATCGTGAATGCGCCGCGCTCGAACAGGATGCGGACGATGGGCCAGGCCAGCAGGGCCAGCGCGATGGCGGCTGGCATTGCCAGTCCGAGCGCCATCTCGATGCCGTGCCGGATGGTTCGCGGTGCAAGCTCGTGATCGTCGCCGCGCATCGCATGCGTGAGCGCCGGCGTCATCACCGTCCCGATCGCGATCCCGACGATGCCGAGTGGCAATTCGACAAGGCGGTTCGCGTAATAGAGCCATGCCACCGCGCCCGGCCAATCGGATGCGACCATCACGGCGACGATCATGGTGAACTGCGGAATGCCGGTTGCGATCAGACCGGGGATCGCGCGTGCGGCAAACTGCGATGCTTCCCGCCTTGGCAGGAAACCGAGCGGCGTTGCTTTTTCCGGACCCGCCCACACGGCGCAGGCGACGAGCCCAAGCTGACACAGTCCGGCGCAGGCGATCGATGCAGCGAGAATGCGCGCGGACAGGTCAGTGTCTCCCGCATGCGTGAAGTGGATCGCCGACAGCGCGGCGAGGACAACGACGTTGAAGATCAGCCCCGCCAGTGCCGGCATGTTGAAACGGTGATTGGCGTTGAGCACACCCATCAGCACGGCGACAGGACCCGCCAGGATCAAATAGGGCAGCATCAGTCGCGACAATTCGATCGAGAGCGAGAGCGGCCCCGGACGGTCTGCGAAGCCCGGCGCGAGCGTCAGCATCAGGAGCGGCATCGCGAGCGCAAGCAGGACCGATATTGCAAGCAGCACCGCGCTCACCGTACCGATCACCCGGCCTGCAAAGGCCCCGGCAAGGTCCTCGCCGCCTTCGTCGCGCCGGCGCAGATACATGGGCACGAACGAAGCGTTCAGCGCGCCTTCGGTCAGAAGGCGCCTGACGAGGTTCGAGAACTGGAACGCAACCACAAATGCATCGGCGCGCGCACTCGCGCCGAACAGCGCCGCGATCGCGACATCGCGCACGAAGCCGAGCACGCGGGAGGCCAGCGTCGCCGCGCCGACAACGGCAATGTTCCGGGCAATCGACATGTCACATGCTGCTTGTCACATGATGCTTGGGATGCAGCCCCTTCGGATGCCCACTCTAGCGGCCGAACTCGCGTGCGGTCACGCCTGCGCTTCCATTTGCCCCGCCGGACCGCATCGCTATAGTGCGCCGCCCTTCGACCAGAGGATTCACGAATGACAGCTCCCCGCTATGACGTTCTTGGAATTGGCAATGCAATCGTCGATGTCATTGCCCGCGCCGAGGACGATTTTCTGATCAAGCAAAACATGCAGAAGGGGGGCATGGCCCTGATCGACGAGGCGCGCGCGGCCGCGATCTATGACGCCATGGGCCCGGCGACGGAGAGTTCGGGCGGCTCTGCTGCCAACACGATTGCCGGCGTCGCGAGTTTCGGCGGGCGCGCCGCCTTCGTCGGCAAGGTGCGCGATGACGTGCTCGGGACGGTGTTCGCGCATGACATTCGTGCGCTCGGGGTTGGCTTCGATACGCCGCGTGCGAATGACGGGCCGTCCACGGCGCGCTGCTACATCATGGTGACGCCGGACGGCGAGCGGACCATGAACACCTATCTCGGCGCCGCCCAGAACCTCTCGCCGGACGATATCGACCCGAAGCTGATCGGGGATGCCGCCATCACCTATCTCGAAGGTTATCTGTGGGATCCGCCGCAAGCCAAGGAGGCGTTTCGCAAGGCGGCGAAAGCGGCGCACGACGCCGGTCGCAAGGTGGCGTTGACCCTGTCGGACGCCTTCTGCGTTGGCCGCTATCGCGATGAATTCCTGAAGCTGATGCGCGACCGCACCGTCGATCTCGTGTTTGCCAATGAGGCCGAGCTGAAAAGCCTTTACGAAACCGCGGATTTCGATACCGGCATTGCTGCCTTGAAGAACGACGTGGCGCTCGCGGTCGTCACCCGCAGCGAGAAGGGCTGCGTGGTCGTGAGCAAGGACAACACATTGGCGGTGCCTGCGGCCCCGATCGAAAAGCTTGTCGATACCACCGGCGCCGGAGATTTGTTCGCGGCGGGCTTCCTGTTCGGTCTTGCGAACGGGCGCGATCATGCCGCCTGCGGCAAGCTTGCGGCCCTCGCTGCGGCTGAGGTGATCCAGCATATCGGGGCACGTCCGGCAGTATCGCTGAAAGCGCTTGCCCAGGAGAATGGGCTGCTCTGAACGTCGAAGGGGCGCTGGCTCGCGCCGGCGCCCCTTATGAGAGACAATCGTCGCGGCAGGCTCAGGATTGCCAGGCGAAGGCAACCTTATCCAGCACGCGGGTGCCGAACCGCTCGGACGAGCGAGCCACGGCGCGTCCGCCAAGCGCACGATAGAATTCCACCGCCGGCTCGTTGTCGGACAGCGCCCAGATCACAAGGCTCTTCAGTCCGCTTTGCGCAAGATCGCGGCGCGCGGCCGTGAACAGCCTGCGGCCAAAGCCAAGTCCCTGAAATTCAGGCTTGAGATAAAGTTCGTAAATCTCGCCCTCGTAATACAGGCTGCGAGCGCGGTTGCGACCGTAATTGGCGTAGCCGGCGATCGTATCGCCGAACTGCATCAGCGCGATGCGGCTGCCCTTGCGGATCGCCGAATGCCACCAATCCGGGCCACGGCGATTGATCAGCTTCTCGAGTTCGGGGCCGGGAATGACGCCCCGATAAGCTGCGCGCCACGCCTCGTCATGAGCGACCGCGACGTCGGAAGCGTCGGACGGCCGGGCACGTCGAATCTCGATCAGGGTCGTACTCATGCCGCCATATGAGCAAGCAGCGAGTCGGCGTTCAAGCCCCAAGATTAATGATCGGTAAAGGTGTGGATTTTTTGCACCGGTCGGGCCCGTAAAATTGGAACGGCCCCAACCAGCCCTGCTCACGAAGGTCTGATTTTATTGGAGTTTTTAGATGTGTTGTCCGGCCTGTCCCATCACAGGACACGGACTGTGTCACACTGTTTCGGCTTCCTTGCGGCGCTCTTCCTTCTTGCGATCGTTCGGATCGAGCAGCTTCTTGCGCAGGCGGATCGATTTCGGCGTGACCTCAACCAGTTCGTCGTCCTGGATGTATGCGAGCGCCTTTTCCAGCGTCATGCGTATCGGAGGCGTCAGCCGCACCGCCTCGTCTTTCGAGGTTGTGCGGATGTTGGTGAGCTGCTTGCCCTTGAGCACGTTGATCTCAAGATCGTTGTCGCGCGTATGCTCGCCGACGATCATGCCGCGATAAACCTTCCAGCCCGGCTCGATCATCATCGGGCCGCGATCCTCGAGTTTCCACATCGCGTAGGCGACCGCCTCGCCCTGTTCGCTTGAGATCAGCACGCCATTGCGGCGGCCCATGACCTCGCCCTTGTAGGGCGCGTAGGAATGGAACAGGCGGTTCATCACGGCGGTGCCGCGCGTATCGGTGAGGAGCTCGCCCTGATACCCGATCAGGCCGCGCGTCGGTGCATGGAATACCAGCCGCAGGCGGCCGCCGCCGGACGGCTTCATCTCCAGGAGATCGGCCTTGCGCTCGGCCATCTTCTGCACGACGACGCCGGAATGCTCCTCGTCGACGTCGATCACCACTTCCTCGATCGGCTCGGTGAGCGTGCCGTTCTCGTCGCGCTTCAGCAGCACTTTCGGCCGCGACACCGAAAGCTCGAAGCCTTCGCGGCGCATCGTCTCGATGAGGATGCCAAGTTGCAATTCGCCGCGACCGGCGACCTCCATCGAGTCCTTCTCGTCGGATTCGGAAACACGCAACGCGACATTGCCTTCGGCTTCGCGCAGCAGGCGATCGCGGATCATGCGACTTGTGACCTTCGTGCCCTCGGTGCCGGCGAGGGGCGAGTCATTGACGCGGAACGTCATCGCAAGCGTCGGCGGATCGATCGGCTGTGCGGGGAGGGGGGTGTCCACCTCCGGAGCGCAGATGGTGTGGGCAACGGTCGCCTCGGGCAGGCCCGCGATCGAAACGATGTCGCCGGCCTCGGCCTCGTCGAGCGGTGTCCGTTCGAGACCGCGGAACGCAAGCACCTTGGAGATGCGGCCTTCCTCGATCACTTTCCCGTCGCGATCCAGCACCTTCGCCATCTGGTTCGGCTTGACGGTACCCGAGGTGATGCGCCCGGTGATGATGCGGCCGAGATACGGGTTCGACTCCATGATCGTTCCGAGCATCCGGAACGGGCCCTCTTCGATCTTCGGCTCCGGGACATGCCGTAGGACGAGGTCGAAGAGCGGCTTCATGCCCTCATCTTTCGGGCCGTCCTCGGCGAAATTCATCCAGCCTTCCTTCGCCGAGCCGTAGAGGATGGGGAAGTCGAGCTGCTCGTCGGTTGCGTCCAGCGCCGCGAACAGATCGAAAACCTCGTTGATGACCTGGTTCGCGCGTGCGTCCGGACGATCGACCTTGTTGATGGCGACGATCGGCTTGAGGCCCATCTTCAGCGCCTTGCCGACAACGAACTTCGTTTGCGGCAGGGGGCCTTCAGCGGCATCGACAAGAACGATCGCGCCATCGACCATGTTCAGAATGCGTTCGACCTCGCCGCCGAAATCGGCGTGGCCCGGCGTGTCGACGATGTTGATGCGGACGTCGTTCCAGACGATGGACGTGGCCTTGGCGAGGATCGTGATGCCGCGTTCCTTTTCCAGGTCGTTGGAATCCATCGCGCGTTCGGCGACGCGCTGATTGTCCCGGAACGTCCCGGATTGCTGCAGCAGGCGGTCGACCAGCGTGGTCTTGCCATGGTCGACATGCGCGATGATCGCGACGTTGCGGAGTTTCATGCAATGGTGTCCAGAATCAAAAACGCGGGCCAAAGGACGCTTATCGGAGCGCTCCGCCGGGCCCGCTTATTGCGGCGCAATATAGTCAGGAACGCTCGCGAGGCAACCGACGATTCCGGCGGTATCGAGATTGGGCAGGATGGACGGCAACCCAGCGAATCGCGCCTGAAGGCGGGCAGAACCGATCAGTTCCGCGTTACGCCGTACCGGCCGGGCGGCTCCAGGGTCCGCGCGGGGCTGCGTTGCCGCCCAGACTGAAGCCCTTCGGCATCGCCTGGCTGACCATCATCAATTCGCCGAGCGTTTCGGTGGTAATCAGCCCGACAAGGCGGCCATCCGGCTCGATCACCGCCACCGCAGGCACCGAGCGCTCCTGCAAGAGCTTCACCGCTTCCTCGAGCGGGCGGCGGCGATCGATGGAAACCACATCGGTGGTCATCGCTTCGCTGACGCGGGCCTCCGGGCCGAACTCCTTGAGAGCGCGAATGATATCGGAGCGCGTGAGGAGGCCCGCAGGCCGGCTTGCGCCATCAACCACCGGAAATTCGCTCTGGCTGGTTTGCAGCAGCACCTGCACCGCGTCCTCGATCAGCGAATCCGGCCGCAGCGTCGCGAGCTGTGTCATGGTCGCGGTGACCACCGGCACGCCGCGCGAGACCGCACGCAACGCAACCATATGCGCCTCGGAGGACGCTGCGAGATAAACGAAGATCGCAATGAAGATCAGGATCGGATTGTAGAACAGCCCGAGAAAGCCGAGCAGAAACGCCGCAAATTGTCCGATCGAGGCGGCAATCTCGGTTGCGCGCACGAAGCCGAGCCGCGCGCTCAAGGCCGCGCGCAGCACGCGGCCGCCATCCATCGGAAAGGCCGGGATCAAATTGAAGATGGCGAGGAACAGGTTCACAGCCGCGAGCTTGTCCACCATCGGGATCTTGGTGTTGTCGAGTCCGGCGAAGGCGGCGTTGGAACTGACATCGGCGCCGCCGATGGTGAGGAGGAGCCCTGCGATCACGATATTGACCAGCGGACCTGCGATCGCGATCAGGAATTCCTCCATCGGTTTTTCCGGAATGCGCTCGAGCCGAGCCACGCCGCCGATCGGCAGCAGCACCACGTCAGGCGTGACCACGCCGAAGATGCGGGCGGTGAAGATGTGGCCGAATTCGTGCAGCAACACGCAGAGAAAGACGAGAAGGATGAAGATGACGCTTGTCCAGGCGGCGCTCGACCCGCCGGATGCGTAGGTCGCGCCGAAAATCCAGACCAGGAACAGGAGGAAGGTGATGTGGATTCGGACCGCGGTCCCGGCGATCGATCCGATGGTGACAGACCAGCCCATGCTTGCCTCGCGACCCAGCCGCTTCGATCGGCCCCTGAAAGAAGCTAATATCGAATCAAGGCTTGTTGAAGGGCATTGGTTTCTCCGCTCATGGCCAAGCAGGGGCGGACATCCGGACCTTGCGCGCTGGGGCCCCCGCCTGCGCAGGGACGAGCGGACGAAGTGGAGGATATGCAATGGCCGAAAAGCTTACCGGCGAGGCGCGCAAGGCGGCGCTCGCAACGATCCCCGGCTGGACCGAGCTGATGGAGCGCGACGCGATCTTCCGCAAATTCGTATTCAAGGACTTCAATGAAGCCTTCGGCTTCATGACCCGGATCGCGCTGATCGCGGAGAAGCGCGATCACCATCCGGAATGGTTTAACGTCTACAAGACCGTCGAGGTGACGCTTGCGACGCACGATGCAGGCGGCGTCACCGAGAAAGACATCGCGCTGGCACAGGCGATGGACAGGCTGGCGGGGTAATTTTGTTTCTTCACCTCTCACCGCTTGCGGGAGAGGTCGACCGAACGAGCGAAGCAAATAAGGCCGGGTGAGGGGGACTTTCAACGGTTGAGACTTCGCGAAGCCCCCTCACCCGGCTCGCATCTTCGATGCTCCCTCTCCCCGCAAGCGGAGAGAGGAAAGCAGCCTCAGCTATACATCACCTGCACGTTGGTGTTTTCGAACAGGCCTTCCTCGCCGAATTCCACGCCGATGCCGGAGCCCTTCACGCCGCCAAAGGGTGCGTTGGGCTGGATCGCGCCGTGCTTGTTGATCCAGACCGTACCGCACTGGAGCTGCGCGCCGATCTCGCGCGCCCTGTCGATATTCTTCGACCAGACCGAGCCGCCGAGGCCGTTCGGATTGTCGTTGGCGCGCACGATCACCTCGTCGATGTCGGAATAGCGGATGATCGGCAGGGCCGGTCCAAACTGTTCCTCGTCGACCAGCGGATTGCCGTTGTCGAGCCCGCCGATCAGCGTGACCGGATAGAACAGGCTGCCCTTCTGCGGCTCTCCGCCCATCAGCACCTTGCCGCCGGCCTGTTTCGCCGCTTCGACGAGGCGCGCGACCTTGTCGTACTGCATCCGGTTCTGCACCGGGCCGAGCTGCGAGTCATCCTTCAGGCCGTCACCCATCGGGATGGTTTTGGCGAAATCGACCAGCGCCGCGCAGACTTCGTCATAGACGTCGTCATGCACATAGAGCCGCTTCAGCGCCGCGCAGGTCTGGCCGTTATTGATGAAGCCGCCCCAGAACAGCCCCGGCGCGATCCCACGCGGATCGACATCCGGCAGCACGACGCCCGCGTCGTTGCCGCCGAGTTCGAGCGTGAGACGCTTGAGCGTATTCGCCGCGCTCGACATCACCTTCCTGCCGGTCGACGCCGAGCCGGTGAACACGATCTTGCCGATCCCGTCATGGGCCGACATCGCAGCGCCGATAGAGTCCTCGCCGGCAATGCCGTTGACGACGCCCGCCGGCAGCACCTCGTTCATCAGCTCGATCATGCGCAAGGTGGAGAGTGGCGTGTAGGGCGACGGCTTGTTGACCACCGTATTGCCGGCGCGGATTGCCGGGATGATGTGCCAGATCGCGATCAGCACCGGCCAGTTCCACGGCGTGATCGAACCGACCACGCCGATCGGCCGGCGATGCAGCTCGATGCGGCCTTCGTTGTTGTCCTGGATCACCTTCACCGGAATATCGAGATCGGCGGTGTAATGCGCCCAGGCGCCGGCGCCGCCCATTTCGAACCGCGAGCCAAGCCCGTTCAGCGGCTTGCCCTGTTCGAGCGTGATCAGGCGTGCGATCTCTTCGGCATGATCGCTGAGCTTCTGCGCGACCGCGTGACAAAGCGCCTTGCGCTCGTCATGCGAGGTCTTCGACCAGGATGCAAAGGCGGTCTGCGCGGCATCGACGGCGGCATCAAGATCGGCGGGCGTCGCCTTGGGGGCAAGGCCGACAACTGCGCCGGTCGAGGGGTTGCGGACCTCGAAGTGATCCTGCGTCGGGACGGATTTGCCGCCGATGGTGAGACTGTAGCGGGTCGTTTCCTGCACGTGACGTTATCCTTTTGAGTTATTGTTCCGGCGCGAAGTGGACGATGGTCGCGCCCTTGGGCGAGTAATTCGGCACGTCCGCCGCCACCTTCTGACCCATCTCGGATTGCATCGCCTGGCCCATGGCCTGCGGCGAGTCGAAGAACGCCTGGAAGATGCAGAACGGTGCGTTTTCGGCCGGACCCACCGCCGCGGGATAGGCGTAATGGCAGGACTTCAACCCCGGCAGCTGCTTGGCCAGCGGGATATGAACCTCCTTGTAGTATTTTTTGAAATGCGCCTCGTCGTCGGGACGCGGATAGAGAACAGTGAGGCAGTGCATCTGGGTGTTTTCCTTTCAGTGCCGAAGCGCGGATGAATTGAATGCGCTCGCGATCATGCCCTGACGCGGCGAAGACGGGCATCCAGAATGCTTTATCCTGGGGTGCCGCGCCTGCGCGGGGTAGCGGAATTAATCGCGTTCGCTCAATATCGTCCTACGCCGCCGCGGTCGCGGCGGGCGCCGATGATACACGATTGAGCCAGGCGTGAATGCGCTGCGGTGACGCAATGCGATCCCACTGGCGTTCCGGATAGTTGAAATTCTCGGTAAACTCGTCGGCCAGCGCCTTGTTCTGGCTCATCGTGCCGATCAACGCACCCAACGCTTCGGATGGCGGCTGCAGCATCAGGTTGGTCCAGCGCGAAGCGGCGAGCACGCGGTCCTGCCGGCGCATGTCGACCTTCTCGCAGAACCGCGAGTCAAGCGCGTCGGCGTTGACGATTTCCTCGCCCAGCACGAAAGCCGCATACGAGGCCATGTTCGCGCCCTGGCCCATCATCGGGTCGACCACCGAATGCAGATCGCCGAGCGCAATCGCGCATTTGCCGCCGTCGAATTGCACGACGGTGTTGCGCACCGTCGGCACCACGCCCCCCTGCAGGAGATCCTGCGGCTGCGCGAGGTCGAAGGTTGCGGTGTCGATGCGGTCGTAGGTGGTGGGGTGATGCTTCTCCAGCTTGCCGAGCAGCACCTGCAGAAAGCGCTTGCGGTCCTGTTCGTAATTCAGCGTGGCGAGCTCCTCGAGATCGCCGCCCGGCACGTTCTCCATCAGCAGCGCGTTGGCGATACCGTCGAAGGTCAGTGTCGGGATCACGATCATCTCGCCATGACCCGGCGAAACCGAAAGCGTGACGTTCATCGGGTTGGGCTGCCGTACGCCCTTGTAGAGGCCGACGCAGAGGCGGCGCTGCGGCTGTGTGAACGGCGAGTGTTCGGGCCGATACGAGAACAGATCGCCGAGCGCGCCCTTGCCGGTGGAGACCACGAGCAGGTCGAACCGGTTCACCAGGGCGGGGATGTCGCCTTCCTCGATCTTGCGAATTTCGATCTTGCCGCCGCGGCGTTCGAAATCGTTCATCAGCGTCGGCAGATAGATGCGGTAATCGACGGCGCGGCTTGGCTTGGTGAAGTCGCCGCGGAAACGCAGCGGCTGCGGGAAGTTGAAGACGTGGTCGTGGTAGTAATAGAACAGCTTCGGATCGTCCCAGTGATGGATGCCGAGCTCGTGTTCGCGCGCAATGGTCACGTAATGATGCGCGACGGTATTGAGCAGACGTGAATTGCGATAATCCTCCGCCGGCCGGTCGGTGATGATGGTCGCATCGACCCCGTGCTTCTGCAGATACAACGCGAGATGAAGGCCGCCGACGCCGGCGCCGACAATTCCGATCGAGCGCTTCACAATAACCCTCCCATATTCAGATTTTTGATTGTTGTGGCCAAGTTTACGGCAGCGCCGGGCCTTCCGTATACGGAATGAACAGAATAAGATTTATTCCGGATGGGAATTATCGGCGATGGATCGGATCGACTGCCTGAAGGCTTTCGTCAGGGCGATGGAGGGCGGCAGCTTCTCCGCGGCAGCAAAGGAATTGGGCCTTGGCCAGCCGGCGGTGAGCAAGCGCATCGCGCTTCTCGAAGCGGAATTCGGATCGCAATTGTTCATGCGCACCACGCGCAAGCTCACACCGACCCGTGAGGCACACCGGGTCTATGATCTCGCGCGTCAGGTGCTCGACACCTTTGAGGCGGCGCGCGCCAGCATCCGCGAAGCGCCGGCGCGCCCGGCCGGCACCTTGCGCATCAGCGTGCCGTCGTCTTTCGGTCGGCATTACCTGATGCCCCTGGTGCGCGACTATGCGCGCCATTATCCCGACGTGAAACTCGATCTGCGCTTCGACGAGCGCACGATCAATCTGGTCGAGGAGGGGATCGAACTTGCGCTGCGCATCGGCCAGCTCGAATCAAGCTCGCTGATGGCGCGGCGCATCGGTACGGTGCGCCGTTATCTCGTGGCGACGCCTGCTTATCTGCGAGAGCATGGCGCGCCCCGCAATCCTGACGATCTGCACGATCATCAATGCATCGCCTATGCACGGCTGGCGCCGGCCAATCAATGGACGTTCGAGTCCGACGATGGCCGGCATGTGGTGACGATATCCGGTCCGGTGATGGTCGACGACGCCGATGCGATGAAGGAGGCGGTGTTGCAGCATCTCGGCATCGCTATCGTGCCGGCCTGGTGCGCAGCGGAGAGCATCCGGCGCGGGCAGATGAAGGCACTCTTGCCGGATTACACGGTCTCGTCGCTGCCGTTACATGTGGTTTATCCGGAGACGCACTGGATGTCGGCGCGGGCCCGCAGCTTTCTGGATTTCATCGCCGCACGGTCGGAGCTGTTCAACGGCTAGGCCGCAGCCTTGTCCGGAAACCGGCTCTTCAGGTCCGCCTTCACAATGCGGAGAATCTCGCGCGCAAGGTCCGGATCGTCGACTGAGCGCGCCAGCACCAGCGCTCCGACCATTTCCGAAAAGACTGCAATGGACGCAGCGCGGCGGCGGCTGCGCAAAGCGGCCGGGAGAAGTCCTGCGAGAATGCCGGTGAGCGAACGGAAGCCGTCTGCGAAAGCCCGTCTCACATCGCCGCTGCGACGTGAGCCCTCCGGGGCCAGCGCCGCGAACATGCAGGCCGGACCGGGCTCCGCAAGCTTTGCCTCGTCGAGATAGCGGTCGATCAAAGCCGCGAAGGGCTTGTCGGCATCGCCGGTGATCGATGTCCAGGCTGCACCGGAGCGCGCGAGGGCGTGCTGCACCGCCAGAGACACGAGATCGTCCTTCGACTTGAAATGCCCGTAGAAGCCGCCATGCGTCAGCCCGGCGGCGGTCATCAATTCGGCGACGCTGATGCCGTCGAAACCCTTCTGGCGGAACAGCCGGCTCGCGGCGTCGATGATGCGTTCGTGATTGGCTTCGGCTTCCTCGCGGCTGACCTTCATTCGCTTTCCTCCCGGCGCGGGTTGACTTTTTATATGACATGTAACATGAATAGGCAACTTAAATGATGTTTATCATATAACAGCACCGGCGCGAAGCCGGCTTTGCCGGAGGTCCTGCCATGTTCGCCTCGCGTTTCGTGCCGGTCATGGCACGCTGGAACATCCATTACGGCTGGGTGGTGGTCGGAGCGACGTTCCTCACCATGCTGGTGACCGCTGGCGCGCTCGGGGCGCCGGGCGTGTTGATGGTGCCTTTGCAAAAGGAATTCGGCTGGGATGCCGCGCAGATTTCGTCCGCGCTCGCGATCCGCTTCGTCCTGTTCGGAGCGCTGGCGCCATTTGCGGCGGCTCTTCTCAATCATTTCGGTTTGCGCCGCATGGCCTCCGGCGCGCTGGTGGTGATCGCGGCAGCCCTCTTGCTTTCGCTCGGGATGACGCAGATCTGGCAGCTCGTGCTGCTGTGGGGCCTGCTGCTTGGCGTGGCGACCGGCATCACCGCCATGGTTCTCGGCGCAACGGTCGCGACGCGGTGGTTCACGCAGCAGCGCGGACTCGCCGTCGGCATCCTGTCGGCGAGTTCGGCATCGGGCCAGCTCTTGTTCCTGCCGGCGCTGGCCAGCATCACCGATCATCACGGCTGGCGCATCACGCTCGTGGTGGTCGCGCTGGCGCTCGTGGTGACGGCTGTCGTCGCGGTGGTGTTTCTGGTCGATCGCCCGTCCGATGTCGGATTGCCGCCCTATGGCGACAGCAAGGTGGCACCGCCCGTCGTCGAGAAGCCCAGCCTTTGGCTGGTAATGAAGGACCCGATCCTTGTTCTGGCCGATGCAGCGAAGGTACCGGTCTTCTGGATCCTGTTCGCAACCTTTTTCATCTGCGGCGCGTCCACGGTCGGACTCATCCAGACGCATTTCATCGCGATGTGCGGCGATTTCGGAATCGTTCCGGTGGGCGCCGCCGCCGTGCTCGCCGCAATGGGCGCGTTCGATTTCCTTGGGACCGTCGGCTCGGGCTGGCTCTCGGATCGCCTCGACAATCGCTGGCTGCTGTTCTGGTATTACGGTCTGCGCGGGCTTTCGCTGGTCTTTCTGCCGTTCACGTCGTTCTCGTTCTACGCGCTGTCGCTGTTTGCGATCTTCTACGGCCTCGACTGGCTGGCGACGGTGCCGCCGACCGTGCGGCTGACGGTCGAACGGTTCGGGCGCGAGCGCGCCAACATCGTGTTCGGCTGGGTATTCGCGGGGCATCAGCTTGGCGCGGCCGCCGCGGCATTGGGCGGCGGGATGAGCCGGACGCTGCTCGCGAGCTATTTGCCGGCCTTCTTCATCGCCGGCGCATTGTGCCTCGTCGCTGCGGCTTTGGTGCTGCTCATCCGCAAGGACGCCCCCGGCGCGGTGGCGCCGCCGCATCCGGTCCCGGCCGAATAACGGCGGACCGCAAGCGGTTGCGACGGCCCGCACCAGGGGCCATTTATGGGGGGCGCCGCCATGTTGGGGAGCTTGCCATGTCCCGCACCCGCGAGATTGACGCGTTCCTGAAAGCCGCCGCCGACGAGCGGACGGTGCGGGCCGGATTTTGGCCGAAGCTGGCCAGGCTGGCCGGCAAGCTGCCCTTCGCCGAGGATCTGCTGGCCGCCTATTACTGCGCCTTCGACCAAAACACGCCGAGCCAGGTGCGCTTTATCCTATTGGGCGCGCTCGCCTATTTCGTGATGCCGATCGATGTGGTGCCGGACCTGCTGCCGCTGTTCGGCTTTGCCGATGACGCCGCGATCCTCGCCGCTGCGCTCAAGGCCGTGTCGGACGCCATCCGCCCTGAGCACAGGGAAGCCGCGCGCCGGGCGCTGGCGGATTAGCGCTTGGGGGCTCTCTGCGGATCGCCTCGGCTTCTAGTCTTTTGCCAGGCGAGAGCTGCTCTTTCGTGACGAGAAATTCACACGGTGCCGTGAACGACGATCTCGTCCGCTGAGGCTTTGAACCGGATCGGGGCGGGGCGCGACTGATGTGCAGGACGCGATAACCGCATCCGGTCACACAGGAGAGAAACCCATGTTCCGCAAGACCATCCTCGGCCTCGCCGCTGGTGCCGCCCTCGTCACTGCCGCTCTCGCGCCGACCGCCGCTTCCGCCCACTATTATGGCGGCTATGGCTACAAGTCCTACTACAAGCCGTACTACGGTTACTCGTACAAGTGCTACGACTGCGGTTACAAGCCTTACTACGGCTACCGCTCGTACTACGGCGGTTACGGCTACTAAATCGCTCTTCGGGCTCACCTGTGTGACCCGGCGCCGTTCACGGCAGCCAACCCGGTCTCCGCAAGGAGGCCGGGTTTCGCGTTTCCGGCACGAATTACGGCTTCAAAATCGCCTTGCCCATGATCTTGCGCGCGGCGATGTCCTTCAGCGCCTGCGCCGTCTCGCTCAGCGGATAGACCGCGTGCACATGCGCTGACAATTTCCCCTGGGCGCACCATTCGACGATCTGGCTCATGTTGCGCGCTTGCGCCTGCGGGTCGCGATTGACGAACACCCCCCAATGCACGCCGACGACGTCGCAGCCTTTCAGCAGCACGAGGTTCAGTGGGATTTTCGGTATCTCGCCGGCGGCGAAACCGATCACGAGATAGCGGCCCTCCCATGCCATCGCCCGCAAGGCAGGCTCGGCATATTTGTCGCCCACGGGATCGTAGATCACGTCGATGCCATGCGTGCCGCCGAGCCGCTTCAGCTCGGCGCGCAGATCGTTCGCGGTGTAATTGATCGTCTCGTCGGCGCCGTGCTTTTTCGCGAACGCGCATTTCTCGTCCGATGAGGCACAGGCAATCACCCGGGCGCCCATCAGCTTGCCGATCTCGATCGCCGCAAGCCCCGTCCCGCCGGCGGCGCCGAGGACAGCCAGCGTCTCCCCCGGTTGCAGCTTGGCCCGATCCTTAAGGGCGTGGAACGTGGTGCCATAGGTGACGGAGAGTCCTGCCGCGCGTTCGAGGTCGAGATTGTCCGGCACCTTCACCAGACGGTCGGCTTTCTGCACGTAGAATTCCCGCGCCGCGCCATAGGCAGAGTAACTCATCACCCGGTCGCCGACCTTGAAGTCCGTGACACCCGGTCCCGTGGCATGAACGGTTCCGGCGAATTCGGCTGCTGGCGAGAATGGGAAATCCGGCTTGACCTGATATTTGCCGGCGATCAGCAGCGTATCGAAAAAGTTCAGAGCCGCCGCGGCGACCTTCACCACCACTTCGCCGTCGCCCGGCTTCGGCTCCGGCAGGTCGGCGAGTTCGAGGTCATCGGGCCCGCCATAGCGGCGGCAAAGGATGGCTTTCATGGACCGGCCTTTCGCGGACTGCGACCAATGTGCACAGCGGGCATAGTCGGGCCCGTCGTGCCATGACATCGCCGATTTTCACTTATTATTACAAACGCTCGCTTGTGCTAGGCCCCTTGCGCCCGTGGCAATGTGCTAGCCTTTTGTCGCCAACTCCGAAACGTCCGGGTTCCGCGATGCGCTGTCTCTCTCGCCTTGGTGTCCTGAGCTTGCCGGCCACGCTGATGCTGCTGCTGGCCGGTGGTGCATTCGAATCGGCCAAAGCGCAGTCGGCCGCCCAGCTGATCGCCGAATTCGGCGATTGGGGCGCCTATACGGCCGCGCCGGGCGGCAAGAAGATCTGCTTCGCTCTCGCCAAGCCCGCCTCGTCCGAGACCAGTCCGCCGAATCGCCCGCGCGACCCGGCTTGGCTGTTCGTGTCCACCCGTCCAGCCGAAAAGGTGCGTGAAGAGGTTTCGGTGATCTTCGGTTATCCGCTGAAGGCGAACAGCGACGCCACGGTGGAAATCGGCTCGACCAATTTCGCCATGTATACGCAGAATGACGGAGCCTGGGTGAAGAACGCCGCCGAGGAGGCGCGCCTTGTAGAGGCAATGCGCAAGGGCACCGAAATCACCGTGAAAGGCGAATCCAGCCGCGGCACCAGGACCATCGACAAGTTCTCGCTGAAGGGAGTCGTCCAGGCGCTGGACCGCGCTGCGCAGGAGTGCAGGTAAGGCTGGCGAATAAGGCCCCCGGCCCGATTTTCGGACTCTCTTCCCCCTCCACGGGGGAGGTAAGCGTCTCTCAACGCGGTCATTGCCGGGCTTGACCCGGCAATCCATCATTGAGAAATGGCCTTTTGGGTCTATATCCTCGCCAGCAGGCCCGGCGGGACGATCTGTGTCGGCGTGACCAACGACTTGGTGCGCCGAACCTATGAACACCGAAACGGCTTGGTTGAGGGCTTCACGCGGCGATACGGCGTGAAGCGTTTGGTCCATTTCGAGCATTACGACGATCCGGCCACGGCCATTCAGCGTGAAAAGAACATCAAGCATTGGTCGCGAGAATGGAAGATCGATCTCATTGTTGCGTCGAACCCGGAATGGCGTGATCTGTATGATGACGTTGCATCGTGACGAAGAGGATGGATGCCCGGGTCAAGCCCGGGCATGACGGAAATGACCATAGCGCCCGCAATCGCCCCGCTCGAAAAGACCCCGCTCGAGGTCTATGTCGCGCCCGACAAGCCCTCGCTGATCGGGGCGTCGCGCGCGCAGCTTGCCGACATGCTCGGCGGCATCGGCGTCCCGGAGCGCGAGCGCAAGATGCGCGCGCAGCAGATCTGGCACTGGCTCTATGTGCGCGGGGCGCAGGATTTCTCGGTGATGACCTCCATCTCCAAGGAGGTGCGCGGCGCACTGGAACAGCATTTCACGCTGGATCGGCCCGAAGTCGTCACCGAACAGGTGTCGGCCGACGGCACCCGCAAGTGGCTGTTGAAACTCGCCAGCGAGACGCCGGGCGAGCGACCGCATCTGATCGAGACGGTCTACATCCCGGAAAGCGATCGCGGCACGCTCTGCGTATCGAGCCAGGTCGGCTGCACGTTGAATTGTTCGTTCTGCCATACCGGCACGCAGCGCCTCGTGCGCAACCTCACCGCCGGCGAGATCGTCGGCCAGATCATGGTCGCGCGCGACCGGCTCGGCGATTTCCTTGGGCAAACCCGCGCCACAGGTCCCGGCCTGCCGACGGAGGGCGAGCGCTGCGTCTCCAACATCGTCATGATGGGGATGGGCGAGCCGCTCTACAATTTCGAGAATGTGCGCGATGCGCTGCTCGTCACCATGGACGGTGACGGTCTGTCGCTGTCGAAGCGGCGCATCACGCTGTCCACTTCCGGTGTCGTGCCGAATATCGCGCGGACCGGCGCCGAGATCGGCTGCTCGCTCGCCATCTCGCTGCATGCGGTGCGGGACGACCTGCGCAATGTCCTGGTGCCGCTGAACCGCAAATACCCGATCAAGGAGCTGCTGCAGGCCTGCCGCGACTATCCGGGCGCATCCAATGCGCGGCGCATCACCTTCGAATATGTGATGCTCAAGGGCGTCAATGACTCGCTCGCCGAGGCGAAAGAACTTGTGCGCCTCCTCAAGGGTATTCCGGCGAAGATCAATCTGATCCCGTTCAATCCTTGGCCCGGCTCGCAATATGAATGCTCCGACTGGGAGCAGATCGAGAAGTTCTCGGAAGTGGTATTCAACGCCGGCTATGCCTCGCCGGTGCGTACTCCGCGCGGCCGCGACATTCTCGCCGCCTGCGGCCAGCTCAAGAGCGAGACCGAGAAGCTTTCGGCGCGCGAGCGTATGTCGCTCCGCGCCATGGCGATGACGGATTAGCTTTTTTTCCTTCCTTCACTTCCCCCTGAAAGGGGGAGGTCGACTTGCGAGGCAAGCCGGGTGGGGGTCGTCTTGCCTCTTACGACATTCTTGTGCTGACCCCCTCCCCAGCCCTCTTTCAGGGGAGGGAGTGACTATTGCCCGTCAAGACGTGGATGGCCTGGTCAAGTCCGGCCATGACGGTTCATTTGGGCCCGATCTTGCATTAGACAGGGTGAGATTCGGGGGCCACACATGTTCATCACCCGTTTTTTCGTCATTCTCTTCTCGCTGATCTTCGCCCTTGTCGCCGCCGGCATCGCGCTGGCCATCGGCATCATGGCACCCGAACTCGTGAGCATGAGCTCCGACCCGATCGAGAAATTCGCATTCTTTGCGGTGGCGTTCTTCGCCACGAGCTTTGCCGGCATGACGGCTTTCGTCCCGGCGGCCGTTCTGATCGCGATCGCCGAGACCTTCAATATCCGCTCGATCTTCTATTACGCGATCGGCGGCGGGCTGATCGGTGCGGTGGCGTGGTACATGTCCGACATTTCGCTGCAGCTTGAAAACACCACCGATCTGTCTCCGGTCACCTACGGACTGCAGCTGGTCGCCGCCTCCGGCATCATCGGCGGGTTCGTCTATTGGCTGCTCGCGGGCCGCAAGGCGGGGCGCTGGAAAGACCCATACGCCGCGACGTGACCGCGCGTGGACGCGCTTCTTGCGATCAAGCTCGTCTACACCGCCTTCATGGTGGTGCTGATCCCGGTTTACCTGCGGCAATACGGCCCGACCAACTTTCTGTATTTCTGCGATCTCGCGCTCCTGTTCACGCTCGCCGGGCTGTGGCTCGACAGCCCGCTCCTGATTTCGATGAGCGCGGTCGGATTGCTGCTGCCGCAGACGCTGTGGGTCGTCGATTTCATCTTCAATCTGTTCGGGCGCAAAACCACGGGTCTCACCGATTACATGTTCGACAGCGACCGCTCGCTGTTCCTGCGCGGTCTGTCGCTGTTCCACGGCTGGTTGCCGTTTCTGCTCGTCTATCTCGTCTGGCAGATGGGCTATGACAGCCGCGCCTTCGTCGCATGGACCATCGTGTCCTGCATCGTGCTGCCCATCTGTTATTTCTGGATGCCGCCAGCGCAGCCCGATCCCGGCCTGACGCCCGTCAACATCAACCTCGTCTGGGGATTTGACGACCGCAAGCCGCAAACCTTCATGTCACCGAATGCGTGGTTTGCGATGTTGTTCTTCGGCCTGCCGGTCGCGATCTATTGGCCGACGCATCTGTTGCTGATGGCGCTGTTCAAGCCGGCATAATGGGCGCGGTTGCCGCGCAATGCGGCGCATGTTGTGGCGCCCTCTCCTCTGAGCTCGGAAGCTGCCGCAAGCGATGATGGGTGAGGGGGCTAAGTCGGTCGATAGACCGTTACCCCTCACCCATCACGACTCGCGGTCACCACTGTCGCGCCCTCTCCCTCAAGGGGAGAGGCACATATGTTAGCGGCGTGATCGCATCAATTCGCCTTGATGCCGGCGTCCTTGGCGACCTTGCCCCACTTGTCGATCTCGCTCTGGATATAGGCGGCGAATTCCTCCGGCGAATTGCCGACGAGGATCGCGCCCTGCGGGGCGAGCTTCTCGCGCACCTCCGCGCTTTTCAGCGCCTCGGCCGTCGCCTTGTGGAGCTTTGCGATTACGGCCGGCGGCGTTCCCGCCGGCGCCACCATGCCGTACCAGTTTTCCGCCTGGATCTGCGGCAACCCGACTTCGCCGGTGGTCGGCACATCCGGCAATGACGGCACGCGCGTGGTGCTGCCGAGTGCGATCGGCTTGACCTTGCCGGCCTTCACCTGCGGCAGCAGCACCGGAATATCGAGAAACACCATGTGCACCTGATTGCCGATGATGTCGTTCACGGCGGGCGCCGCGCCCTTGTAGGGTACATGCACGATGTCGATCCCGGCCGCGCTCTTGAACAATTCGCCGGCAAGATGCGGCATCGAACCGGGACCGGTGGAGGCGAAGTTGAGCTCTCCCGGCTTGGCCTTCGCGAGCGCCAGCAAATCCTTCATCGACGAGGCGGGCACGTCAGTCGCAACCACGAGCAGCTCGGGCACCTTGGCAACGAGGGTGACGGGCTTCAGATCCTTCAGCGTGTCGTAGGGCAGCTTCTGTTGCAGGCTTTTGGAGATCGCGAGCGCGCCGGCGCTGGTGATGGCGATCGTGTGCCCATCCGGCTCGGCCTTGGCGACCGCATCGGTGCCGAGCACGCCGCCGGCCCCGCCGCGATTGTCGATTACCACCGGCTGGCCGAGCAACTCCGACATTTTCGAGCCGACCACGCGGGCGATGATGTCATTCGGTCCGCCCGCCGGGAACGGCACGATCAGCTTGATGGGTTTGGTCGGGAAGTCCTGTGCGTGAGCGGGCAGCGTAAAGGCAAAAAGAACAGCAACAACATGCAATAAGGCGCGCATATAAATTCCTCCGACCGCGCCTTGCCGTGGCGCTTGCGGCGCATCATGCAACGCGCGCTGCGTCTTGGCTAGTTTGCCCGCGCGAACAGCAGCCTTGCCGCGAAGGCGCCCATCAAACCGGCAAAGGCCCAGTCGAAGATGCGCATCAGGCGCGGGGAGTTTCGCATCGCCGCGGCGAAGCGTTCGGCGCCGAGGATGATCGGCGCCGAGACGATCGGCGTCAGCACCGTGTAAAGCAGCCCGAGAAACAACATCTTGGCGGGTGCGTCCGGATCGGTCGCCGACACGAATTGCGGCAGGAAGGTCAGGAAGAACATCACGACCTTCGGATTGAGCATGTCGACGCCGAATCCCATCGCAAAGGCGCGATGCAGGCTGGTGGGCTTCGGCTTTCCCTTCTTGAGGGTCAGCGACGAGCCGTGCCGGATCGCCTGTACGGCAAGCCAGAGCAGATAGGCGGCGCCGGCGATCTTGATGATCGTGAAGGCGGTGGCGGAGGCAACGAGGATGGCCGACAATCCGAAAGCCGCGAGCATCGAATGCGCGAACAGGCCGGCAGTCGCGCCGAACATCGAAGCGAAGCCGCGGGCGCGTCCGCCATTGATCGTCTGGCTGAGAAACAGCGTCATGTCCGGTCCCGGCGTCACGATCAGCAGCAGCGATGCCGCGGTGAAGGCGGCGACAATCGTAAAGTCCGGCAGGATGGTCATGCGGGCATTATTCGCTGAGGGTTCAGGGCGTGCCGGTGATGTATCGCTGCAGGGTCGCGCCGACCTCGCGCACGATGTCGTCGTGCGACAGGGAGACGACCGGCGGGAGCTTCAGGATATAGCGGCAGAGCGCGAGGCCGAGCAATTGGCTCGCCACGAGGCCTGCGCGCTGGCTCGCGGTGTCCTGCGGGCCGATCGCCGCGATCGCCTTGCCGACCTGAGCGGCAAAGACTTCGCGCACTTTCTTCGCCGCGAAATCGTTCGATGCAGCCGATCGCAGCAGGATCGCCATCTCCTTGCCGCTCCCCGGACCCTCCCAGAGATCGATGAAGCGGAGCGCCAGCGCTTCGCCAATCCGGGACGGCTCGATGCTGCGCAGGTCAGGTAGATCGAGCCGGATCGAGGCGGCGCGGGCAAACAGCTCGTCCTTGTTGCCGAAGTAGCGGATCACCATGGCGGGATCGATCTCGGCGCGCGCCGCGATGTCGCGGATCGTGGTGCCGTCGAAGCCCCGCTCGGCGAACAGGCCTTGTGCGGCAGCCAGGATCTCAGCGCGGGTGCGGTCGGATTTGCTTTGTTTTTCAGGGGCTTTCGTCGCCATTTCGAAAATATGCCAACGCTTGTTGACAAATGCAAGGCGCATGGTCATATAAGTCAACATACGTTGACATTTTAGGAGAGTGCGATGCTGAAGGATCGTACGGATATTCTCATTGTTGGCGCGGGGCCGACCGGAATGGCGCTTTCGATTGCGCTTTTAAACGCCGGCGTCGATCACGAGATCATCGATCGGCGGCCCGCAGGCGAGAGCACCTCGCGCGCCGCTGTGATCCACGCCCAGACGCTGGATTCCCTCGACGAGATTGGCGTAGCCGACCAACTCGTGGCGGCGGGATTGAAGCTCGAGAGTTTCACCGTCCGCGACCGCGACTCGGCGCTGCTCGGCGTCAGGTTCGACCGGCTGCCGAGCCGCCATCCGTACCTCCTGATGCTGCCGCAGAATGTCACCGAGGACATTCTGGCAAATGAGATCGCAAAGCTCGGAGGCGTGATCCATCGCGGCGTGGCGGCGACCGCGATCGCGCAGGGGCCGGATTGCGCTCAGGTTACCGTGTCCGACAACGGACGCGACCACACGATCCTTGCGCGTTATGTCGTCGGCGCCGACGGCATGCACAGTGTGGTGCGGGAGGCGGCGGGCATCGCGTTCGAGGGCGAGACCTACGGCGAGTCCTTTGTCCTTGCCGACGTGCATCTGCAATGGCCGCTCGGCCGGGAAGAGGTGTCGCTGTTCTTCTCGCCGAATGGGCTTGTGGTGGTGGCGCCGCTGCCCGATGGCACCTATCGCGTGGTGGCGACGCTGGACGATGCGCCTGAACATCCGTCGATCGCCGATATCCAGGCGCTGCTCTACGGGCGCGGGCCCGAAGCGAATCCGGCAAGGGTCGTCGACATGATCTGGAGTTCGCGCTTCCGCGTGCATCACAGGATCGCGAGATCCTATCGCGACGGCCGGCTGATCCTGATGGGCGACGCCGCGCATGTTCACAGTCCCGCGGGCGGTCAGGGCATGAATACCGGGCTGATCGATGCCGTGGTGCTGGGCAACCTGCTTGCGGGTGTCGTGCGCGAGTCTCGGCCGGAGAGCGACATCGACCTTTATCAGGAGACACGCCGGCCGGCTGCGCTTCAGGTTCTTGCGCTTGCCGGCCGGCTTACTCGCCTGGCGACGATGCGCAATCCCGTGGCGAAGTGCGCGCGCAACGCTGCGTTCTGGGTGGTCGATCACAACCCGGTGGCCAAGCGCAGGATTGCGATGAACCTGTCAGGCCTCAGCCGCGCATCGCTCGCGCATCTGCCGCTCGCCTCGTGACGGGTGCGGCCGGCAAGACTCAGGCGCTCTGCTGCTTCGCCCGCTGGACGTCCGCCTTGCCGCGGAAATGCGGGATCACTTCCCTGGCGAACAGTTCGGTACTCTTGGTCACGAGGTCATGCGGCAGCGTTCCGAACTGCATGGTCGGCAGGAGATAGCCGAAGCCGATCTGCGCCTGGAATTGCTCCAGCTTTTCGCGCAGCGTCGCAGGACTCCCGCACAGGAAGATCGCCTTTTCCATCAAGTCGTCGATGGTCTGCACGCCGCCTGACAGCGTGCGCTTTGCGGCGATCACGCCCTGCATCGAGGCAAGAGAAAGATAGCCGGGCGGCAGCAGCATTTCCTGCGGCATGCGCAACAGCTTGTTGAAGAAGAATTCGATATGCGGCTTGGCCTCCTTGCGCGCGATTTCGTCGGTCTCGGCGCAATAGGTCGGGATCGCCCAACCGACATTTTCCGGCCCGGCCTGCCAGCCTTGCCGCTCGGCGCTGTCGCGATACATCTGCATGTAGCGCGCGAGCGCCTGCACCGGCGAGAAGGTCTGCAGATAGGTGTATTTGCGCGAAGGGTGCGTCGCCCATTCGATGGTCTCGCGCGAGCCTTGCGAGGGAATCCAGACCGGCGGATGCGGCTGCTGATAAGGGCGCGGCCACACATTCACATAGTTGAAGTGATAATATTTGCCTTCGAAGGCGAATGGTCCCGGCCGCGTCCAGCCCTCTATGATGAGATCGTGCGCTTCGTGAAAGCGCTCGTGCGATTCCGCCGGGTTTGCGCCCCAGGAGTGATATTCGGCGCCGATGCCGCGCACGAAGCCGGCGACGAGACGTCCGCCGGTGATGGTGTCGAGCATTGCGAATTCTTCGGCGACCGTGAGCGGATTGTTCAGGAGCGGCAACGCGCGGCCAAGCACGGCGATCTTGCAGTTCTTCGTACGGCGGGCGAGCGCGCCCGCCATCACGCCAGGGATCGGCATCATGCCATAGGCGTTGGAGTGATGCTCATTGACGCAGATGCCGTCGAAGCCCATCGCGTCGGCATATTCCAGCTCGTCGAGATAGCGGTTGTAGAGCTGATGTCCGATTTTGGGATCGTAATAGCTGTTGGGCAGCGTCACCCAGGCGGAGTTGTGTTGCTTGTCGTAATCGGGATCGAGCGCTGCGTAGGGCATCAGGTGGAAGAAAAAGAATTTCATTATGTTCTCCCGCGCGCTTTTCTCTGATTCCTCATGGTGGGAGCGCTGAAAGCGCGTCTCGAACCATGAGGCCCGACTTGGCCTTCATCCTTCGAGACGCGCTTTCAGCGCTCCTCAGGATGAGGGTCTGCGTTCGAATGTGCCGCAACAGACATCATCGTGAACCGTTGCCGCTTCCGATAAACCCCGTCATCAGCGCGGCGAGTTCTCCCGGTTTCTCGATCTGCAGCGTGTGACCCGCATCCTTGATCACCTCCAGCCGCGAACCGGGGATCAGGCGATGATAGGCTTCGCCATAAGGCGGCGGAAACACCTTGTCGTCGTCGCCCCACACGATCAGCGTCGGCACCGTGATCCGGTGCAGCCATTTCACGAGGTCCGGATTGTAGAGGCGCGGCTGCCAACCAAGCTTCGCGGTAGCGAGCCGGTTCTTCATCTCGATCATCAGCTCGGCCTCGCCCGGCGGCTGCGCCAGCATCGCTTCGGCGACTTTCGGATCGTGGAAGATGTTGCGGATGAAATCCTCGCGCGACCACATGAAGATGTCGCCCTTGGCGACGCCCTTCACATGGATGCCGGCGGCGCAGATCAGGGTCAGTGTCTTCAACGCCGATTGATTGCGCACAGCGATTTCGGCGGCGATCCAGCCGCCGAGCGAAACGCCGGCGAGATTGAGCCGCGGCAGCTTCAATGTGTCGATCAGGTCGAGATAGAAATAGGCGAGGTCGCCGACGTTATCGAGCCAATCCGGCGTATCCGAGCCGCCGAACCCCGGATGCTCCGGCACGATCAGGTCGAAACGCTCCGACATCGTCTCGAAGAACGGCAGCCATGCGGAGGCGCCACGGGCGCCATGCAGGAACAGCAGCGGTTCGCCTGATCCCCCGCGCATGATGCGGATCTTGCAGCCGGCGACGGTTTCGAAGCTTTCCCGATATGGCAAGGCGCGACCTCCCGCAGAACTCTACCGTTATCGCGGCGCGGGGATGCAGCCAAGTGGTGGGCAGCGCAGGAGATTTGCGCTAATGGATGGGCACCTTTATCTGCCATTCGCCCCGCGGATGGAATGCCGGAGTCATACGTGGCCCTCGAGACACCTTTCACACTTTCCGAGCTCGCTGTCATCGTGAAGGAGCGCGCCACGGCCAGCGCCGACGTGTCCTATACCCGCAAGCTTCTGGACCGCGGCGTCGAGCATTGCGCCAAGAAGCTCGGCGAAGAGGCGGTGGAGACGGCGCTGGCCGCCGTGTCCGAGGATCGCGAGCGCGTGATCTCGGAGGCGGCCGATCTGCTGTACCATCTGCTGGTGGTTTTGCAGTCGCGCGGGGTCGAGCTCAGCGAGGTCGAGGCGGTTCTCGCCAAACGGACCGGGCAATCGGGACTCGCTGAGAAGGCGGCCCGCGTTCACGATCGCCGGCCTTCCGAACTGTAGGGAACGTCCTGTAGCAAGCGTCATGGAACAGCGCGCCGAACCGGAAGTCTCTCCGTACCGCGCCTTCAGCCGCGCGGAATGGGCGGCGTTGCGTGCCGATACGCCGATGACCCTCAATACCGAGGAAGTGGCGACGCTGCGCTCGATGCATGATCGCCTCGACATGAAGGAGGTCGAGGACATCTATCTGCCGCTGTCGCGCCTCCTGTCGATGTATGTCGCGGCCTCGCAGCGCCTGTTTCGCGTTCAGCAAAGCTTCCTCGGAACGGAAGACTCAAAGGTGCCCTACATCATCGGCGTTGCCGGCTCGGTCGCGGTCGGCAAGTCGACCACCGCGCGCGTGTTGCAGGCGCTGCTGGCACGATGGCCGAACACGCCGAAGGTCGATCTCGTCACGACCGACGGCTTCCTTCTGCCGAATGCCGTGTTGGAACGCGAAGGCCTGATGGAGAGGAAGGGCTTTCCGGAAAGCTACGATCTCCCCGAACTCCTTCGCTTTCTTTCAGGCATCAAGGCCGGCCGCCGGCCGATGCGCGCGCCGGTTTATTCGCACATCGTCTATGACGTCGTGCCGCATGACTGGATCGAGATCGATCGTCCGGACATCCTGATCGTCGAGGGTTTGAATGTGTTGCAGGCCGGACGTCTGCCGAAGGACGGCAAGGCGGTGCCCTTCGTTTCCGACTTCTTCGACTTCTCGGTCTATATCGATGCCGCCGAGGATGTGCTGGAACGCTGGTATGTCGATCGCTTCCTGGCGCTGCGGCTGACCGCGTTTCGCGATCCGATGTCGTATTTCCATCGCTATTCGCGGCTGTCGGATTCCGAAGCTGTCTCGACCGCAAAGAGCATCTGGGATCGGATCAACCTCGTCAATCTGCGCGAGAATATCCTGCCGACGCGCCAGCGCGCCGACCTGATCCTCACCAAGAACGCCAATCATCTGATCGACGAAGTGGCGCTGCGGCGGCTTTAGTCCGCTTCCCTGAAAGGGCCCGGGCTGCTAGGCCGCCCGAGCCATGCCTCGGATTTCCGCGAGCACTATTGCGAGCTTCTCACGGTCCAGCGGCTTGGTCAGAAACGCATCCATGCCGGCGGCGAGACATGCTTCGCGATGTTCGGGCATCGCATTGGCTGTCAGGGCGACGATCGGCGTGTGTCTGCCACCCTTGGCTTCGAGCGCGCGGATACGCCGGGTCGCTTCCAGCCCATCGATGCCGGTCATGCGCACATCCATCAGGATGAGATCGAACGGCAGGCCTGCGCCTTGCGCGGCGAAATAGGATTCCATCGCGACGCGGCCGTCGGCAACCACTTGCGGCCTGTGTCCAAGCTTCTGCAACAAGGCCCGCGTCAGCAGTGCGTTGATCTCGTTGTCCTCGGCGACGAGAATCGACAATCCATCCGGACGCGCGGTGCCGAATGTCGGCAGCGTGCTGTCGTCCTCTGAAAGCTTGGCGAATCCGTCGCGAGCCGCCTCCAGCCGCGCGGCGAGGGACGCGGCGCGGATCGGCTTGACCAGATAACCGGTAAAGCCGCGTGACCTGAGTTGCTCCAGTTCGCCCCGTGCACCGGGGGTGATCGTCACAAGACGGCACGGCACATGGCGCATGGCGGCGAGCAGCGCATCGATCGCCGGGCTGCCGAGGACGCTGTCGATCAGCACCGCGCTCCATTCGCGTTCCGGCAACAGCGCCTGGGCCACGATTTCGTTCGGCGCCACCGCAACCCGCGCGCCCCAGCGCGTCAAACGCCGCGCCAGCAGCGTTGCTTCGATATGCGAGGGCGCGACAATCATGACCGCGCGACCCGACAGATCGGGAGCCGCAAAGGTCGGCGCGGTCTCGCCATCCGTTGAGGCCGGCAGAAGCACGGCGACTTCGAACAATGCGCCGGCTCCTGGAGCGCTTTCGACTTCGATACGGCCTTCCATGCCTTCGACGATGCGCTTGACGATCGCGAGGCCGAGTCCCGCGCCTTCGCCCTGGCTCGCGCCGGCTTCTGTCTGTTCGAATTCGTGGAAGATCTTGTCGTGGTCCGCCGGCGCAATGCCGACCCCGGTGTCGCGCACCTTGAACAGCACCTGGCCCGGCCAGTTGCCCGGCTCGACAACGATCGCGACGCCACCTTCTTCGGTGAACTTGATGGCGTTGCCGGCGAGATTGAGCAGCACCTGCTTCAGGCGTGTCTCATCGCCGATGACGACGGCCGGCAGCCGCTCGTCGACATAACTCGCGATTTCAAGTCCCTTGCCTTGAGCGCGCACAGACAGCAACTCGGTCAGATTTTCGATCATCTGTTGCAGGGGGAAGGGGCGCGCCTCGAGATCAAGCCGGCCGGCTTCGATCTTGGAGAAGTCGAGAATCTCCTCGATCAGCGACAGCAAGGTATCGCCCGACGTCCTGACCGCCCGGGCATAGGTTGCCTGTTCCGGCGTGAGCTTGGTGTCGAGCAGAAGATCGGCCATGCCGATGATGCCGTTGAGCGGGGTGCGGATCTCGTGGCTCGTCATCGCAAGGAAGCGCGACTTGGCGCGGTTTGCGGCATCCGCCTGATCGCGGGCATCGGCCAAAGCCTGTTCCGCCATGACACGGTCGGTCACATCGCGGCCGACGCACTGGATTTCCGTATCGCCGCTTGCCTTGCGAATGAGGCCTTCGCGCCAGGCGATCCAGCGTGGACCGATCACGGTCTCGATCTGCTGATCGTAAGTCCGGATGCCGTTCGCGGATGTCGCTATGTCACCTTGTTCGAGGATACGGGGGGCATATTGCGCGCCGCTCAGCCTCTCCGGTTCTTCGCCGACAAGCGCACAGAACGCTTCGGAGGCGTAGATGATCGTCCCGTCCAGTTGGCGGCGCACGACAAGGTCGCCCTGCAATTCGAGAAGCGCGTGCGCGCTCTCTTGCGCTTCCTGCAAGGCCCGGATGCGCCTGGACAATTTCTCGTTGCGCGTTTGCGCCTTGTGCGCGATGCGGCGCCAGGTTCTGTTCCGATGGATCAGGAATGCTGCGAAGATGCAGACAAAGCCGAACAGCGCCGAGACGCCGACCGCAAACAGCTCGGGATCATAGCTCGATTGGCCGGTGAGCGTGGACGCGACGAGGCCGATGCCGATCCAGACGCCGATGAGGACCAGAAACCCCATCCGGAGGAATTGATAAAGAAGCGATAGCGCTCCGCTCCATGTGGAATTCGGCCTGGAATTCGGCCGCGTATTCAATTGCATGCCTGATGCCCCGTCGCGGCCGCCCTCGGTCGGACGGCTCTTGTGTTTGTGGCAAGGTGAGGGAGCGGGGTTGCAAATGAATTGAGAAACCGGCGTGTCGGCCGGTCGATGCTTGACAGCGCCAACAGAGCGTTGCGGCTTTCATTAAAGTTTTATCGATTACCGCGCGCGGCAAGCGCCCACACACGAATGGCGGCTCACGCCGCGCGCCGCATCTCGTCATTCAGTGCGCGATAGGACAACGCTTCCGCCAGATGGATGCGGCCAACCGTCTCGGCGCCGTCGAGATCGGCCAGCGTGCGCGCGACCCGCAGCACGCGATGGTAGCCGCGGGCCGACAGCCGCATTGCATCCGATGCATCGCGAAGGAGCGCCAGCCCGGCCTTGTCCGGCTGCGCGATCTGTTCGAGTACGCTTCCGGTCGCCTGCGCATTGCTGCGGATCTGCGGCAGGCCAAGCGCAGCATAGCGTTGCCGCTGAATGTCGCGGGCCCGCCCGACGCGCGCGGCGACTTCGGCCGACCCTTCGGCCGGCGGCGGAAGGATCAGATCGGCAGCCGTGACTGCCGGCACTTCGACATGAAGGTCGATGCGATCCAGCAGCGGTCCTGAAAGCCGGCCCTGATATTCGGCGGCGCAGCGCACATTCATGCCGCGCTTGCAGATATAGCCGGGGTCACTGGCATGGCCGCAGCGGCAGGGATTCATGGCTGCGACGAGCATGAAGCGCGCGGGATAGGTGATGCGATGATTGGCGCGGGCGATCGAGACCTCGCCGGTTTCGAGGGGCTGCCGGAGCGAGTCCAGCGCCTGTCCGGAGAATTCGGGAAATTCGTCGAGAAACAGCACGCCATTATGCGCAAGCGACACTTCGCCCGGCCGCGCCCGCAAGCCGCCGCCCACCAGCGCCGGCATCGAAGCGGAATGATGCGGCGCGCGAAACGGCCGCCGATTGGTCAGCGAGCCGCCTTCGATCTGGCCCGCGACCGAGGCGATCATCGACACTTCGAGCAATTCCTCGGGTGTCAGCGCCGGCAGGATCGACGGCAGCCGCGCCGCCAGCATCGATTTGCCGGCGCCGGGCGGCCCGATCAGCAGAAGATTGTGGCCGCCAGCCGCGGCAACTTCGAGCGCACGCTTGCCGCTCTCCTGTCCCTTGATGTCGGCGAGATCGAGACGTGCGCCGTCCACCTCGCGAATGCTGGGCTGAGGCCGCGTCAGGACCTGAGTGCCCCGGAAATGATTGGCGAGCTGGATCAGCGATGATGGCGCGACGATCTCCATCTCGGGGCTGGCCCATGCGGCCTCCGCGCCGCACGCCTTTGGGCAGATCAAGCCCTCACCGCGCGCATTGGCTCCGATCGCGGCCGGGAGCACGCCAGCAACCGCGGTGATCGAGCCGTCGAGGCCGAGTTCGCCGAGCACGGTGAAGCCGGTCACGGCGTCGGGCGGTATCGCGCCGATCGCCGCCATCAGGCCAAGTGCGATCGGCAGGTCGTAATGGCTGCCTTCCTTCGGCAGATCGGCAGGCGCCAAATTCACGGTGATGCGCCGCGCCGGCAATGCCAGCCCGGATGCGATCAGCGCCGAACGCACCCGCTCCCGCGCTTCGGAGACCGCCTTGTCCGCAAGCCCGACCACGTTGAAGGCCGGAAGGCCCGGCGCAACCTGCACTTGCACATCGACAGCGCGAGCCTCGATGCCCTGAAACGCCACCGTGGTGACCCGCTGGACCATGCCGAGTGCCCCTAAGTCCGCCGCCCGCCCTAGTTGTGCAAAAGGTAACAGAATCCGGATGGGCGAACAAGAACATTTGCAGAACAAAACGACTCAGCCTAGCTTTCTCCCGCGGGGAAGGAGTTGGACATGGTCGACCTGAGAGCATTGGAGACTGAGCTTGCCATGGCGCGCAGGGCGCGTCGCGAAGCCGAGATGGCGGGCCTTTCCATTGAGCGGGTCATAGCCGGCATGCAGGCCGGTCGCACGCTGCAGCAGATCGAGCTGGAAGAGGCCGAATCTCTCGCCGACCTTGTGGATCTGACGGAAGCGTTCGTGAGTGCCACAGCATTCCGGCAGGCGGCCTGAGGCTAGTCGGACTTTCGCGACTGAGACTCGGCGTCGGCCGCCGCCGTTCGCGTGCGCAATTCGCCGATCAGTGCATCGAGGCTCTGCGCGAATTGCGCGAGGTCGAAATTCTGCGGGTCGTCGTGCTTGTTGCGGATGCCTTCGTCCAGCACCGAGTGAAAGGCCGGGATCATCCAGAACCCGGCCCGGCGGCTCGCCACCGTGTAGACCAGCGCAAGGGAATCGTACTGGGCCTGCGAGAAGCCGGGAGTCGGCGCGAGGAAATCGTTGCGCCGGCCGTAGCTCTTCAGCGCGCGGCGCGGCTGGATCAGCTCGACATGCAGGAACAGTCCCTTGAGCGCTGAGCCGAAATTCTTCGCGCTTTCGAATTTCGTCGCCCGCCACGGCACGGAGAAATCATGCGCGAGGAAGATCTTGCCGCCGCGATTGATGAAGACATGGGCGCGTTCGATATCGTTCGAACATTCGTAGCGGCTCAAGTTGTTGATCTTGGGATCGTCGTCGATCGAGACCGGCCATGGCTGCGTGCGGTAGTTCGGCGTCGAGGTGTCGTGAAAGACCATATAGGTCGCCGGACGCGACAGCGGATCGTTGTCATGGGCATGCGACACCGGCTGCGCGAGGGTCGCGACCAGATCCTCGGTCGCGCCGCGGTCGCGCAGCAAGGCCGCCAAGGCAGCTTGTGCCGGGAGATCGACCGACTTGCCGACGCGCTCCGCGATCGAAGCCGGCAATGCGTCCAGCGGCGGGCCAAGGCGGCCGACCGGTTCGACGGGATTGAGCAGACAGCGCGCCTGATCCGCGGGAGAGCCTGCAAAGCTTTGCGTGTCGTGATCGAATTTGCAGAAGCCTTGGATCTGGTCCCCCTTCAGGACGAGCGGAGGCCGCTTCGCAAATGTGCATTTGCCGGCCGACGAGAATTCGTGCGCGAAGGCGAACGATGCACACGCGGCAATGCTCGCGCCGACAACGATCCCGGACACGATCCGCCTCGGATTCATTGTGCGATCAGCCCTGCTTGCGCTTCTTTTCGATGACATCCCAGATCATGGCGGCGATGTCCGGACCGCCGATATTCCTGATCGCGCGGATGCCGGTCGGCGAGGTGACATTGATCTCGGTGAGATAGCCGTCGATCACGTCGATGCCGACGAAGATCAGGCCGCGCTCCTTCAGCGCAGGCCCGAGCCGGCGGCAGATTTCGTGCTCGCGTGGCGTCAGCTCCGTGTCCTTTGGCGAGCCGCCGCGCACCATGTTGGATCGCAGGTCGTCGGGCGCCGGCACGCGGTTC
Source organism: Pseudorhodoplanes sp. (assembly GCF_035565855.1). Classification (GTDB taxonomy): domain Bacteria; phylum Pseudomonadota; class Alphaproteobacteria; order Rhizobiales; family Xanthobacteraceae; genus Pseudorhodoplanes. The sequence continues at coordinate 55,848 of NZ_DATMRX010000347.1, forward strand.
ACCGCGCCGGCATATTCGCCATCGACCAGGATGATGCGTTTGTCGCCATGCTTCACCGCGGGAAGGAAGGTCTGCACCATCCATTGCTCGCGGAAGGTGGTCGCGAACAGATCGTAGAGCGAGCCGAAATTGAGGTCGTCCCTGGTCAGCCGGAACACCGCCGCGCCGCCATTGCCGTAAAGCGGCTTCATCACGATGTCGCCATGTTGCTCGCGGAACGCCTTGATCTCGGCGAGGTCGCGCGTGATCAGCGTCGGCGGCATCAGGTCCGAGAATTCCATCACGAATATCTTCTCGGGCGCGTTGCGCACATGCGCCGGATCGTTGACCACGAGAGTCTTCGGATGCACCCGCTCCAGCATATGGGTCGTGGTGATATAGGCCATGTCGAAAGGCGGGTCCTGGCGGAGCAGGATGACGTCGAACTCCGTCAGATCGGTGCGCCTGGCGTCGCCGAGCGTGAAGTGACGGCCAAGCTCGTCGCGCACATCGAGGGGGTGCACGGTCGCGAACACAGCTGCCCCGCTCTGGGCCAGTTTGTCGGGCGTGTAATAGGACAGGCGGTGCCCACGGGCCTTCGCCTCGAGCAGCAGCGCGAAGGTGGAATCGCCGCGGATATTGATCCGCTCGATCGGGTCCATCTGAACGGCGACGTTGAGTGACATAGGGGTGACGGACCTTCTGGATCTGCGAACAAACGAGTGGTTAACAAATGCCTGTCATGCTGGCGCCCGGCGCATACCCGTGACCGATCCGGATTTCGACCGTGGCCCTTCCGAGACTGACAATTGCCGTAAAGCTCTACGCGATTTTCGCGTTGCTCGCGACTGTCGCGGTGGCAACAGGCGTCGTTGGACAGCAACTGACGGAACGGGCGCTGACCACGGGCGCCTATGGCGCGGGTTCCTTGCTCATCGCTCTCACGGTGCTGTCGCTCGTTTTGCTGCTCACCGGCACCTTCATCCTTCGCTCCGCCATGCGGTCGCTGCGTGCGGTGACTGAGGTGACAGAGCGAATCGCGGCCGGGCAAGCCGATCTGGTGGTACCCGGGCGCGACCGCCGCGACGAAATCGGTACCCTCGCCACCGCTGTCGGTCAATTCCGGGAGGTGGTCCGCCACAACGCGGAATTGAAGGAGGCGGTCGGGAACGAATCGGAAGAGCGCAAACTCCGCCAGGATCAGATCGCGGAAGAAATCCGGGCGTTTTCCGCCGAAGTGGATGCGACTTTGCGGGAATTCATGAAAATGGGCAGCCGCGCCAAGAAGGCGGCCACGGAGCTCGGCCAGGCCGTGGATATCACGGTCGACCGCACCGGCCGCGCTACGAAGGCTTCCGAGGAGTCCAGCGCCAATGTGCGCGATATTGCCTCGGCCGCGGACGAACTGGCCATGTCGGTTCTCGAAATTGAACGGCAGGTCTCGCAGTCGCATGACATCGCCATGAAAGCCGTGGCGGAGGCCGTTGCTACCAATGCCACTGTGCAGGAGCTGAGCGAGGCGGCCACCCGCATCGGCGATGTCATTCGGATGATCAATGATATCGCCGAGCAGACCAACCTTCTGGCGCTGAATGCGACCATCGAAGCGGCGCGCGCCGGCGAGGCGGGCCGTGGCTTTGCCGTGGTTGCGGGCGAGGTGAAGGCCCTCGCCGGCCAGACCGGTCGGGCGACCGAGGAGATTGCGACCCAGATCGCCGGCATGCAGCAGGCGACGCACCGCTCGATCGAGGCCATCGGGGCGATCAAGACCACGATCCGGGAGATTGGCGACATCTCGAGCGCGATCGCGGCTGCGGTCACGGAGCAGGGCGCCGCAACGCAGGAGATCGCGCGCAGCGTCGAGACCGCTTCTCGCCGGACCGGGGAAACCACGGAACAGATCACCAAGGTCACCGAGGCCACCGAGATCAGCCGCGTGCATTCGGTGGCTGCGCAGGACGTCTCCGATACGCTCGAGCGCCTGGCATTGCAGATGCGCAATCAGGTCGACCAGTTCTTCGAACGTCTGCGCGCCGCCTGACGGCGTTACTCCGTCTCGAACGCGCCCGGAATGTGCTGCGGAAGCGCACGCGGCGCGACCAGCACCGCATCGAACCGCATGTCGCATGTCGCGTCGTCCGGATTGGCCGCGAGCCAGGCCGCAGCCGCCGAGGCAATGCGGCGCTTCTGACGCTCGGTCACGGACCAGGCCGCGTCATCGAGAACAGCACGCGCCTTCACCTCGACGAAGACCAGAAGCGAACCACGGCGTGCGACAATGTCGATTTCGCCGGCGGGACAACGGAAGCGCCGCGCAGCGATGCGAAAGCCCTTGGCGAGCAGGAGCGCGGCCGCGCGGCTTTCCGCCGATAATCCGAATTTGAACGCGGCCTGACGGCCTGGCGCCGGACCTGATCCATCACCGCTGCCGGATTTACGGCGCGGCATCGCTGCGCTCCCTGGCGAGTTCGAGCGCGCGTCTGTAGATGTCGCGGCGCGGCAATCCGGTGGCCGCAACGATCTCGCCGACCGCGTCCTTCACGGACACGCGCGTCAGGGCCGCGCGGATCAGATCGTCAACATCGTCAGCGCTCGGCGTGGCCGCCTCGGCAGGCGGTGCGATCACGACAACGAATTCACCGCGGGTCTCGGCGTCGCCGGCATAATGGTCGGCCAGCGCCGGCAACGGACCGCGCCGCACCTCTTCATGCAGCTTGGTCAATTCGCGGCAGATCGAGGCTTCGCGCGGGCCAAGCGCCTCCGCGAGATCGCTCAGCGTCGCGGCGATGCGCGGGCCGCTTTCGAACAGCACCAGCGTCGCCGGGATACGGGCGAGTTCTTCGATCCTCGTGCGGCGCTGCGTGGCCTTGGCGGGGAGGAAGCCTTCGAACATGAAGCGGTCGGTCGGAAGCCCGGACGAGATCAGCGCCGCCAGCACCGAGGAGGCGCCGGGCAGCGCGAACACGTCAAGTCCTGCGTCCCGGGCTTCACGCACCAGCTTGAATCCCGGATCGGAGATCGCGGGTGTTCCCGCATCTGAAATCAGCGCCACGACGCCGCCATCGGCGATGCGCTTGAGCAGCGCCGGCCGGACGGTCGCCGCGTTGTGGTCGTGATAGGCCGTGGTTGGGGTGGCGATGCCGTAATGGTCCAGCAGCTTGCGGCTGACGCGAGTGTCCTCGCAGGCGATCAGGTCTGCGGCAGCGAGCGTCTGCAAGGCGCGCAACGTGATGTCGCCGAGATTGCCGATCGGGGTCGCGACCAGATAGAGGCCGGCGCGACGCGGCGGCGCCGGATACTCGGTCCCGCCGATATGGAAACCACGCCGGGGTTGCGTCATGGCAACACCACCTGAAACACCACCCCGCTCATGCTGCCCGCCCGGTTAAACATTCCGAGACAATATGCCAGATTGCGCCCGTGAGTGCCTGTACAGCCTCGCGTCTGTGTTCTTCTGAGGAATTTGGCTGTGTCCGGGCCGAAACGAAATCCCGCCGCCCTCACACGACGGCAATTCGGAGTGGCAACCCTGTCTCTTGCGGCAGGGGCCTTGGTCGGCTGCGCCTCCAACAATACCGGCGGAGGCCCCCTGGGCGAAGCGCCACTGTCGCCGAGCAACGCGCCGCAGGCCGCGAGCGAAGTTGGCGCCGGGCAATACAAGGTGGCGCTGATCCTGCCGCTGTCCGCCGGAGGCAATGTCGGAATCGCGGCGGAATCGATGAAGAATGCCGGAGAGCTGGCGCTCACGGAATTCTCGGCCACCGACATCCAGCTTCTGGTCAAGGATGACGGCGGCCGCCCGCAGACCGCGCGCATGGTCGCGACCCAGGCCATGGAAGAAGGTGCGCATATTATCCTCGGACCGCTTTTCGCGCAGACCGTGCAGGCGGCCGGGGCGGCCGCGCGGCCGCGTAATATTCCGGTCATCGGCTTTTCGACGGATGCGAGCGTCGCAGCGCGCGGCGTGTATCTGCTCAGCTTCCTGCCCGAAACCGACGTGGTTCGCGTGCTCAGCTACACATTCTCCGCCGGCAAGCGATCCTATGCCGGTATCGTACCGGAAAACGCCTATGGTTCTGTGGTTGAGGCAGCGTTCCGCGAGGAGGTGGCGCGCCGCGGCGGACGCGTCGTCGCGCTGGAGCGCTACAGCAAGACCACGTTGCAGAATGCGATCGGCGCGGTGGCGCAGGCATCCCGCGGCGCCGACGCCATCTTCGTTCCCGAGGGCGGCGATCTTGCGCCGGCCATCGCACAGGGCCTTGTGAATGCCGGCGTCAATACGCGGCGCGTGCAATTGCTCGGCACCGGGTTGTGGGACGATCCGCGTATCTTCGCCGATGCGGCGCTGCAGGGCGGGCTGTATGCGGTGCCCGACCCGGCAGGTTATGCGAATTTCGCGCAGCGTTATCAGGCGCGTTATGGCGCAGAACCGGTGCGCACCGCGTCGCTCGTCTATGATGCGGCGGCCCTTGTCTCGGCGCTGGTGCGTACGCATGGCGGACAGCCCATCACCAACGAGATGCTCACCAATCCATCCGGCTTCGCCGGTATCGACGGCATTTTCCGATTCAAGCCGGACGGCACCAACGAACGCGGTCTTGTGGTGATGCAGGTCGCGACCGGCGGCGGTCAGATCGTGAGCCAGGCGCCGCGATCGTTCGCCGCGTCCTGAAGCACTTTCAATTTTCAAGACGCAGCCCGCTCTCTCGCTGTCATCGCCCGCGAAAGCGAGCGATCCAGTAACCACGACTCCTTCAAGAGCTTACTGGATGCCCCGCTTGCGCAGGGGGTGACAAGACATGGGCGTTGCGACGAGCGGCGTGAGAGATGACGCCGCTCTAAGCGGCGAGATCGGCCACCACGGCATCGAGAATCGGAAACGCCGCCTGCGTCACGCGAAGATAGCCTTCGGCGGTGGTTTCGACAGCGCCTTCGTCGCGCAGAATCGCAATGCGTTTCGCATCGAGCGGACGGCCGGACAAAGCTGCGTAACGCTGCGGGTCGATGCCCTCCGCAAGCCGGAGCCCCATCAGCAGATATTCGTCGGCGCGCTCCTCGCGCGTCAGCGCTTCGTCGACGACAAGACCGTGGCCGAATCCCTCGACCCGCATCAGCCAGCTTTCCGGCCGACGCTCGGTGGCGGTCGCGTAGCGGCGGCCGTCCTGCTCGATGCGGCCATGCGCGCCGGGGCCGATGCCGACATAATCGTCACCGCGCCAATAGACCAGATTGTGCCGGCACTCCGCGCCGTCGCGTGCGTGATTGGAAATTTCGTAGGCGTTGAGTCCGGCTGCCGCGCAGACCTCCTGCGTCATGTCGTAAAGATCGCGTGCGGTGTCGTCGTCCGGAATCGAAAGCTTGCCGCTTTGCCGCAAGGCGAAGAAGGGCGTCTCGGCTTCAATGGTGAGCTGATAGAGCGACAGATGCTCCGCGGCCTCCGCAATCGCGCGGCGCAGTTCCTTCGCCCAGTCGTCGGGCGTTTGTCCCGGCCGTGCGTAGATCAGATCGAAGGAATAACGATCGAACACCGAGCGCGCGATCGCCACCGCCTTCAACGCTTCCTCGGCACTATGCAGGCGGCCGAGCGCCTTGAGCGAAGCATCGTCGAGCGATTGGACTCCGAGCGAGACCCTGTTGACGCCGGCGGTGCGAAAGCCGCGGAAGCGCTCGGCTTCGACGCTCGTCGGATTGGCTTCCAGCGTTACCTCGACATCACGCGACACCGACCAGTAGCGGCCGATGCCGTCGAGAATGGCCGCGACCGTTTCAGGCTGCATCAGCGAGGGCGTGCCGCCGCCGAAAAACACCGTGGTGACTTCGCGGGGCCCGGTGCGTTCGGCCATCGTCTGCATCTCGCGCAGATAGGCCGCGACGTAGCGCGCCTGATCGACGCCGCCATGCCGCACATGACTGTTGAAGTCGCAATAGGGGCATTTCGACAGGCAAAAGGGCCAGTGAATATATACGCCGAATGCCGATGGTCGGGTTAACGTCATGTTAACAATCGTAAACGCTGCCCCGCATTTGGGCCAGCAGGAAAGCGGCGATCGTTAAAATTGTAATGATTCGCGCGGGAGAATGGTTAACGCTGTTCGCAAAGACAGCGGCAAAAGGCGGCGCCGGAACCGCCTATTTTTTCAGGCACGCATCGGCGAGTTTCATGAACGCACGCGCGCGATGCGACAGGCCTTGTCCGCGCGGCGGCAAGCCGTGCTTTTCGTCGGACGTCATTTCCCCGAAGGTTCGGTCATGCCCATCGGGCAGGAACATCGGGTCATAGCCGAAACCCGCATCGCCGCGCGGCGGCCAGACCAGCGTGCCTTCGACGATCGCCTCGAAATCCTCGGTATGGCCGTCGGGCCAGGCGACGCAAAGCGCGGAAACGAAATGCGCGGTGCGACGCGCCGGTGTGGTCGCGCCATGGTCTCGCAAC
>NZ_DATMRX010000348.1:0-7224 GCF_035565855.1 Pseudorhodoplanes sp.
GACGAAGCGGCCGACAAGGCCGGCATTCACCTTCGCATAGAGGCCGAAGTCAATTCTCTTATCATGGCGATGGCCATGATCGACGGGGGCCGGTTCGCAACGGTCATGCCTTATGCGACCGTGCGAAAGGCCGTCTCCAACGGGGAATTGGAATTCTTCAAACTGGTGGAGCCGGAAGTCTGGCGCAAGCTGTCGATCATCTTCTCAGCCGAGCGCTCGCTGACCGAGATCGAGCGAAGCTTCGTGCGCTTGTTCAAGCGCCAGCTCGCGGAGTACGGCAAGGATCGATAACAAGAGTCAATAATCGTCGATAGCACTACGAACGCGCTCGATCACATCACGTGGCGGCAATGAAAATTCAGAGCGCGAATTGAGTCCGCCATCGCCCGGGCGCGTCGCGGCGACCATGCCGATCTTTGTCACCAGAAGATTCTCGTGGACCGGGTCGCAGCGGTCGGCCTTGACTCCCGGCAGGACCATCAGGTCCTCGTGGCCGCGGAAGCGCGCGGCAAGCGACCACTCGACCGAGCGCGGATCCTCGATGTCGATATCGTCTTCGACCACGATCACCAGCTTGAACAAATTGATCTGCCCCATCGCCAAAAGGATGGCGCGCTTGCCCTCACCGGCTCGCGGCCGGTGCATGCTGATGATCGCATGCAGCCGCCCCATGCCGCCGTCGGTGACGAGCACGCGGCGAACCGAAGGGATGACACGCTGCAGCGCCTGGCAGGTCACGGCTTCGATTGCGACCCCGCCCAACAGGCAATGTTCGGGCGTGAAGGCGGGGAGGACGGCCTGGAAGATAGGGTCCCGCCGGTGGGTGACGCAGCGGATCGTGCCGCCGATTCCGGGTCCGTAATCCACGTAGAAACCGTGAAACTCGGACACCGGGCCCTCCGGAACTAGCTCCTCGGCGCGAAGCTCGCCTTCGAGCACGATCTCGGCCTCGGCCGGCACCTCCAGATCGACGGTCCGGCACCGGACCAGCCGCAGCGGCTCGCCGAGGAGGCCGCCGACCACGTCATATTCATCCTCCCCGAGCCCGAGATACATCTGCGAGCCGAGCAGAACCTGCGCGCAATTGCCGATGGCGACCGCGATCGGCAGCGGACGCCCCATCGCGCTCGCCTTCTCCGCGAGAATATTGAGGTGATGGTTTTTGGCGATCCCGGCCATCACCTTGCCGCCGCCGTCGAGCCGCAGCCGCGCAATCGACACGTTGCGCCTTCCGGTTTCAGGGTCCTTCGCAACGATCACACCAGCCGTGATGTAGGCGCCGCTTTCGCGCTCGAACCAGGTTGGCACCGGCAGCAGCCTTCCAAGATCGATCGGACCGTCGTGGACGACCTCCTGCACCGGCGCCGGGCCTTGCTGCAGCAGCACCGGCGCGATCGGCTTTCTCAATGCGTCCAGGATGAATGTGTGCAACTCCTTGCGGTCGACGCCGAGCGCACGCGCCAGCCGCTCGCGCGAATTGAACACATTGCCGACGACCGGAATCGTGTGCCCGCTCACCGCCTCGAACAACTGAGCCTCGGCCTTCATGCGCTCCATCAGCACCGCCGCGATCTCATAGTGCGGATCGACGCTGCGCCGGACGCGATGCAGCCCGCCCTCGTCTTCAAGCACCGAAAGATAATCGCGAAGCGCCTGCGACGGCATTGTGCGCACGCCCGTCATGCCGAGGCCAGACGAAAGTGCCGCACATTCTTCGCCGCGGCTTCGTCATAGGCTTCATCGTAGCCCGCATCGGCGTAGCGCATGATCCCGAGCGCGGTGTCATTGTCGAGCGACAGTTTCAACCGCTCGGCCGCGGCGCTCGTTCCATCGGCGATCAGGGTGACGCCCGCGCTGGTCATATAGCCCGAATAGCCGCCGCCGCCGGAATGGATCGCGACGAGATCGGCCTTGGACGAGCAATGCGCCATGGCATTGAGCAACGGCCAGTCGGCGATGGCGTCGGAGCCGTCCTTTAAATTCTCGGTCATGATATTGGGATGAGCCATTGCACCGGCATCGAGATGGTCGCGCGTGAACGCCACCGGTCCGTCCAGCACACCCTCCCGCACCATCGTGTTGACTGCAAGCGCCAGCGCGGTGCGGTCGCCATGTCCGAGCCAGGCGATGCGCGCCGGCAGACCCTCGAACGGCACCTGCTTGCTGGCGAGCCTGATCCAGTTCGACACGATCTTGTTGTCGGCGAAGCGCTCCAGCGCGAAGGCGTCGATCTTCGCAATGTCCGCGGTCGAATTCGCGAGCGAGATCCACCGGAACGGTCCGATCGCACGCGCGAATAAGGGGCGCAGAAAAGCCTCGGTGAAAATCGGAATGTCAAAGGCGTCCTTGACGCCGCCGTTCCTGGCCTGCGTCCTGATCAGGTTGCCGTTGTCGAACACCACCGCCCCCGCCTTCTGGAAGCCGAGCATGGCGGAGACGTGCTTGGTGATCGAGCGCGTCGATTCCTCCATCAGCCGCTTCGGGTCGGTCTTGCGCAGGCTCCGCGCCTCCTCCAGCGTCATGCTGTCGGGGACATAGCCATAGACGAGGTCGTGCGCTGAGGTCTGGTCGGTGACGATGTCGGGCACGATGCCCCGCGACAGGATCTCGGGATAGAGCGTCGCGGCATTGCCGAGGAGGCCGACCGAGATCGGCGTCTTCCCGGCGCGGGCCTTGTCGATCATCGCCAGCGCTTCGTCGAGCGTATTGGCGCGCTGGTCGAGATAGCCGATCTCCAGCCGCCGCGCGATCCGCTTGTCGTCCACATCGAGGCACAGGATCGCAGCCTCGGCCATGCGGCCGGCCAGCGGCTGTGCGCCGCCCATGCCGCCGAGTCCGGCGGTCAGGATGAAGCGGCCCTTGAGATCGCCGCCGAAGTGACGCTCGGCGATTCGCATGAAGATTTCATAGGTGCCCTGAATGACGCCCTGCGAGCCGATATATTGCCAGTCGCCGGCGGTGAGACCGCCCCAGCAGATCAGGCCCTTCTTCTCCCAGGCGTAGAAATTCTCGGCCTTCGCCCATTGGCCGACCATGTTGCAATTGGCCATGATCACGATCGGCGCATCGGCATGGGTTCGGATCAGCCCGATCGGCTTGCCGGACTGCACGACCAGCGTATCCTCCTCGTCCATGGTCCGCAGCGTCTCGACGATCTTATCGTGCGAGGGCCAGTCGCGCGCGGCGCGGCCGAGGGCCGCATAGACCACGAGGTTGTCCGGGTCTTCGCCGACCGCGAGCACATTTTCCAGAAGCCGCAGCAATCCCTCCTGACGCCAACCCTTGCAGCGCAGGTTGCGTCCGGCAGTGACCGAGAAATCGCGCTTCATGCCTTGCTCTTCTTTACTTTCTTGCCGAGCGCATAATCGGCAATCGGGATGCCGAGCGCCTTCTCGCAAATCGGATATACGCTCGGATCGGTGACGCTCGACGACAGCGGGATGTGGTTCTTGGCGACGCGCAGGACAATCAGCTCCTGTTCTTCGTGGATTTCGCCGACGCTCATCGGAACGCCATCCGGGCTGAACGTCGTGATCACGTCGGGATAGGTGGCAATCCGCTTTCCGCCCGCATCGTCGACCGCCATATATTCGTTCATCACGTGCAGGATGAGGCTCGAGGAACCCTTGCCGAGCGTCAGCGTGCCGACATCGAACGCCTCTTTGGTGTATGTCACCGCCTTCTTCGTCACCCGGCCGCTGCCGATGATCTCGCCGCGGGTCTGCTTGCACACCGCGTCGATGATGGCTGTGCCGCCCTTCGCCTCCGCCTTGATGATGGCGGCGCCCAGGTCGAGCGCCATGGTGATGCCACCGAGCGCAGCATGCTTCTTGACGTATGACGCCGGCACCGGATTGCGGCAGGACGCGATGAAGCCACCGGACATATCGGCAGCGGTGCGCAGGATCGGCGAAATCTTCGCCGTCGCGCCCCGCACCACGAGTTCAATATACGCATTGTTGGCGCGATTGCCGCCGACCGCGGATTGAATCATCGGCTCCGGCGAATTGGCGAGCCCGATCGAGCCCATGTCGCCGGTCGGATGTGCGCGCAGATCGCCAACCGCATCCACCACCTTGGTGCCGAGAATTGCCGACGGAAGCCAGGCGTTCAGCGTCGAAGACTTGCCGTTCTGCCCGATGATGAGTCCGGCAATCGGCGCGCCAAGCTCGTTCTCCACGAGGCGCACGGCATTGACATAGTCCACGCCCAGCATCTGCCACGGCGTGGTCGACGCCGGCGCGCCGATCGCGGCGGCGGTGGCGACGAAATCGTCAGGGTCAAGTTCGTCGATCGAGACGAGTTCCGGCTGGCCGGCATTGACCGCCGCGGTGCCCAGCATGCGGCCGTGATCGGCCCAGCCGCCCCCGCCGCAGGCGAACACGGCACCGCCCTTGATTGCCGCTTCGATGTCCTTCTCAACCAGTATGCGTCCCATCGTGATCTCTTTCTTATGCGCCCTGCGGCGCCGCCTGCATGCGGTCGAAGCGCAGCACCGTCTCGGCAATGACGGCTGTGCCGGCGGCGAGAGCCTCGGGCTCGGCCCATTCCTCCGGGGCGTGGCTCTTGCCGTCGCGGCAAGGAATAAAGAGCATGGCCGATGGCGCGATGCGCGCGACGAAAGCCGCATCATGGCCCGCCCCCGACGCAATGTCCGTGCTCGAAAAGCCTAGCGCGTCCGCGCTCTCGCGCAGGAGCGCACGCAGACGCGGATCGCAGGCCGTGGGATCGGTATCGGACAGGCGCATCAGCACTGCGCGTTCGACCCGGCTCTGCGCTGCGAATGCCGCAGTCTCCGCGTCAAGCGCCGCGAGGAATTCCTCCATCAGCGCGCGGTTTTCCGACCGCGCATCGATCACGATGCGCGCCTCCTCTGGCACCACGTTCGACGCACCGGGCGCAACCGACACGATCCCGATCGTTGCAACGAACAGCCCGGCGTTCCGCCCGACAAGCTCGCGGGCGATACGATCGACGAACACCGCGGTCTTCGCCGCCGGGGTGAAGGCATCGCGCCGCAAATGCATCGGCGTCGTGCCGGCATGATCGGCCGATCCCTTGAACACGATCTCGACGCGCGTGATGCCGACGATGGCGGTCACGATCCCGACATCGATCTTGCCTTCCTGAAGCACGAGGCCCTGTTCGATATGAAGCTCGAAGAATGCGGCGATGTCGCTGCGTTTTGCCGCCGGCAGGGTTGCGACATTGCCGCCGACCCGGTCAATGGCATGCGACAGCACTTCGCCCGAAGGATCGGTGTAAGCGAGCATCCTGTTGTCCAGGACACCGGCCATGCCGCGGCTGCCGATGCAGGACAGCCCAAATTCGCTCGGCTCTTCGGCGAGAAAGTCGACCACCTCAATGGCGTGGCGGAGCGTGATGCCCTTGTCCGCAAGCGAGCGCGCGATTTCGAGCGCGGCCAGCACGCCCGCGGTCCCGTCGAAGCGGCCGCCGGACGGCACCGTATCGGAATGCGAGCCGATCAGGATGGTGCCGGCCTTGGGATCGCTGCCGGCGCGGCGGCCGATGAGATTGCCGCCGGAATCGATCCCCGTTTCGAGCCCTGCCGCTTCGAACCGTTTGCGCAGCCAAGCCCGTCCTTCATCGAACAGCGGCGAGAACGAGCGCCGGGTGTAGGGTTTGCCCGGATCGGTGATCCCGGCAAGCTGCATGAGGTCGTCCCACAGCCGCCGTCCGTCGATTGGTAGGTTGCCTGCCATCACGCCCCGCCGCGAGCGGCCCGCGCGGGTCTCACGAATTGCCCGCTGCCCGGTGCCGCAACGTCATTGCCATCGAAGACCATTTTGCCGCGCAGGAAAGTGGCGGCGGGGCGGAACGTCAAGTCAATGCCCTGATAGGGACTCCAATGTACGACATTGTGCCCGCTGGCGGCAGCGTCGTAAGGGCCGGGCTTGTGCGCCATGACAACAATGTCGGCGTCACGGCCAAGCTCGAGCGCGCCCTTGCGGTACCCGACCCGGAACAGGCGCGCGGGATTGGCCGCCAGAAGACGCGCGGCCCAGCTCGGACTGAGATTGCGATCGAGCAGGCCCTTCAGCAGAAGCGCATACAGTACTTCGAGGCCGGGAACGCCCGATGCATTCTTCAGCATGTCGGGGTCGGTCTTGCGGTTTTCCGACCAGCTGACGTGATCGGTCGATACCACGGTGACGTTGCCGGCTGCGAGATGATGCCAGAGTTTTTCGCGCTCGGCGCGCCCGCGCACCGGCGGATTGATTTTGGCCTTGCCGCCTAGGCGCGCGACATCCTCTTCGCTCAGGATGAGGTAGTGGATGCAGGCCTCGATCGTCGTGTCGAAGCCCTGCGCGCGATAGGCCGCGCACATGTCGTAACCGCGCCCGATCGAGCAATGCACGATATGGCCGGAGCAGCCGGTCGCGGCGGCAAGCTCATAGACCTCCGCGGTCGCAACCGCTTCCGTGAAAGCCGGGCGGGAGAGATTATGCGCGCGGTAATCGGTGAGACCGGACTCCGCAACGGCTTTGCTCATCGCACGCACGCACTCGTCATTCTCGTTATGGACGCCGGCGATCAATCCTTCTCGGGCGACGGCGGCGAAGCAGTCATGGAGGAGAGGCGTCGGGATGCGCGGGAAGCGCTCGGGATGCGTCTCGAAGGTGGAGAACTTGAAGCCGGCGGCGCCGGCTGCTGCCAGCGACGGAATCTCGGCGGGGCCGGACTTCGGGTCGATGGTGGCGTAGAGCGCGAAATCGACGCGGGCCTGGGCGGCGGCGTCTTCTGCCTTTTGCGCGAGCCGCTCCGCCGTGCAGATCAGCACGCCATCGTCATAGGGCATGTCGACGATGGTGGTCACGCCGCCCGCGGCGGCTGCGCGCGTCGACCACACGAAGTCTTCCTGGCCCTTCTGCGAGCGGGAGTGCACCTGCGCGTCGATCGCTCCGGGCAGGATATAGGCCTGGCCGAAATCGTGCCGCTCGGCGGCTGACGGCGGCGTCCCCGTTCCGACGCGCTCGATCAAACCACTGCGGACCGCAACATAGCCGTTCTCGATCACCGCATCGGTCAATACGACCCGTCCGGTGAGCACGAGATCGAAATCCGTCATGATACAACGCTCCCGGAAGCAAGCTTCGGGATGCCGGCGGTAATCCTGAAATGCATTTTCCGGAATGTGCCGATAGAATTGTCCGAATTTGGCGGTCAAGGCTCACTCTTGTCGGACGCCCTGGCCGTCGCAAA
>NZ_DATMRX010000349.1:0-12302 GCF_035565855.1 Pseudorhodoplanes sp.
CACGTTCTCGACAAAGGCCTTGAACGCCTCCTTCACCGCATCGAAGGTCTTGAAGTGGTCGAGATGTTCCGGATCGACATTGGTGACGATGGCAATGTCGGCGGGCAGCTTCAGAAACGTGCCGTCGGATTCATCGGCTTCCACGACCATCCAGTCGCCGGCGCCGAGCCGCGCGTTGGTGCCGTAGGCATTGATGATGCCGCCATTGATCACTGTCGGATCGAGCCCGCCTGCATCGAGCAATGTCGCGACCATGGAAGTCGTGGTGGTCTTGCCGTGCGTGCCGGCGATAGCCACCGCCGACTTGAGCCGCATCAGTTCGGCCAGCATTTCCGCCCGCCGCACGATCGGAAGTCGCTTGGCCCGCGCCGCGATCAATTCCGGATTGTCGCGCCGTATCGCCGATGAAACGACCACCACACTCGCGCCCTCGACATGCTTTGCGTCATGGCCAACCGCAACCTTGATGTTCTTCTCCCGCAGTCGCTTGACATTGGCGCTTTCGGAGACGTCCGATCCGGTCACTGTGTAATCGAGATTGGCCAGCACTTCGGCAATCCCGCTCATGCCGATGCCTCCGATCCCGACAAAATGGATCGAGCCAAGATCGCGCGGCAATTTCATGGGCAGGCCCCCGACAGAGAGTCATTCGAACGAGGCAAATCGGCTGCGGCACCGCTCCGACTGCTGCCTCTCCCTTCCGGAAGAGGGCTTTTGTGAGGGGGTACAGAATCTGCCTTCAAATTGTAACCCCTCACCTCGACCGGACGTCGCGCGGCGAACTCCCGCCAAGCGAAAAATGTCCGCAGATCATGCCGCCCTTGAACCGGTTTCCTCAAAGTTTGGCCCTAATTGGCGCGCGCGACCTTCAGCACCAGATCGGCCAGCCGGTCGGCGGCATCGAGGACGCCGATAGCCTTGGCGCGGGCGGCCATTGTCGCAAGCCGGTCCGGATCGGCCGCGAGGGCGTCGATTTCGGCGGCGAGCCGGTCGGGTGTGAAATCCTTCTGCAGGATGCGGATTGCACCTCCGGCCTTTTCCAGCACGCCCGCATTCGCGGCCTGGTCCTGGTCCAGCGCGTGCGGGAGCGGCACGAGGATTCCGGGCCGGCCGATCGCTGACAATTCGGCGACGGTGCCGGCACCCGACCGGGACACCACAAGATGGCTCGCCGCCATCCGCGCAGGCAGGTCGGTGAAAAACGGGGCGATGTCGTGTGCGACTTGAGCTCTCGTATAGATGTCGCGAACGCGCGGGATGTCCTCTTCCCGCACCTGCTGCGTGATCTTCAGGCGCATCTGCAGATGCGGGGGAAGTTTGGCCACGGCCGGCGGCACGATATCGGCCATGATACGAGCGCCCTGACTGCCGCCGAACACCAGCATGTGCAGCGGCCCGTTCGGCTCGACCGGCGCAAATGGCGTGCCGGCCGCCGCGAGCACCGCGGGACGCAGTGGATTTCCGATGCAGGTAGTCTTGATCGCGAGCGCCTTGTTCTTGTCAGTAACGCCTGCAAAGCCGGTGGCGATCACGTTGACGCGCGCAGCGAGGAAGCGGTTGGCGCGGCCCATAACCGCATTCTGCTCGTGCAGTACAGTTGGAATCTTCAGGAGACTCGCAGCCAGAACCGGCGGCACTGAAGGATAGCCACCGAAGCCCACCACCACCGATGGCCTGACCTGCCGCATCATCGTAACGGCCTTGAACAGGCCATAAGCCAACGTGCTTCCGGCGCGCATGATCGAGATCGGATCGCGGCCTCGGAATGTCTCGCTCGGGATCACATAGACCGATTTGAAATGGTCGTTGTATTTCGCGGCGCGATTGTCGGTCGCGAGCGCGGTGGCGATGCCGCGTTTCGACAAGGCAGCGCTGAGCGACTCGGCCGGGAAAAGGTGGCCGCCCGTGCCGCCCGCGGCGACCATCACGAGCGTCTTGTCGTTTCCTTCCGCGACAACGGGAAGGTCGGCGCGGTGCGCCGGGACGAGGTCGTTTGTCATGGCCGCAGCTTACCCCCACCCGCTTCGCTTCGCGAACCGGCCTTTCCTGCCCGCAAGGGAGGTATCAACAGGCCGCCGCCGGGGCCATGGCCGCTCCATGCCGGCCGAATTGCTCGGCACGCGGCCGATCTCTGGTCAGAGCCAGCACCATGCCCATGCCATAGGCCAGCGACAGGAGCGAGGACCCGCCATAGGAGATGAACGGCAACGTCATCCCCTTAGCCGGGATCAGGTGAAGATTGACCGCCATGTTGATCGCCGACTGGGTGCCGAACAGGATCGCAAGACCCGCAGCAGCGTATCGCGCGAAGGCATCCTGGGCGGCGATCGCCCGTGACAATACGCGGATGACAATGAAGGCGAACAGCCCGACCACGAGCAGGCACAGAACAATGCCGAATTCCTCGGCTGCCACCGCGAAAATGAAGTCCGCATGGCTGTCGGGCAGAATGCGCTTTACCGTGCCCTCGCCCGGCCCTTGGCCCAGCCAGCCACCCCGCAGAAACGACTCCACCGCGTTATCGACCTGAAACGTGTCGCCCGAACTGGGATCGAAGAACCGATTCACCCGGCGCGCCACATGCGGCACCGTCAGATAGGCCGCACCAAGACCTGCAACCGCAGCCCCGGCAAGGCCCGCCACCCAGATCAGCCGCATCCCGGCCATGAAGAAGAGGACGCCCCAGACCATGGTGGTCAGCATGGTCTGACCGACATCCGGCTGCAGCATCAGAAGGGAGACGACGGCGCCGAGCAGGCCGAGCGCCATGATGTTGGCCGGCATGTCCGGCTTGCGCGCGGATTCGGCAAACAGCCACGCGATCAGGATGACAAAGGCCGGCTTGACGAATTCCGAGGGCTGGATGTTGACCCCAAGCAGAACGACCCAGCGGCGCGCGCCCTTGATCTCGGTGCCGAAAACCAGGGTGCCGGCAAGCAGCACCATGCTGAGGGCAAACACCACCAGCGCCAGCCGCCTGATCTGATGAGGCGACAACAGCGACGTGCCGAGCATGATCGCGATCGCCGGGATAAGATAGAGAATCTGCCGGTTCACGAAATGAAACGGGTCGAGGCCAAGCTTCGTGGCCACCGGAGAACTGGCGGCGAGAAGGAGGATGATTCCAGCCAGCATGAGCGCGCCGAGCGCCGCCAGCGTCAGCCGGTCCATCGTTCGCCACCAGACTGCAAATGGCGTGAGTTGCGTCCGCGAGATCATCTGCGCCCCCGAAGGGGCAAAGTCGCGCGTTGCGGTTTAGGTTTGATTAATACTGCCTTGCCCTCCCCCGGGGAGACGGGGCGGATGACCTACGGTCCGGAGAACACGCCGGCTCGAAAGGACGACTTAAGCGCGAACGCGGCGCGGGTTATGTCACCAGCCGCTGCACCAGCTCGCGGAACCTGTTTCCCCGCACCTCGAAATTCGGAAACTGGTCGAACGAGGCGCAGGCCGGCGACAGCAGAACCGCCGCGGGCTTGCCGGCCTCGAGCGCGTCGCGCGCCGCGTGCTCGACCGCAACGTCCAGCGTGCCTGCAATCTCGTATGAGACTTTTCCATCCAGGGTCTGCGCAAATTCCGGGGCCGCCTTGCCGATCAGATACGCCTTGACGATCTTGGGGAAGAATTCGGCAAGGCTCGCAATGCCGCCCTCCTTCGGAAGCCCGCCAGCGATCCAGTAGATACGATCGAATGAGGCGAGCGCCTTAGCGGCAGAATCGGCATTGGTGGCTTTCGAATCGTTGATGAATAGCACCTCGCCCTTTTTTCCGATCTCCTCCATGCGGTGCGCGAGACCCGGAAAGCTGCGCAAGCCGTCCTGGAGAGTCTTGTCGTCGACGCCAAGCGCAGAGCATGCGGCAATCGCTGCGACCGCATTCTGCATGTTGTGGCTACCGCGCAAGGAGCCGATGCCGGTGAGGTCGGCGATGTCCTCGGCTTCACTGCCGCCGGTGCGGTAGATGTTATGTTCGCCGCCGACATAGCCGTGCGGCACGATCCGGTTGATGGAGATCGGCACGACCGGGCGCTGCATCGCGGCAAGCTCCCGCGCCATGCCGCGCCCGTAATCGTCGTCCACGCCGATAATGCGAGTCTTGGCGCGGCCGAGGATGCGGCTCTTCACCGCTGCATAATGCTCGATGGTGCCGTGGCGATCGATGTGATCGGGCGTGACATTGAGCATGATACCGACGGTCGGATCGATCGAGGGCGCCAGGTCGATCTGATAGGACGAACATTCGATCACGTAATGACGCTGCGGCTCCGGCGGCTCGAGCTGGAGCACCGGGACGCCGATATTGCCGCCCATCTGTACATCGCGGCCGGCATGGCGCAGAAGATGCGCGATCAGCGCGGTGGTGGTCGACTTGCCATTGGTCCCGGTGATGGCGACGAACGGAGCGCTGGGCGCGTGTTTGCGCCGCTCGCGGCAGAACAGTTCGACATCGCCGATGACTTCGACGCCCGCCGCTTGCGCGAGCTTCGCGGACCAATGCGGCTCGGGATGGGTGAGCGGCACGCCCGGCGTCAGGATCAATGCTGCGATCTTTGACCAGTCGATGTTGCGCAGATCGGCGGTCGCGACCTTCGCCGCGGCCGCCTCCGCAACTTTCTTTTCGTTATCGTCGAAGGCGATGACGTCGGCGCCGCCGGCAATCAGGGCGTGACAGGTCGCAAGCCCCGATCCGCCGAGACCGAAGACGGCGACCGTCCTCCCGGCGAAGGTTGTGACCGGGATCATCGCAGCTTCAGCGTGGAGAGCCCGATGAGCGCCAGCATGATCGAGATGATCCAGAAGCGGATCACGATCTGCGGCTCGGTCCAGCCCTTTTGCTCGTAATGATGATGGATCGGCGCCATCCGGAATACGCGCTTGCCGAACAGCCTGAACGAAACCACCTGCACGATCACCGAAACCGCCTCGAGCACGAACAATCCGCCGATGATCGCGAGCGCAATCTCGTGCTTGGTCGCGACCGCCACCGTGCCGATCAGGCCGCCGAGCGCGAGCGAACCGGTGTCACCCATGAAGATCGAAGCGGGCGGCGCGTTGTACCAGAGAAAGCCGACGCCGGCGCCGATCACCGCGCCGCACAGAACGGCAAGCTCGCCGGTGCCGGCGACGTAGTGGATCTGCAGGTAATCGGCAAAGAGCGCATTGCCGGCGAGATACGAGATCAGCCCGAAGCTGAGCGCCGCGATGATGACCGGCACGATGGCGAGGCCGTCCAGTCCGTCGGTGAGGTTTACCGCGTTGCCGGCGCCGACAATGATGAAGGCGCCGAAGACGATGAAGAACCAGCCGAGATCGACGATGAGATCCTTGAAAAACGGAAAGGTCAGCGAGGTGGCAAAGGCGGGCCGGCCAAGCTGGGCGATGGCAAGGCAGGCAAGGATCGCGACCACCGTCTCGGCGGTGATGCGCAGCTTGCCGGAGAAGGCGGTGTAGGCCTGCTGCTTGGTGACCTTCAGATAATCGTCATAGAAGCCGATCATCCCGAACGCCACCGTCACGCCGAGCACGATCCAGACATAGGGATTGTAGACATTGGCCCACAGGATGGTGGAGACGGTCACGGCGAAGATGATCATCAGTCCGCCCATCGTGGGCGTGCCGATCTTGCTCTTCAGATGCGATTGCGGACCGTCCTCGCGGATCGGCTGTCCGCGCCCCTGCGCCGCCCGCAGCCAATCGATGATCGGCGAACCGGCGATGAACATGAACAGCGCCGCGGTCATCAGGGCGCCGCCGGTTCGGAAGGTGATGTAGCGAAAGATATTCAGTATCTGGAGTTGATCCGAATAATCGGCAAGCCATGTGAGCATGCGGCGATCAACCCTGCGCTGCTGTCATCGCCGGGCGTGGCGCATATTTGCGCTGCAACGCCTTGACGATGGGGGTCATTTTCGAACCGAAAGAACCCTTGATCATGATGGCGTCGCCGCCCGAGACCGCTTCGAGGACCTGCGGTTCGAGGGCGCTTGAGTCCGTTGCATAGCCGCCCCGGCGGTTGGAGGGAAGCGCCTCCCATAGATTTCGCATCCCGGGACCCGCGCAAAACACCAAATCGACCGCGTGATCCACAATCGGCTTGGCGAGGCCAGCATGCAGGGCAGCGGATTGCGCGCCAAGTTCGAGCATATCGCCGAGCACGGCGATTCGCCGCCCGCGGGGACCGGGATCGGCTTGTCCCAGAAGCGCGATGGCCGCGGCCATCGACACCGGATTGGCATTGTAGCTTTCATCGATCAGGAGCGCCGTACCGTTCGGAAGCTCCAGCGTGATCCGCGTCCCCCGCCCGTTCGCCGGACGCAGATCGGCGAGCGACAGCGCCGCCATGGCGAGGTCGGCGCCGGCCAGCTTTGCCGCCGCGAGCACGGCCAGCGAATTGAGCGCGAGATGCTTGCCCGGCGCACCGAGCTTGTAGGTGACATCGTCGCCGAGAATGCGTGCCTGCACGGTCGAGGTGTCAGGCTGCAACATGCATTTGAGAAGCTGCGCATCCGCGTTGGCGTTTTCGCCGAACGACACGATCCTTGCTCCGGCTTCATAGGCGCGGCCGGCGAGTCTCTCAAACTGCGGAATATCGCGATTGATGATCGCGGTGCCCCCGGACACGAGGCCGTCGAAGATTTCCGCCTTGGCGTCAGCAATCGCATCGAGCGAGGCGAAATATTCAAGATGGACCGGCGCCACCGTGGTGATGATCGCGATGTCGGGCCGCACCAGTTGCGAGAGCGGCGTGATTTCACCGGCATGGTTCATGCCCAGCTCGAACACGGCGAAGCGCACATCCGCGGGACAGCGTGCGAGCGAGAGCGGCACGCCCCAGTGATTATTGTAGGAAGCGGCAGAGGCATGGGTTTCGCCTTCGCGCGAAAGCACGAGGCGCAACGCTTCCTTGGTCGATGTCTTGCCGACCGAACCCGTCACCGCGATGACCTTGCCGCGCAGACGCGCGCGCGCCGCCCGCGCGAGGTCGCGCAAAGCCTCCAGCACGTCATCGACCACCAGCAACGGTGCATCCGCCGGTAGCGCGGCGCGCCTGTCGGCTGACACCACCGCGAGTCCCGCGCCTGCCTTCAATGCTGCATCGACGAAGTCGTGCCCATCGCGCGCGTCGCCCTTGATGGCGAAAAAGGCGTCGCCAGCGGCCAGCGTGCGGCTGTCAATGGAAATGCCGCCGACGGTGGCCGGCAAAGGTCCCTCGCCCCGCGCGCGCATCGCCGCCGCCATGGCGTCCACGGTCCATAAAGCCTGCCCGCTCATCTGGTCTTGCCCCCCAACGCTGCCGCCACCGCGTCGTGATCGCTGAACGGCAATACCCGGTCGCCGACAATCTGGCCGCTTTCGTGACCCTTGCCGGCGATCACCAGCACGTCCCCGGTCTTGAGTTCGGCGATGGCGGTCCGGATCGCCTCTCCGCGGTCGGCGATTTCGATCGCACCTGGCGCCGCCTTGAGAATCTCCGCGCGGATGTTGGCCGGGTTCTCGTTGCGCGGGTTGTCGTCGGTGACGATCACGTGCTCGGCCTTCTCCGCGGCAATCGCCCCCATGATCGGGCGCTTGCCCTGGTCGCGATTGCCGCCGCAACCGAACACCACCACCAGCCGGCGCTTCACATAGGGCCGCAACGCGTCGAGCGTCTTGGCGAGCGCATCCGGCTTGTGCGCATAATCGATGAAGACCGGTGCACCGCCGGTCTGTCCGGCAAACTCCAGTCGTCCCTTCGCGCCTTCGAGATCTTCCAGCGCAGCGAAGACAGCGTCCGCAGGCGTGCCGGTAACGATCGCAAGACCGGCGGCGACCAACGCATTCTCGACCTGGAATTCCCCAACGAGAGGCAGGTGAAGCTCGTAGCGTCGCCGCTCGAACTGAAGCGTGAGCTTCTGCGCATAACCATCGATCCGGCTTTTCTCGAGACGGATGTCGTCGCCGTCGCGCCCAACTGTGAAGACGCGCAAGCCCCGCTTCGATGCCGCTTCGCGCACCCGCCGCGCTTCGGGATGGTCGGCTGAAATCACCGCGGCGCCGTCGGCGCTCACAAGGTCCTCGAACAGCCGCAGCTTGGCACGCAGATAGGATTCGAGATCGGGGTGATAATCGAGATGATCGCGGCTCAGATTGGTAAAGCCGCCGGCGGCAATCCGCACGCCATCCAGCCGATGCTGGTCGAGGCCATGGGACGATGCCTCCATCGCAAGATGCGTGACACCCTCGCCGGCAAGCTGATCGAGCGTGCGATGCAAGGCCACCGGATCCGGTGTCGTCAGCGAGCCGTAAGTCTCGCCTTTCGGAGACACGACCCCGATCGTGCCAATGCTGGCCGCAGCATAGCCCGCCGCCTCCCAAATCTGGCGCGTGAAGGCCGCGACCGAGGTCTTGCCGCTGGTTCCGGTGACGGCGGCGATCGTCGAAGGCTGCCGCGGGTGAAGCCGGGCGGCCGCGACGGACAGCGCCTGTCTTGCATTCGGAACGACCACAATGGGAATGCCGGCAGATGGCCCACCTCGTTCGGCGACGATCGCGGCTGCGCCCGCCTTCCGCGCGTCTTCGGCAAAGCGCAATCCATCGTCCCTGGCGCCGGCGATGGCGACGAAGAGGTCGCCCGGCTTGACCGCGCGGCTGTCCGGCGTAACGCCGCCAATGTCGATGGCGGCAGCGGCGGAGTCGATGGGGCCCAATCCGGCCAGGATTTCGGAGAGCTTCATTTCCGCGATGTTTCACGCTCCGAGCGGTCGGGCAAGGGCTTCTTTTCGTCCATGGGCAGAACGCCCTGCCCTGTGGCGATCACCGTGTCCGGGTCCGGGTCGAGGCCGTCGCCGCGAGGATCTGCTGGTCGGCGGGGGGCAGGTCGAAGCGCGGTTCGATGCCGAGCAGCGGCGCGATGCGGGCAATGACCTTTCCGGCGGTCGGCGCGGCGTTCCAGCCGGAGGTCGCATAGCCCTTGGTCTCGGCGATCGGCTGCGGCTCGTCGAGCATGATCAGAACGAGATAGCGAGGCTTATCGGCGGGCAGCACCGCGGTGAAGCTCGTGAGCAGCTTCGATTTCGAATAGCGCCCGTTGATCACCTTTTCCGACGTGCCGGTCTTGCCGCCCACATAGAAGCCTTTCACCTCGGCACGTGTAGCAGAGCCTTTCTCGGCATTGAGACGCATCAGATAGCGCATCCGGTCGGACGTCTCGGGCTTCACCACCTGCCGCGCGAGCTTGGCCGCCTCCTCTTCGCTGCGCTTGAGAAAGGTCGGGGGGATGAGCTTGCCGCCATTCATCAACGCCGAAATGCCCATCACCGCCTGCAACGGCGCGACGGAAAGCCCGTGGCCGAATGCGATCGTGACGGTGTTGAGTTCGGCCCAGCGCTTGGGCACCAGCGGTTCGGCGCTTTCCGGGATTTCGGTGCGCAGGCGATCGAGTTGCCCCATCTTCTTCAGGAAGGCCTTGTGATGCTCGACGCCGAGGCCAAGCGCCATGCGCGCGGTCCCAATGTTCGACGAATAGGTGAAGACTTCCGGCAAGCTCAGCATGCGACGCTGCGCATGAAAGTCGTTGATCTTGAACTTGCCGTATTGCAGCGGGTGGCGCGCATCGAGCGACGAGCCCAGCGTGTACTTCCCTGAATCGAGCGCCATGGCGAGCGTCAGCGCCTTGAAGGTCGATCCCATCTCGTAGACGCCGGTGGTCAGCCGGTTGATGCGGTCCTTGTCGAGCGCTTCACGCGGATCGTTCGGATCGTAATCCGGCACCGACACCATCGCGACGATTTCACCGGTATTGACGTCCGTCACGAGGCCGGCCGCGGCCTTGGCCTTGAATTTCTGGCGCGCCGCAAGAAGCTCCGAGCGCATGGCATGTTGCACGCGCAGGTCGACGGCAAGCTCGACCGGCTTCTGCTGCCGGTCGGTGGCGAAACCGAGCGAATGCAGATCGGCAAGACCGCTGCGATCGAGCCACTTTTCGATTCCGGCGATGCCCTGGTTGTCGATATTCACATGCCCGATCAGATGCGAGACCGAGGCGCCATTCGGATAGACGCGCTTGTTCTCGGCACGAAAGCCGATGCCCGGAATCCCGAGCTTGTGGATCTGCCGGCGCTGCTCCGTGGTAATCTCCCGCTTCAGCCACACGAAACCTTTTTTCGACGAAAGCCGCTCGCGGATTTCCGTCGCATTCAGGTCCGGTATGGTGGCCGTCAGCAATTCGACCGCCTCATCGACATCGATGATGCGGCGCGGCTCGCCGAACAGCGACGGCGTGCGCACGTCGGTCGCGAGAACTTCGCCATTGCGATCGAGAATATCGGGCCGAGCCGTCGCGATGATATCGCCGCCGCCACGTCTCGATTGCGAGCCATCCGAGGTTGCGGCGAGATAGACAAGGCGGCCGCTGATCACCGTATAGATGCAGGCGAAGGCAACGATCACGAGTCCGACGCGCGCACGACTCTTGGTTTCACGGTCAACGTTCTGACCGTAAAGCAGGCGCTCCATCAGCCGCCTCTTTGGCGCAGTCACATTTGGCGTGGCCTGCGTCACGGGCGGCTCCGCTCGTTGGTCGAGCCGGTGGTACCGATATCGGCGTCGCCGATCAGGGCGGCGATGGGATCGGACTCCTGTTCGGGCGGCGGCGGGCTCTTGCGCTCCGGCAGCGTGGCAAGATTGTCGATCTGCACTGCATCGAGCGGCTTGAGCGGCAGGTGACGCTGCGCGAGATCTTCGATGCGACCCGGCGAAACCAGCTTTGCCCATTCGGCGCGGAGGGCTGCGATCGCGTCGCGCTCGCGCCTGATTTCGCCGCGCAGCTTGGCGAGCCGTTCGGCCTGCATCGTGGATTCGAACTTGATGTCATAGACATAGGCCGCGGCGAGAACCATCGCGACGATCACGAACAGATGCAGGATACGCATGCTCATCGGCCCCGCATCGCCTCCGCGAGACTGGGAACACCGCGCATGACGTCATCGATATCCGCCGGCTGTGCCGGAGCGCCGTTGCGTTCCGCAGCCCGCAGTTTGGCGGAACGCGCGCGGGGGTTGCTTGCGATTTCCTGGTCGTCAGGACCGACCGGCTTCCTGGTCAGAAGCACGAAGCTCGGTTGCGGCCCACGCGTCTCCGGCGCGTGGCGGGATCCCGCCAGAATCCGGCTTCGATCCGCGAGGAACGTCTTGACGATGCGGTCTTCCAGCGAGTGGAAGGTCACAACGACCAGGCGGCCGCCCGGCTTGAGGATCCGTTCGGCCGCTGCCAGCGCCGCGGCGAGTTCGACAAGCTCCTCGTTGATGAAGATGCGCAGCGCCTGAAACGTGCGCGTGGCGGGATGAATGGCTCCGGGGCGCGCATGCACGACGCGCTCGACGATCGCGGCGAGCTGGCGCGTCGTTGTGATCGGCGCTTCGCCGCGGGCACGCACAATCGCACGCGCAATCGGACGCGCGAACCGCTCCTCGCCGAGCCTCGCGATGATGGTGCCGAGGTCGCGTTCCGATACCGCGGCAATCAGGTCAGCAGCACTCGGCCCATCACGGCCCATGCGCATGTCAAGCGGCCCGTCATTGCGAAACGAGAAGCCGCGGGCGGCCTCGTCGAGCTGCATCGAGGAGACGCCGATATCGAGCACGACGCCATCGACCGAGTGATGGCCGGCGCTCCGCGCAACCTCATCCAGATTGGAAAAGCGGTCCTCGACCAGGGTCAGGCGGCCGAGCGATGCCGCGACGAGACCCGCGCCGGCGTCGATAGCCGTCTTGTCGCGATCGATCCCGATCACGCTGCAATCGGCGGCATCGAGAATGGCACGCGAATAGCCGCCCGCGCCGAAGGTGCCGTCGAGATAAAGTCCGCCGTCGCGCGGCGCGAGATACCGAAGCACCTCAGCGGCGAGCACGGGAATGTGCCGGGCCAGTCCGCCATCGACAGCGTTTCCGCCGTCGCGGCCCGTCATCATTCCCGTGCCCCTTGCGGGTTCGCCGCACGCTCGGCGCCGATCCGCTTCTTGAGGGCACGCATCTTTCCGGTGGCCTCGGAAAGGCGCGCGCTGAAGCGGTCCGGCGCCCAGATCTGGAATTTGTGACCAAGTCCAACGAACGCGACCGCGTCCATGATCCCGGCATGGTCCTTCAACTGATCCGGCAGAACGATGCGTCCCTCCGAATCCAGCTTCAGTGTCTCGCTGGTCCCGTAGAGGGAGATCGCGAATTGCTCGCGCTCCTCCGAGAAGGGCGGGAAGCGTTCGATCAGCTGCTCGATCTCGGTCATGAGCCGGCTGCCGCCAGCCTCCAATGCGGGCCGATCCGCCGAGGGA
>NZ_DATMRX010000350.1:0-4728 GCF_035565855.1 Pseudorhodoplanes sp.
ACATCGGCCTTGAGCTCGGCATCCACCGGGACGAGATAATTCTCCCCGCCCACCTCCATGCCGTGTCCGGCATAGAACACGATGGCGATCTCCGAACCGCGCGCTCTGCGCGCGAAATCCAGAAGACCCCGCCGCATCGCGTCGAAGGTGCCGTCATTCACCTTCAGGACCTCGAATCCAAGCCGATCGAAGGCGGCGCTGACATCGGCGGCATCGTTGCCGGGATTGTCGAGCGGGGCGACGCTCTTGTAGGCGCCGTTTCCGATCACCAGCGCAACGCGCTTCGCCTGCGCCGGCGCTGCGGACAGCAGCATCGCGCACACGATCGTCGATGCGATTGAGAGGGCCGCCATTGCGGTGGCGCCGCTGACCACAATCGGATAGCGACGAAACATGGCCAGATCCCGCGGCGCCGCTTGCGTAGGAGGCCAGATTAATCGGTCGGCCATTCTTTGCAAATCGGCCCGCAGCACGCTGCGGAACAGCAACGGATCGGGAGATCGCTGGCGGTGACCGGCTGGCCGTTGCCGGCCAAGTCTTGGACCAGGTCTTAGGACCAGGTAGGGCCAGATCTTAGGCCAGGTCTACGGGCAGCTCTCTCAGGCGAAGCTGAGCAGTCCGGCGATCTCGGTCCTCGCCTCGCCAACGGCAGCACGGAGGTTATCCACACCCGCGCGGCAGCCCTCGACGTCGCCGGCCTTGGCCGCCGCCTCGACCGCGGCCGCAGCCCTTGCCATGGCAAAGGCGCCGATCCCGAGCGCCGAACCCTTCAGGGTATGGGCGGCGGCGGCCGCCACCGCTGCCGGCGCCTTCTCGATACGCTCCATCAGCAGGCCGACCTGACGCTCGAACAGCTCCAGCACATCGCGCTCCAGCGCACGGTCGCCGAGCGTCATCCGCGACAGGTGGACAAGGTCAATCGGCCGGTCCCCCGGGACAAGGGGGGGCGCCTTGACGGAATCCAGCGCCGTCTGTGTGATCTCAATCATCGCACGCCTCCGGAGCTCTATCGGCTCCTATCCCGACAATTTGGCCCGTAATCGGCCAAAGCGGGGTAAAAAATGGCCGATAAGACGCCGTCAGGGCTGGCCAAGTTCTGCGGTGGTTAACCGGGCGTGAGCCGACAGGGTTCCGCACCTGTGCCGAAATCGCACAGCGTTTAAGCCACACTGTTAACGATGATTAAGAAGGACTTAATGCAGAGAGTTTTATTCGGCACGGCAAGCCGGTAGGATAGCCACTGGCGGCTTTTGTCTTGGATTTCAGAACCTTCGGCGGCGGGATGGACCGGCCGGGGGTTTCGGGATGTTCGGACCCCGCCTGGCGGATTGTGCCTGTTGTGTCAGTGAGGCGGGGAACCAATGTCTAACAACCCGAAGAAGGTCGTGGATCCAACTGAAGCGGCCATGGCGGCAATCCAGGAGGCACTGAAAGTCAGAGACGCGGAGATGAACAGCCCAGCAGCGGCTTCGCGCCAGGCCGCTGACACTCCGCCCCCTGCCCCGGCCGCATCCGAACCCGCAATAACAACGGCAACCGCACCCGCGCGGGAGGAAGCCCGCAAGCCCGCCGCCGATACCAAGCCAAAACCTTCGCGGCGCCCGTCGCCTGAAGCCATCGCCCGGCTCGACGAAGAACTGAGCATCCCGGACGCACCTGCGGACGTCGTTCCGGGACAACCGGCGAACGATGACTGGAAGTCGGTCGGCCAGATTCTCCAATCGACGCGGATTCCTTCGTCCAAGCCACTCTTCATCGCCGCTGGCATTCTTTCGGTGGCCTGGTGCGTCTTTGCGATCATCCTGACGCTTCCGTATCTGCCGCAATTGCAGCAGAACTTCGCACCGACCTTGCTGGCGCTTCTGCTCACCTTCCTTGCGCCGGTCGGCTTCTTCTTCACCGTCGCGCACATGATCCAGCGCTCGCGCGAAATGCGCGCGCTGTCGCAATCCATGGCTGAAGTCGCGCTCCGGCTCTCGGAGCCGGAAGGGATCGCGCGGGAATCCATCGTCACCGTCGGTCAGGCCATCCGCCGCGAGGTCGCGGCCATGGGCGACGGCGTGGAGCGCGCATTGGCGCGCGCGGCTGAACTGGAATCGCTGGTGCAGAGCGAAGTCGCGGCGCTCGAACGCGCCTACAACGACAATGAAGTTCGCATTCGCGGCCTCCTCGACGATCTCGCCACGCAGCGCGACAGCCTGATCGGACAGGCCGAACAGGTGCGCAACGCGATCACCGGCGTGCATCTCGATCTCAATCAGGACATCACCGGGATCAGCGACCAGGTCGCATCCCAGGTCGCATCCGTGACCGACGGCATCACCCGCGATCTTCAGGAGAAGACCGCGCATATCACAACCACGCTCAATCGCGTCAGCGACGAGATGCTCGCCCAGCTCGGCGAACGCGCCGGGGAAATTCTCGAGCGCTTGCAGCAGACCGCGCAGGAAACCTCGCAGGCCGTCGACGCGATCAGCCAGTCGGCAGCGAGCTCCATCGAAAATTCCGGATACGCGACCACCGCGGCGATCGACTCTGCGGCCGAGCGGCTCAACGCCAGCCTCGCCTTCAAGACCGAGCATATTGCCGAGGAATTCGACGTGCTGTCGCAGAATCTCATCGAGATGATGCAACTGCGGCTCGCCAACGTGACCAACGATTTCTCGCAGCGATCGACCACCATCACCGAGCTGATGAGCGAACGTGCGAGCGAAATCTCCGCTGGCCTGCTGCAGGTTTCGGCGCAGACAGCCGAGAACCTCACGCAAGTTGCCGACCAGATCGCGGAAAGCCTCACCCTGCGCAGCGAGGAAGTGAACTCGACGTTGCGGGCCACCGGTGAATCGCTCGTGCTCGATCTCAGCCTGCGCGGCGGCGACGTCGTGCAGAAGCTCGAACAGACTGGCTCCAGCATCACCGAAACCATCCTGTCGCGCAGCGACGAGGTCATGGAAACCTTCCGCTCGTCGGCCGACGGCATCGCCGGCACGATCGGCACGCACGGCGACGCGCTCAAGGAAATGCTCGGGGCGCGGCTTGTCTCCTTCGAGGAAATGTTCACGCAGGGCGGCGCGGCTCTCGCCGAACGCATTGCCAACGATTCCTCCACCCTCGGCAATCTGATCACCCGCCATCTCGGCGAATTCGATCGCACCGTGAAGCTGCACGGCGCCGAACTCGTCGAACGGCTTGGAGACCGCACGCAATCCGTCACCGACGCGATGCGGTCCTGCATCGACAATTTCGACCAGCGGATCGGAGGCAAGACCGGCGAAATCACCGACGCGCTCGACCAGCGTCTGGTCCGCTTCCAGGAAGCGCTCGACAGCCGCAGCCAGAACCTCAACGAGGCGCTCGGCGGCCGTGTGCTCGAAATCGCCAAGACGCTGGCCGAAGGCGGCAAGGAGGTCGTCTCCGCCCTCGAGGCCCGCATTGCCAGTGTGACGGAGGCGATCGACTCGCGCGGCGGCAAGCTGTCCGAGACGCTCTCCTCGCGGGCCGAGGAGATCGACAGGGTGCTCGGCGTGCGTGCGACCGAGATCGCCGGCAATCTCGATTCCCGCATCAGCAAGTTCGAAGAATTGCTGGTCACGCGCACCGAGGCAGCCACCAGCCAGCTCGAAAGCCGCGGTCTCGGCGTCGCAGAAGCGCTGGTCGAAAAAGCGAGCCAGGCCGTTCGCTCGCTGGAAAGCGCCAGCACCGGCGCGGTCGAAAAGCTCCTCGAACGCTCCGACACCACCGTTCAGACCGTCGAAACCCGCGTGAAGCTCGCCGCCGAATTCCTGGCCGACCGCGCGAGCAAGATGTCGCTGGAGGTCGAAGGCCGGGTCAAATCCGCCAGCGAACTCCTGGCCGAGAGCGCCGACAAGGTCGCCGGCCATGTCGAAGCCCGCACCCGCGATGCAAGCGAGACGCTTACGACGCGCGCCGAACATGCCGCGGCGCAACTCGAACAGCGCACCCGCGCGGCAACCGATGTGGTGCTCGAACGCACCGAGAGCGTCGCGTCGCAGATCGAAAATCGCGCCAAGGCCGCGAGCGAGAATCTGGCCTCCCGCATCGAACTCGTGAGTTCGCAGATCGAAGACCGCACCAAGGCCGCGACCGACGACATCACCTCACGCGTCGAACTCGTGACCTCGCAGATCGAGGGCCGCACCCGCGCCGCGAGTGAGGACCTCGTCGTGCGGATCGACCATGTCGCCTCGCAGATCGAAGGCCGCACCAAGGCCGCGAGCGATGAGATGTCGACCCGCGCCGAACAAGTCGTTGCGCAGATTGAAGGCCGCACCAAAACCGCGAGCGAGGAGATATCGACCCGCGCCGAGCAGGTCGTCGCGCAGCTCGAAGGCCGTACCAGGACCGCGAGCGAAGAGATCTCCACCCGCGCCGAGCAGGTCGTCGCGCATATCGAGGGACGCGCCCGCGCGGCCACCGATGCGATCTCCGAACGCGCCGAGAACGCGGCGCTGCAGGTCGAGGGCCGCACGCGGACTGTGACCGACATCCTGACCGAGCGCGCCGATTACGCGGCAACGCAATTTGAAACGCGAGCGCGTGCGGCAACCGAGGTTCTCACCGAGCGGACCGAGCATGCCGCCGTTCAGATCGAAGGCCGCACGCGGGCCGCGGTGGATGTCATCGCCGACCGCGTCGACCAGGCCGCGACCCAGGTCGAAGGCCGCACCCGCGCCTTCGCCGATGCGGTGATCGAGCGTGCCGAGCAAG
>NZ_DATMRX010000351.1:0-5043 GCF_035565855.1 Pseudorhodoplanes sp.
CTTCGGTCACGCGCTCGGCTTTGGTGTCGGGATCGCGCATGGATATGCGACGCTTGGCCGGATCGGATTTGAGGGGCGCTTCGACTATGCCGCGATCGGTACCGTTGTAATGCGGCGCGGCTGTGCGCGGAAGCAAAGAATGGGCAAATTCTCATAGAGCCGAAGGTCAAAGTCGCGATTGAGGAACGGTTCGACCTCGAGTCGGTCGGCGAATGCACGCTGAAGGGTCTTCAACGCCCGGTGCCGGCATTCAACGTCCGGCGGTCGCTTGGTTGATAGGCGTGCGATAGTGGCGGTCAGCTCATATAATATTTAAAATGTTACGGTTCGCATGAGAGATAAGGGGCAATTGGTCGGCGAGACCTAATTTCTGGAGTCATCAGCGTGACAACCGTCCGGTCAGTTGTCGCGCAAGGGCTGCCGATGAGCCCCATGATAGAATATCTTGGCCGATGTCGCCGGATAACGTCAGGGTTCAGACGCAAGCATTTCTCGGCGGTCTGTGTGATGGCCGGCTACGAAGAGGGCAAGAACGCCGCTGTAGAATGTCGCCGGAGTCATGATCGAATTGCGGGCTTGCCGGCGGGGGGCCTAGCTCGCCGGCGAGTGGCTGCTATTGCCGCCTTCTCTCCAGTCAGCGTTCGGGACGCGAAAAAGGAAACAAGCTGTGGTCTTCGTGACCGGAGACGACACGATCGCCTCGGGCATTGTGAGCAGCCTGAACCGGCCTCGCGGAAACGTAACCGGCGTCACTTTCTAAAGCTTTGTTGCTGGGAGCGTTTCGATTTGTTGAGCGCAATAGTCCCCTCAGGCAGGCCGATAGCAATTTTGAACGATCCAAATAGTCCTGAGAGCAACGCTCAGTCTCACGCCGCACGAATATCTCAACGAACTCCGAGGCTTTGCGGTAAATGATTGAAGCGAAATATCATAGTATATCAATGACTTATTCGTGGCGGAGAGAGAGGGATTCGAACCCTCGATACGGTTTCCCGTATACACGCTTTCCAAGCGTGCGCCTTCAGCCACTCGGCCACCTCTCCGTGGGCGTCCTTTTGGCCGCAGCCGCCGGGTTTTTCAAGCGCCCCGGGCCATATTTCGGAAGACGAACAGCTCAAACGACCAGTCTGATTTCGCCACACACCGATAGGTCGTAGCCGGCGAGCTCAGCGGCGCGCTGCCGGAACCGATCGGACCGCATAAAGCCGAACAGGGCCGATGGTCCGGGCAGAAAATAGTCGCGCTGGCGCAGAACGAGGTCGAAGCTCTCCCAGATCAGCGGCACGAAGTCGAGGCCGGCGGCCTCCGCCACGGCGCGCGTCGCAACGCCGCAATCGGCATGCCCGGCGCGAACGGTTTGCGCGACGTCTGCGCCCGTCGCGCAAGCCGTCCTCATCGTTCTGATGGTGCGGAGCTCGATCTGCTCTCTTGCGAGCTGGCTCAGCAATAGCAATTGCGCGCCGGCGCCCTCCTGCCGTTGGGCGAACCGAAGGTCCGTGCTCGCGATTTCGGCGATGGAAGCGATGCCGCGTGGATTTCCCTGTGGCACCAGCAGGCCCTGCTCGCGCCGCGCGAAGGCAATCACGACCGCGTCGTGCAGACCCGAGGCATGAGACACCGCTTCGACATTGGCGGGCCGGTCCGTTTCTTCAAGCGTATGCAGATGAATCGCCGCCATGATCACCTCGCGCCGTGCCAGGCGGCGAAGGCCGGTTTCGGAGCCTTCCGGCAGGCTTGCGAGCGCGGAGCCGCTTTCCCGGAGCGCCCATTCCAGCAGCGGATCGGTGCTGCCGCCGACGATCGGCGGCGCCGTTTCCTCAAACGATTTCAATGATGTAGGCATGCCCGATGCGACCCAGCGATCAAGCGCGGCTTTCGGGAAGAGCCAGCGTCCCGTGACCTTGCTGCAGGGGACGGCTCCGGCCGCGACCAGTTCGTAGAGCTTGCGTTCACTCAGCCGGAGGTAGGCGGCGGCCTCATCGGTATTTAGGAGATCTGACATGAATTGGACTGTATCAATATGAACATGTTCCAAAAATTGACCATGGGAGAGCCCAGTGCAACAGAAATCAGGTGCCGACCGATGCTTCAGCGCTAGATCTGATCCTGCGAGCCGACCCGGTTCTGCTCGCCATCGTCCGGCTGTCCCTGATCGTCAGCCTGTCGGCGGTGGTTTGTGCCGCCGCAATTGGAATACCGCTGGGCGCATTGATCGCGCTGACGAATTTCCGCGGGCGCAATGCCGTCATCGTGGTTCTCAATGCGCTGATGGGGCTACCGCCGGTGGTGGTCGGCCTTGTCGTCTATCTTCTGTTATCGCGGTCGGGGCCGCTCGGCAGCCTCGGCATTCTCTTCACGCCCGGGGCGATGATCATCGCGCAGACCATTCTCGTGGCGCCGATCATTGCGGCGCTGGCGCGCCAGACCATCGAGGATCTGTGGACCGAGTATCGCGACGAACTTCACGCGATGAATGTCGGTCCGGTGCGCCGCGTCCTTACGCTGATTTCCGACGCGCGATTTTCCCTTGTGACAGCGCTGCTTGCGGGCTTCGGACGGGCGGCTGCTGAGGTTGGCGCGGTCATCATCGTCGGTGGCAATATCGACGGCTTCACCCGCGTCATGACGACCGCGATCGCGCTTGAGACCTCGAAGGGCAACCTTCCTCTGGCCATTGGTCTGGGCATTATCCTGCTCACTCTGGTGCTGATCGTGAATGCCCTGGCCTGGGGCGTGCGTCGCGCCGGCGAGCGTTTTGCGGGATGATGCCGATGCGCGCGCCCGCCACCGATCTGCCGTTAATGCTCGAAGACGTGTCGTTGCTCGCGCGCGAGGTGACGATCCTCGACCATGTTTCGCTGACATTCGCGACCGGAGCACCGACGATGCTCGTCGGCCCGAACGGGTCGGGTAAATCGAGTCTGATGCGGGTTGCGATGGGCCTGGTGCCGCCGAGCCGCGGCCGCGTCACCTATGGCGGACGCACCGACGTGCCGCCGACGCGACGCGCGATCGTGTTCCAGCGGCCGGTCATGCTGCGCCGCTCCGCTGCCGGCAATCTGACCTATGCGCTCGCGGCCGCCGGCATGCCACGCGCCGAGCGTGACGCGGCTGCGCAGGAATTGCTCGACCGCGTCGGTCTCGGCGCTCTGGCGGACCGCCCCGCGCGGCGCATGTCGGGCGGCGAGCAGCAGCGGCTCGCGATCGCACGCGCGCTTGCGAAAGAGCCCGAGATTCTCTTCCTCGACGAACCGACCGCAAGCCTCGATCCCGCCGCCACCAAGGCGACCGAGGACATCATTGCCGGCATTGCCGCGCGCGGCATCAAGATCGTCATGGCCACGCACGATCTCGGCGAAGCGCGACGGCTTGGCGGCGAGATCGTGCTGATGAACAGAGGCCGCATCGTCGAGATCGCCGATACGCAAACCTTCTTCACCTCGCCTGGGACCGACGCTGCCCGTCGCTTTGTCGCCGGCGAACTGCTCGTCTGAGAGAGTAACAACCGGAGGAAAGACATGATTCATCGCCGCAACCTCATCGCATCCGGCGCGGCGGCGCTGATCGCGGTGGCTTCGCCCGCGCTCGCGCAGGAGAAATCGATCGTGGTGTCGTCCACGACCTCGACCACGGATTCCGGCCTGTTCAACCATTTGCTGCCGCTGTTCAAGAAGAAGACCGGGATCGACGTGAAGGTGGTGTCCCAGGGTACCGGACAGGCGCTCGATACCGGGCGGCGCGGCGACTCCGATGTGGTGTTCGTGCATGCGCGCCCGCTCGAAGAAAAATTCGTCGCCGAAGGCTTCGGCGTGAAGCGGTTCCCGGTGATGTATAATGACTTCATCCTGATCGGGCCGAAGAGCGATCCGGCCGGCGTCAAGGCGTCGAAAGACATCGTTGGTGCGCTGAAGGCGATCAAGGGCAAGTCCGCGCCGTTCATCTCGCGCGGTGACAAGTCCGGCACGCATGTCGCCGAGCTCAATCTGTGGAAGCAGGCCGGAGTGGATGTTGCCGGTGCCGACAAAGGGGATTGGTACAGGGCGATCGGGCAGGGCATGGGTGCCGCGCTCAACACCGCGTCGGCCGCCAATGCCTATGTGCTCGCCGATCGCGGCACCTGGCTGAACTTCAAGAACCGGGGCGATCTCGAGATCGTGGTCGAAGGCGACAACAAGCTGTTCAATCAATACGGCGTCATTCTGGTCAATCCCGAGAAGCATGCCAACGTCAAGAAGGCGGAAGGTCAGGCCTTCATCGATTGGCTGATTTCGCCGGAAGGCCAGAAGGCGATTGCGGACTACAAGATCAACGGTCAACAGCTGTTTTTCCCGAACGCGAACGCCTCGGGGGTGTGAATTCTGCGCGAGAATTACGGGCTTGCGTCTTTGGGCTTCTTGCGCGCAGCCTGCCATCCGGCGCGTGCCACATCGGCGTTGATGACAAGTCCGACGATCAAGTCCGTCAGCTGCAAGCCGGTGGATTGATCGGCCCGCGGCGGGTGCGACGAGCCAGGATGGTCGGATACGGAGTACCCGTTAGCTGTGCATCGGTTACCAAAGCCGATACCACGCAAATATCAAGCGCATTCCGGCGACAACAAGAACCAAGAACAGAACGATGCGCAAGTTCGCCGGTGACAGGCGGCTGAGTGCGAGCCATGAGCCGAGGAGCCCGCCGAGCGCGGCAGCCAGCAACCACAGCGGCAATTGCGGTGGTAGGCCCGGCAGGGTCGCCCAGGCGCCGGCTAGGGCCGCGGCTGAATTCAGCAGATTGAAGTTCGCTGAGATCGCGGCAGCCTGCCGCGTGGTCGCCCATGCAAACGAGATGATCAGCGGCGCGATAAAGATGCCGCCACCGACGCCGGTCACGCCGGAGACGAAGCCCACGATGCCGCCGGCTGCAAGCGAGGGAAGGAACGGCGGCTCGGCCACCGCGGACTCGGGCAATGGTGCCGTGCGCTTTGGCCGGATGAGTTGCCATGCTGCCAGCAGAAGCAGCAATCCCACCACGGGCATGTAGACGAGACCAGGCAAGTTGAGCGCG
>NZ_DATMRX010000352.1:0-2445 GCF_035565855.1 Pseudorhodoplanes sp.
GCGCGAACATCAGGTGCGACCACCACATCGCATCGGCGCTCCGTTCAGCGCTTCCAAAAGCCACTTGGTCGACAGCCTGGTTTCCCGCCGCCACTCGTCCTTTTCCTCGTGCAGCACCATGGACTCGCTGGCCGCGAGGCGGCTCAGCGCATCGGCGGCCACCGGCTGGACCCGCAATTCAGTCGCGACGTCCGGACGTCTCCCCTCATTGAAGACGAGGACAAAAGCGTCGCCGGACGTCACGCGCAAGGCGAGCCGCGCTCCCTGCTCATTGGTCGGCAATTCGCGCCGCAGCGTGACATACGGCCGCTGACCGGCCACGCAATCGATGCCGATGATTGTCGTCCGATACTCGTTCTGATTACTGCGCGATGGCTGGGTCACCGATTTGACGACCGTGAATTTCCCGTCCGCGAGCGGGATGCGCAACCATTGCGTCTCGAAATGATCCCCCGGGATGACGCCGTAACGGCTCAACTCCTCCGGTGACAGCCAATGGACCTGATTATGCGGAGTCCTGATCGCAAGATCGATGATTGCGGGATCGACCCCGGCGAGCGTGACATATTGCTTCAACAATTCGTAGGACTGGCGCTCGGCCTGGCGCACCGCCGCGACATCCTCCCGCATGGCCTTGCTGCCGCTTGCGCGAGGAAGAAGACGGCTCGCATGCACACCGAACCGCGCCCCTGATCCGATGCGCCGACCGGATGCGCCGATCAACGCATATCCGCAGCCGGAGGCGCATATCCCCGTCTCGACCCGCAGTCTCGCCTTCAGGACGCCGCCTGAGGCCATCAGCTTGCGGCAGGCAGCGTCGGCGCGCGGACGCACGCGACAGCCTTCCGGGATGGTCTGGCCAATGCCGGCGACCATGCGCCGCTCACGCAGCACGTTTCCGGTGGCGATGGACGGCTGCAATTCCCCGCCCGGCGAATGGAAGAATATGGGAAGCCGGCGACGCGCGGGGACTTTCAGAAAGTCGCTCAGCCGTTCGTGGACTTCAGGATCGAAAGTGCCTTCAGCCGCAATCCAGGTGTCGCAGCCCGGCCCGCATGCATTGGGCGCGCCCTTGGCGACGAAGAAGATCATCGGCTCGTGCTTGAACGCAGGACGCGGCTTCTGCGACGGCTGCGCGAGCGCGGCGCCTGGCATCAGAAGGGCCACAAGGGCCGCAAGGGGTCGAAGCAGCGTCATCCGGGTTCGCCAACCGACTTCACCAGCATAGGGACAGTTGGGTGCGAAATAACGGCGCCGCGAGCCCCGCCCGCATGAAATTCCCGTCACAAGCGATGTCGGCGAGCCAAGACCTGTACCGGTGCTTGACGGGGCGACGGTCTGAGACTATATTCCTATCACCTCGCTCACCGAGGGGCGTCAACCGGTGACGCCAGTTGATGGAGCGGGGTGCGGCGCCTGCGGGCGCGCGTTCGTCGCGCGCGCACCCGGGCTGCATGGGGGCACCGCCCGGGGTCATTAGGAACCCCTGCCGGGAGCCGGCTGACGCCATGCGTCGCTTCAGGCGCATGGAGGCAAAGCGCGGCCCCATGCCGGACGGAAAACGCCGCGAATGGTGCGCCGTAAGGCGGCCGGCCCCGCAAGGGTTCGGCGCAACAGGAATGCCCTGCGTCTTTCGGCGCATCATTCCCCTCACCTTCTCCATGGGAGTACGGGCGCGCCCGCGCCGGCCAAACAACAGGGCCGGCGGAGCTTTGCCCGCAAACCAATTGCCCTCCCCGATTCCCCTGCTATATCCCTCGCTTCATCCGCTTACCCGCGCTCGTTCGCGGGAGTGAGCAACAGGAGACGATCATGGCTCAGGTCACGCTGACCTTCCCCGACGGCGCACGCCGCGAATTCCCCAAAGGCACCACCGGTCTCGACATTGCCAAGGGCATCTCGCCATCGCTGGCCAAGCGCACGGTGGCGATGGCGCTCGACGGCACGGTCACCGACCTCGCCGATCCGATCGAGACGGACGCGAAGATCGAATTCCTCAATCGCGAGGACCCGCGCGCGCTGGAACTGATCCGGCACGATGCCGCGCACGTGCTCGCGGAGGCCGTGCAGGCGCTGTGGCCCGGCACCCAGGTCACCATCGGCCCGGTGATCGAGAACGGCTTCTATTACGACTTCGCGCGCAACCAGCCGTTCACGCCGGAAGACCTGTCCGCGATCGAAAAGAAGATGCGCGAGATCATCGCGCGCGACAAACCCTTCACCAAGGAAGTCTGGTCGCGCGAGGAGGCCAAGAAGAAGTTCCGCGAGATGGGCGAGAACTTCAAGGTCGAGCTGGTCGACGCCATTCCCGAAGACCAGCAGATCAAGATCTACAAACAGGGCGACTGGTTCGATCTGTGCCGCGGCCCGCACATGACCTCGACCGGCAAGATCGGCAATGCCTTCAAGCTGATGAAGGTCGCAGGCGCCTATTGGCGCGGCGAT
>NZ_DATMRX010000353.1:0-11137 GCF_035565855.1 Pseudorhodoplanes sp.
GCGATCTGGTTCTTGGCTTCTGGGGCATCCTTCAGCCGGTCCTTCAGCCACTTGGCGTCGGCGACCGTCACCACGGCATCGAGCCGCGTCTTCTTGCCGACCTCCTCGTCGACGAAGAAGGTCTGCGCGACCGGCGCGGGATCCGCGAGCCCCGTGGTCTCGACGATGATGGCGTCGAACTTGCCCTTTCGGCGCATGAGGCCGTCGATGATGCGGATGAGATCGCCGCGGACGGTGCAGCAGATGCACCCGTTATTCATCTCGAACACTTCTTCGTCGGCATTCACGATCAGGTCGTTGTCGATGCCGATCTCACCAAACTCGTTGACGATCACAGCGTATTTCTTGCCGTGCGGTTCGGACAGGATGCGGTTGAGCAAGGTGGTCTTGCCGGCGCCGAGATAGCCGGTGAGCACGGTAACAGGGGTCTTGTCGGACATGAACGCTCCAGCCGATTGTCGGGCCGCCCGGGGCCGGGCGGAGCGCGGCGGTCAGGACTGCAGCGCCGCGCTGAGCGTCCTTATATTGTGCCGGATCAGGTCGATGTAAGTGGGTGCGGGACCTTTTTCGTCGGTCAGGGCGTCGGAATAGAGTGTTCCGCCGACCTTGGCGCCGGTCTCGTCGGCGATCTGCTTCAGGAGCCGCGGGTTGCTGATATTTTCCAAAAACACAGCCGGAATTTTCTGCTTCTTGATCTGGGTGATGATCCGCGCCACGTCGCGCGCCGAGGCTTCGGATTCGGTGGAAACGCCCTGGGGCGCGACGAATTCCACGCCATAGGCGTCGCTGAAATATCCGAAGGCGTCATGCGTCGTGATGATCCTGCGCCGCTCGGGTGGGATTTTCGCGATCGTCTCCCTGATCTCGCGGTCGAGCGCCTCGAGCTTGTCCAGATAAGCCGCCGCGTTGGCCTCGTAGACGGCTTTCCCCGCGGGATCGGCGGCGATGAGGCCGTCGCGGATATTGGCGACATAGGTCTTCGCATTGGCGACTGACTGCCAGGCATGCGGATCGCCGTCAGAAGGCCCGTGGCCGTGATCATG
This sequence comes from Pseudorhodoplanes sp., assembly GCF_035565855.1. Taxonomy (GTDB): domain Bacteria; phylum Pseudomonadota; class Alphaproteobacteria; order Rhizobiales; family Xanthobacteraceae; genus Pseudorhodoplanes. The sequence continues at coordinate 1,044 of NZ_DATMRX010000353.1, forward strand.
CGCGTGCTTGCCGGCGAGCTTGCGGGGCTTCACCCCCTTGCTCGCAACGACATTGCGAGCCTTGCTGTTCGATGACTTGACGAGCCGCGTCAGCCAGCCTTCGAAACCGAGCCCGTTGGTCACAATCAGCTTCGCATCCGCAAGTGTCCGCGCATCGGCCGGGGACGGGGAATAGACATGCGCATCGCCGTTGGCACCGACCAGCGATTTCACCGCGACGCGATCACCGCCGACATTCGACACGAGATCGCCGAGGATCGAGAAGGTTGCGACCACCGGCAGCTTGTCTTGTGCCTTTGCCGTCGATGGCAGCGCGGCGAGGAGCAGCGCCGCGAAGAGTCCGAAGAGAATTTGTCGCGTCAGCATCGGCCGCTCACAGGGTCAGGCTTCAAGATGGCGTCCTGGAAAGAGCTGGCGGACGAGACCTCCGACGCTCCCGAACAGGAGTGAGATTGCGTAGAGGATGCCGGCGATCAGGATGACTGCAGGACCGGCGGGCGCGGCGGTATGGAACGACAGCAGAAGGCCAGCATAGCCGGACAGCATTCCAGCCAGCACCGCAACGACGATCATCGGCGTGACGTCGCGGGCCCAGAAGCGCCCGATCGCGGCGGGCACCATCATGATGCCGACGGCGAGCAGCGTGCCGAGCGCGTGGAAGCCTGAGACGAGGTTGATGACCAGCAGCGCAAGGAAGATCAGATGCGCCGGGCCGCCGGCCTTGCTGACCGAGCGCAGATAGAGCGGATCGACGCATTCCAGCACCAGCGGCCGGTAGATGATCGCGAGCCCGAACAGTGTCGCGGTGGCGTTGATCGCGATCAGGATGAGGGTCTGGTTATCGAGCGCGAGCACGCTGCCGAACAGGAAGTGCAAAAGGTCGATATTGGTGCCGCGCACCGAAATGATGGTGACGCCGACGGCGAGCGAGATCAGGAAGAAGACCGCAAGCGAGGCGTCCTCCTTCAGTTCGGTCGAGCGCGCCACGAGCCCGGCCAGCAACGCCACGACGAAGCCTGCGATCAGGCCGCCCGCCGTCATCGCGAAGATATTGAGGCCCGAGATCAGAAAGCCGATCGCCGCGCCCGGCAGCACTGCATGCGCCATGGCATCGCCGACCAGCGACATCCGCCGCAGCATCAGGAATACGCCGATCGGCCCGGCGCCAAGGGCCAGCGCCATCACGCCGACCAGCGCGCGGCGCATGAAGTCGAATTCCGCGAACGGCGCGATCAGGGTGTCGTAGAGCATGGGCGTTCTCTTACCTCTCCCCGCTTGCGGGGAGAGGTCGATTTGCGAGCAAAGCGAGGCAAATCGGGTGATGGGGAGCAACCGCAATCCGAATACGCAGAGACTCCCCCTCACCCGCCCGCTGCGCTCGCGACCTCTCCCCGCAAGCGGGGAGAGGTAAGACATTCACGCCGCGCATGCTGCCGCCTCTTCGTCGAAGGCTTCGCACATATGCCGCGCTCTTTGCAGATTGGCGGGCGTCAGCACGGTCGCAGTGTCGCCCCAGTCCACCTTCTCTCGCGCCAGCAGCAGCGTTTGCGGAAAGGTCGTGCGCACGAGGTCGAGATCGTGCAGCGCGGCGAGAATCGTCCGCCCTTCCCGGTGCCAGTGCTGCACCAGCGCAACGAGGTCGGCGCATGTCTTGGCGTCGATGGCATTGAACGGCTCGTCGAGCACCACGACCTTGGCGTCCTGCAACAACAGGCGCGCAAACAGCATGCGCTGCATCTGTCCGCCGGACAAAGTGCCGATGACGCGGCGCTCGAACCCGGTCAGACCAACGGCGGCGATGGCTTCACGGATCTTCGCATGATCGTCCTTCGACAAGCCGCCGAAGATGCCGGTGCGGCGCCACAGGCCCATCGCAACGAGATCATAGACGCTGATCGGAAAACTGCGGTCGATTTCGGCGGCCTGCGGCAGATAGGCAATGTCGCGCGGCGTTATGCCATGGAGATCGACGGTTCCGGACAGCGGCTTCAGCGCTCCCACGATCCCCTTGAACAAGGTCGATTTTCCCGCGCCGTTCGGCCCAACCACCGCGAGCAATGCGCCGCGCGGGACTTCGCCGCTGAGGTGATGCACCGCAGGGTGCCGGTCATAGCCGAGCGTCAGGTTGCGGAACTGCAATTGCGGGTGGGCGACAGGCGCGGTCATCGCATGACCCAGATCACGGCCGCCCAGACGAGCGCCGTCAGCAAAGCCGCCATTACCAGGCGCTCAGCAACCGAAAGCCGCAGGATCGAGGCACCGATGGCGGCCGGAGGGTGCGCCTGGCCGTGCGGATGGTGATGGTGGTGATGTTCGGTCATGGCTTCCAGCCGGGCGATCGTCCTTGTTATAGTATAACATTCGGGGATGCCAAGGGCCTCACCGCGCGCCGAAAGGCCGGGTTTCATGCGAGGTTCCCGGCCCGTTTGATTGCCAAGCGGGTCGTTGGGAGCCATGGTGAAGTCCCATCCCAGGCACATGTGGTTGCTTCATGAACGACAAGACCAAGCGCATCGTCTCGATCGGCGAAGTGATGATCGAAATGGCGCGCGGCCAGGATGGCCGTTTCAGCCAGGCTTCGGGCGGAGATACCTTCAACACCGCAGTTTATCTCGCCCGCCGCGGGTTGCCGGTCGCCTATGCCACCGCGCTCGGCGACGACGTCTATTCCGATCGCATCGTGGCGCTGGCGGCAGCCGAGGGCATTGCCACCGACCTGATCCTGCGCGTACCGGGCCGGCTGCCCGGTCTTTATCTGGTCGAGACCGACGCCAAGGGCGAGCGCAGTTTCCATTACTGGCGCGACACCGCCCCCGCACGGGAATTGTTCGAATTGCCGGACTGGGGGCGCATCGCCGAGAGCATCATCGACGCGCGCATCGTGTATTTCTCCGGCATCACACTGTCGATCTATTCCAATCAGGGATTGGGACGGTTCCTCGCTCTCCTCGAACTCGCCCGCAAGGGCGGCGCCAAAGTGGTGTTCGACGGCAATTATCGTCCGCGCGCCTGGCGCGGCGACCTGCAACGCACCCGAACCGTCTTCATGGAAGCGCTGAAGCGCGTCGACATCGCGCTGCCGACCTACGACGACGAAGCCCTGCTCTGGGGCGATCCTTCGCCTGACGCCACCATCGAGCGGCTGCAGGCCTTCGGCATCGGCGAAATCGCGATCAAGAACGGTCCGAATTCGGCCCTGGTCGCCGCCGGCGGTCACAAGGAATTCGTGCCGGTGCCCGATGTGGTGGTGCCGGTCGATACCACCGCGGCCGGCGACAGCTTCAATGCCGCCTACATGGCCGCTCGCCTCGCCAACGAAAATCCGGGCGATGCCGCCGTCGCCGGACACAGACTGGCGTCCGAAGTGATCCGCCACCGCGGCGCGATCATGCCTCGCGCCGAGACCGCAGTGCATTGATCGATACGGGAGACCTCAGGGTTTCCCGATCAGCATCGCCAGCCACGCCGCGATGAAGGGCAGCGGGATGCTCGCCAGCACCCGCAGCCAGACGACACGCGCCGGCATCATCGGAAGTTCGTAGGTCAGCAGCCGCGGAAACGCGTAAAGCGCCCATGCCGTGGTGTAGGCGATGATCTGCGGCGCCCCCGCCCCGCCCTTCAACGCGGCGGCCGCAATCGCAAATCCGACAACCGGGCCGCCCGGCGTCATCGCGCCCGCAACCATGGCCAAACCGATGCCGGATATGCCCGACGACGAACCGAGCCAGTAAGCAACCGTGTCGTTCGGCAACGCAGCGGCGATGAAGCCCGAGCCCAGCATGCCGATCGCCATGCGCGGGACAAGATAGATGAATTCGGTGGCGCCGCTCTTTGCGCTTTCATGCAGCAGCGGAAAGCTGCGCCGCGCGACACCGAGCGAAAGCGCTATGACGATGAGCCACAGCGCGGCCATGACGATGATTTCGATCACGGCTTGGCTTTCATGCGCCAATGCCGCTCGATCGCCCGAACGATCAGCCCGGCCAGCACCCCCAGCGGGAGCGCGCCAACCCAGCGCCACAGCACGAAATCAAAGCCGAGGAAAGGCAATTCCCACACCAGCGAGCGGCTCAGGCCAATCGTGGTCCAGCTCGTGATCAGTGTGATAACGGCCGCAGCGTCAGCACCCATGCCAAGAAAGGCGGCCGCGATCGGATAGATCGTGTAGGGCCCTCCGGGCACGATGATTCCCACCCCCGCTGAAATCAGAATGCCCTTGAAGCCGGCCTCCTTTCCGACCCATCGGACCACAGTGTCGCGGGGCAACAGAACGGTCACCAGCGACGCGATCAGGCAGCCGGCGAGCACATTCGGCATCATCCACAGGAACAAGCTGCTATCTTCGCCGATCACCTCGAGGAATCGCGCGGACCCGTCGCGCCACAGGACATAAAGCGCGGCGGTCACCACGAGAACGATCAGAATGGCGGTCGGCCAATCGATAGGGCCGCGACGGCGGCGCCTGGGGCTCGGCGCTGCGGGATCCATCAGCCGCGAAGGCTCGCTGCCTCTTGCGCAAGCTTCCTGATGCGAGCGAAATCCCTGGCGGCGAGAGCGTCCCTCGGAACCACCCACGAGCCGCCGACCGCGATCACATTCGGCAGCGCAAGATAGTCGCCGGCATTGGCCTGATCGATGCCGCCGGTTGGGCAAAAGCGGATATGCGGCAACGGCGCTGCGACCGCATTCAGCCAGGCGGCGCCGCCGGAGGCCTCCGCCGGGAAGAACTTGAGGATATCGAATCCGAGATCCGACAACACCATGGCCTCGGAGACCGTGGCGCAACCGGGCAGCACAGGAATCTCGATCTCGGTGAAGGTCTCGGCCAGCACGGAATCCGTTCCTGGACTGACCAGGAATTTGGCTCCGGCATCGATGGCGAAGGCGGCATCGACATGCCGCACCACGGTGCCGGCGCCGACGATGCATTCGGGGACTTCGACGGCGATGGCGGCAATTGCCGCGAGCGCGGCGCGGGTGCGCAAGGTGACTTCGAGAACCGGCAGTCCCCCATCGCACAAGGCACGCGCAAGCGGCACGGCGGACTCGTGGTCCTCGATGGTGAGCACCGGGATCACCGGCGCCCGGCTGAACAGGTCTGCGGTTTCGGCTGCGTCGGGCATTTGCAAGACATGCCCGCGAACCGCAATTCGCGCAAGTCGCAGCCCGGAATGGCCGGGCCGCGCTGGCTACTCGGCAGGCGTCGCGGCCGGTTTCGGGGCGGAGGCCGGCACCATCGATCCAAGGGTCTGACGGCTGAGGCCATACAGGAAAACCGCCACCATGGCGTAAGCCAGCGCCACCGTCGGCGTCACCGCAAGGCCGACCGCCTCGCCATGCATGAAGCCGAAGAAGGTCAGCACCGCGCCGGCAAGCGCAAAGGCGGACGCCTTGACGAATTCACGATCGACGATGAAGACCCCGATCGCGCCAAGGATCAGCCCGGACAGGATGGCGCCACCGCCCATCACTTCGAGCCCGTGATAGATCACGCCCTGCATCGCCATCTTGTCGAAGCCGACAGCCGCGGCGGTGGTCCCCGCCGCTCCGAGCGCGCCGTCGATCAGGGTCTTGGCCCAGGCCGCGAGATGGGGCGTCAAGGCCAGGGCGATGGCCGGGGCGTGGTGCGTCGGCGTCGTCTGGAAGGCCTGCGCGCCGATCAGCATGCCGATGTAGAGAAGGATCGGCGAAATCGCGACCAGCGGAATCAGCGCCAGCATCAGGGCGACGATGCCGAACCAGGAGAGCACGATCACCATCAATCCGGTCGCAGCCGAATAGCCGATCCGGCCGCCCATCGCCTTCCAGCCGGGATGGCCGATATAGACCGCGTTGATGAAGGGATTGCCCATCAGGCAGCCGATCAGGCTGACCACGCCATCGGCCGTCAGCACCTGCGTCGTCGGGTAGTGATCGCCGGCGGCTTCGGCGCTCTCCACGTTGTCCATGGCTTCGACGAGATCGTAGATGCCGAAGGGGATCGCGGTGACGAGAATGATGCCGAGGAATTCGAAGCCGGAGAACACGTGACCGACCGCCGGGATCGGCACCGAGAAGCCGAAATTGGCGAACGCGCCCGTCACCTTGTCCACGCTCAGGCCACCGATGCTGAAGCCGAACAGCGTCGAACCCCACGCGATAAGCATGCCGACCGCGATTGCGATCAGCCCCGCCGGAATGCCCTTGGGATATTTCACGCCGCCGAACCAGGCGACCAGAATGATCGCAAAGCAGAGCAGCCCGATCTGCGGCGTCAGAAACATCTCGAGCGCCGGCCGCATCGAAATGAAGGTGATCGACACGCCGGCCAGCGTGCCAAGGAGGGCGGCGCGCGGCGTGATCTTGCGGATATAGGGCGCGACGAAGCCGCCGATCATCAGGATGAAGCTCTGGAAGAATACCCAGACGAGGCCCGCTTCCCAGCCCTTGATCGGATCGTTGGTGCGCAGCGAGATCGGCAGCATGATCACGAAAGTGACCACGAACATGTGCGGTACGCTGATGCCCGACGGCAGTGCGCAGACATCGGAGCGGCCGGTCTTGAGGGCGAGTTTGTAGGCCAGCCACGCGTAATACATCGTGGACAGGAACATCATCAGGCCCATCGCGGGCAGGATGCGGCCGAACACGATCGAATCCGGCATTTTCAGCACAAAGCGCAGGAGCCCGGTCAGCACCAGCATGTTGACCAGGATGTTGGTGCCGAAGCCGAAGAAAGCGTTCCAGTCACCGGGCGTCCACAAAACGGGACGGGATTTCGCCAGATCCATCTTTGCAACGTCGGTCATCGCACTCCCCCTTCGATGATCCCAAACGGCATTTTGGGTCTGCGGGCGCCGTGCGCCGCGATCGCGGCTATCGCGTGCTCGGAATTGGAGACCCAACCGAAGATCCCGCCCTGCGCCTTGATCATCGCAAGGCCGGCCGCATGGAAATCCGGGAAATAGGACGCGCAGCAATCGGACAGCGCGATGCAGCGGAAGCCGCGATCGTTGGCTTCGCGGATGGTGGTGTTGACGCAGACTTCGGTGGTGACGCCGCAGACCAGCAGCGTTTCGATGCCGCGGTTCTTCAGCATCAGTTCGAGATCGGTCTGGTAGAAGGCGCCCTTGCCCGGCTTGTCGATGACGGGCTCGCCGGCGATCGGATAAAGCTCGGGGATGATGTCGTGGCCGGGCTCGCCCCGCACCAGGATGCGGCCCATCGGCCCCGGCGCACCAATCCGCGTCGCAGGATCGCCGCGCTCGACCTTCAGCGGCGGCGCGTCGGACAGATCGGGCCGGTGACCTTCGCGGGTATGGATGACCAATACGCCCTGTTCGCGTGCGGCCTGCAGCACATTGCGAATCGGTCCGACCGCAGCTTTGAGCAGCGAAACGTCATTGCCCAGCGCTTCGCCGAACCCGCCCGGCTCCAGGAAGTCGCGCTGCATGTCGATGATGATGAGCGCAGACCGCGCGATTTCGATCTGCAGCGGATACGGCTCTGCCTCGATCTTGACTGGCACAGCAACCCCCGATCCCGGCACAGGGAGCTACGCAAGTTCGGGGCCAAGTCCGCGCTATTGTATGCAAAAGATTTGGACTGCCCGCGCGGAGCTAAGCGATTGAATCATCTCGGAAACGGTCGGGGTGCAATTTCGCGCAGGCGCGGGGGCCTCGTGTGCGCTGCCAAAAACAGCATCAACTCTGCCCCGCCTTTCATCAGGCGAGCGAGCGGACGATCCAGAGCCCGATGAACAATCCGGCGACGGATAAAGCCACCGAGCCCAGCACGTAGAGTGCGGCGATGCCGATCTCCCCGCGCTCGTAAAGCAGCGCGGTATCGAGCGAAAAGGCCGAGAAGGTGGTGTAGCCGCCGAGGATGCCGGTGGTCAGAAACAAGCGCCATTCCTGCGACTGACCGGATTTCAGCGCGAAGAAGCCGGCGATCAGCCCCATGACCAGCGAGCCGGTCACGTTGACGAACAGCGTCCCCCACGGAAAGTTGATCCCGAACCACCGCGCGGCGCCGAGATTGACCCCGTGCCGCAACATCGCCCCAAAACCGCCGCCCAGAAAAACCAAGAGATAGCTCATTCGGCGAGACCTTCTGCGATTCTCGGGGGTCGTCGGCCAGACCTTCTGCGATGCTCTGGGTTTGTCGGCCCCCGCCCCGGTTATCGGCGACTTTACGCCTTCCTCCAACCACGGCATGGTCCGGCCGTCATGCAATCCCTCGACCTGTTCGCCCGCGACAAGCTGGCCGCCCGCGAGCGCGCGAATCTGAGGCGCAGTATTGTGGAGACCGCCGCCGGTGACGGCGTTCACGTGATCCGCAACGGCCGCACCCTCGTGTCGTTCTGCAGCAACGATTATCTCAATCTGAGCCAGCACCCGAAAGTGAAACGTGCGGCCGCCGCCGCTGCGGAGACCTATGGCGCCGGCGCCGGCGCTTCGCGTCTCGTCACCGGCAGCCATCCACTTTACGCCGCGCTGGAATCGCGGCTGGCAAAGCTCAAGGGGACGGAAGCCGCCTGCGTGTTCGGGTCCGGCTATCTCGCCAACAGCGCGATCATCCCGGCCCTCGTCGGACCGGGCGACGCAATTCTGATCGACGAACTCGCGCACGCCTCGATGCATAGCGGCGCGCGGCTGAGCGGCGCGACGATCATGCCGTTCCGTCACAACGATGTCGCGGATCTGCGCGCCCTGCTTGAGCGCGAGCGCGCGCGCTTCCAGCACGCCTTGATCGTAACCGAAGGCGTGTTCTCGATGGACGGCGACGTTGCGCCCCTTTCGGACCTCTCGGCCCTCGCGCAACGCTTCGACGCCTGGCTGATGAGCGACGACGCGCATGGCGTCGGCGTTCTCGGACAAGGCCGCGGCTCAGCCTTCGTCACCGATCCGCCCGCGGCAATCCCGCTGCAGATGGGGACGCTGTCCAAGGCGATCGGCAGCTATGGCGGCTATCTCTGCGCCTCGCGCGACGTGATCGCGCTGATGCAAAATCGCGCGCGTCCGCTGATCTACTCGACCGGGCTGCCGCCCGCCGCCATCGGCGCCGCGATTGCCGCGCTCGACATCATCGAGAGCGAACCGGATTACACCGCCCTGCCGCTGCAGAAGGCACGGGCCTTCACGCGCGCCGCCAACCTGCCGGCGGCCGAGAGCGCCATCGTGCCGATCACGATCGGCGACGCCGATGCGGCCCTGCGCGCTTCGGCACTGCTGGAAGACGAAGGCTTTCTGGTCGTCGCCATTCGTCCGCCGACCGTCCCCGAGGGAACCGCACGGCTCCGCGTAACGTTCAATGCGGCACAGCCGGACGAGTCCATCGAACGGCTGGCCCACATCGTTCGCCACCGCATCCTCACCTGAGCGTCAAACCGGGAGCCCTGCCGATGGCCAATGTCTTCATTACCGCGAGCGGCACCGATGTCGGCAAGACCTTCGTCGCCGCGGGCCTGATCCGTCATCTGCGCGGCAAGGGTGAAACCATCGACGCGATCAAGCCGGTGGTCAGCGGTTTCGACCCGGCGCATGCCGGCGTCAGCGATTCCGGGGTGCTGCTGCGCGCGCTCGGTCTGCCGCTCACCGACGAGGAGATCGAGGATATTTCGCCGTGGCGTTTCAAGGCCGCGCTGTCGCCCGACATGGCGGCGCGCCATGAAGGCCGGGAGATCGATTTCGATCAGCTCATCTCCTTCTGCGAGACCTCGATCAAGGAAGCGGAAGGCTCGCTGCTCATTGAAGGCGTCGGCGGGGTGATGGTCCCGATCGATCAGGAGAACACGATTCTCGACTGGATCATCGAACTCGATCTCCCGGTCGTGCTGGTCGCGGGCACCTATCTCGGCAGCATCAGCCATACGCTGACCGCGGCGGAAGTGCTGGATCAGGAAGAATGCGACCTGCGCGCCATTGTCGTGAGCGAAAGCGAAGGCAGCCATGTGCCGCTGTTCGAAACCGTGGCGACGATCGGCCGCTTTCTCCCCGCCGTCGAGGTGATCGCGCTGCCGCGGCTCGAACCCGGGGCCGATCATCCGGCTTTTGCGCAGATCGCGAAAGCTTGCGGACTGGTGTGAGGCCTCGTGTCCCGGACGCGGTGCAGCA
>NZ_DATMRX010000354.1:0-6951 GCF_035565855.1 Pseudorhodoplanes sp.
GGCCGCCGCGTCCACATGCATTGTTTCGAAACGCGGTATCAGCGCGACTGGGCCGACCGTGAATTTCCTGATGGCATGATCCGCTATCTCGACGCGATCGGGCTGCTGTCGCCGCGGCTGACGCTCGCGCATTGCACCTACGCGCGGCCGGACTAACTCGAACTTCTCGCCGAACGCGGCGTGACGATCTCGGTGAATACCTCGTCCAATCTCGGGATCCGGTCGGGGATTGCCCCGCTCGCTGAGATGAAGCGCCGCGGCTGCCGCGTAGCCTTCGGGATCGACGGACTTGCGCTCGACGAGGATGACGACGCCTTGCGCGAGATGCGGCTGACCCATTTGCTGCATGGCGGCTGGGGCTATGAGACGATCGTCAGCCGCGCTGACACGCTGACATCGGCCTGGCGCAACGGACGCTTCTCGGTTCTGAACCGCGACGATGGCGGCATGCTCGCCGCGGGAGGTCCGGCCGATCTCGTTCTGCTCGACTGGTCGCGCATCGACGATGACCGGCTCAATCCGGATCTCGATCCGCGGGACCTTCTCTTCGCCCGAGCGACGGCGCGGCATATCGAGGAGGTGATCGTCGGCGGCCGCATTGTCGTGCGCAACGGCCAGGTGCTCGGGGTCGATTATCCCGCGATGCTGCAAGATTTGCTGGCGCGTTTCCGCGCCGGAATGGCCGGACAGGCAACGCTGGCCAAGGCTCTGCCTGCGCTGGAGAAAGCCATCGCCGCGCATTTCGGCGGCGAGGCGCCCTGCTGTTGAAAGAGGAACGCATGCCCGTCGCCAAGGTCCATCGCATCTCCGCCTTCGCGCCCGACGATATCAGCGGCATTACGCGTGCCATTGCGGACGGCCGCATCGATCCGAAAGGCGTGATTGCGGTGTTCGGCAAGACCGAAGGCAATGGCTGCGTCAACGATTTCAGCCGCGGCTTTGCCACCGCGACACTGACACAGCTCTTTTCGCAATTCATGGCGCGAGACGACGCGCAGAAAATCTGCTTCGTGATGTCGGGCGGCACCGAGGGCGGGATGGCGCCGCACTGGACCGTGTTCGAGCGCGCGGAGGGCGAGGGGCCGGGACCCGCGCTTGCCATCGGGCGGGCGCATACGCCGGCACTGCCGCCGGAGGATCTTGGCCGCGCGGGCGAGATCGAAATGGTCGCAGAGGGTGTCCGCGAGGCGATGGCGGATGCCGGGATCGACAATCCCGGCGACGTGCATTTCGTGCAGGTGAAGTGCCCGCTTCTGACCGCACAGCGGATCGGCGAAGCCGCCGCCCGCGGCAAGACCGTCGCGACGACATCGACCCTGAAATCGATGGGATTGTCGCGCGCGGCGAGTGCGCTCGGCGTCGCCGTGGCGCTCGGCGAACTGCGCGCGGACCAGATCGCGGAGCATGACATCGGAGAGAACTGGGCGCTGCATTCCGCCCGCGCGAGCTGTTCGGCCGGCATCGAATTGCTTGGCCATGAAATCGTGGTGCTCGGCATGTCGAAGCAGTGGGGCGGCCCGCTGGTCGTCGATCATGCGGTGATGGCGGATGCCATCGACGTGGAACCGGTGCGGGCCGCGTTGCAGCGCCTTGGGTTCAGCGCGAGCGGCCAGCTTTCGCCCGCCGAGCGCACGCGCCTCGTGGCGCTGCTGGCCAAGGCCGAGCCGAGCCAGAATGCGACGCTGCGCGGCTTCCGGCACACGATGCTCGACGATTCCGACATCTCGCCGACGCGGCATGCGCGCGCCTTCGTGTGCGGGGCGCTCGCGGGGCTGGTCGGCCATGCGGAAATCTATGTGTCCGGTGGCGCGGAACATCAGGGTCCCGACGGCGGCGGTCCGGTTGCGGTGATCACCACGCGCTGAGGCATTCGCCGCGCGAATGGTTGATCGTCACGCGACGCATCGCGATCGGTGAGCCGCGGGCTTGTGGCAAGGTTGCCGCATTTGCGCGCGTGATCGATCGTCATCGAAATTCGTGATGCGGAGACGTTGGAGACTCCCATTCTCGCAATCCGCTGTCGCAGGAAAGACAAAACCCGCCGCAAGTTTGCCGCGCGAAATCGCGTTCTACGCTTCGCGTGAATGAGGTTCGCCATCGATGGTCTTATCCGCTGTCTGTTGTGCGAACATTTTGCGGCCGAACTGCGCAAGCGGACTTATTCCCTGATCTCACGCAGATCTCACAACGGCTCACGCATTCGCTCACGCTGCGTTGATTGGTCTTGATGGTGACCAGTACCTAGCTGCCGCCGTGCTGAAGTTGCGAATGCTCACTCACGAGGTCCGCAACCTGAAACGCAAGGAAACTGCCAATGTCGATCAAGACCACTCTTGTCGCAGCATCGCTGCTGACATTCGCCGCTGTCACAGCTCATGCCGACAGCCGCGAAGACCTCGAGTCCGGTTATCACGGCAACAGCCCGGTATGGGTTTCGCCATACGGGCCGAGCGATGCCATCGAAGAGGGCGCGCGCGGCGCGTACGGGCAGGCCGGCGGTCGGGCGCCCGACATCGTGCTGCGTCGTCAGCCGCGTGTCCGGCATCACAGCCACCGCTGAGCCGGCTCAGCTGCCGCTCACGCGACGCGAATGATGCGCCGGTCGCGAGCGGATCAGCGAACAACGCCCGTCACGACGGGCATTCAACACTGAACCACAAGGAGATTGACCATGTCTGTCATCAAGAAAGCTCTTGTCGCTGCGTCCCTGATCGCCGTCGTCGCTGCGTCTGCCGCCAATGCGGCAACGCGCGCCGAACTCGAAAGCGGCTATCATGGCAACACGCCGGCCGAGAGCCACGGCCACCGCTGACGTCACTCTACGTACGGCCAAAAAGAACCGGCGGGACGCATGTCCCACCGATTCTTTTATGCAAGGAGCCTATGCGAGCAATTGCAGGATGGCCGCGGCGCGTCCGGCCTCAAAGGCGCTGCCGAGGAGATAGGCAAAGCCGAGAAGCGCGAGAAAGCCCAGAAAGAACAGCGCGAACAGCACCATGGCGATCCGCTTCGCCCAGGTTGAAATGCCGGTCAGGCCGATGCCGCCCGCAATCAGCGAGATGACAAGAAACAGAATCGCCCATTTGAACATGATTGCCCCTTGCTGAAAGCAACCAGTCCAGAACGCCGAAGCATGGCTTGAGTTCCTGTGCCGGAACCAGGTCGCTCTACGCCGCGATGCCGCAATAGCGCGAAAGTTTCACCGCCAAAGCAAGCAGCGCCTCGTCACCGCCGGCCCAGCCGATGAAGGACAGGCCGATCGGGCAGCCGCCAATCGTCGCGACGGGAATCGAGACCTGCGGCAGGCCCGACAGCTCTGCGATGCAAGTCATCCGTATGGCGCGCAAACGGAAGGATTCGTGCACCGCGAGCGGCGCGTCCGCGAGCGGCGCGACGGCGGGCGATGTCGGCATGACCAGAAGCGTGCCGGGTTGCGCAATGCCGCGGATGCGGTCGCGCGCGCGCTCCTGCGTGACACGCGCCTTCGCCGCCATGTTTTCGGTGACCTGTGCCGCCGCGGCGAAACGCTCTGCAACGCCGGGTCCGAATTGCGGCTTCACGCGCGTTACGAAGTCGCCATAGAGCGCCCAGATCTCGCGCGACTGGATCACCCGGAAGGCCTCACGCCACGTGTCGAGTCCGTCAGGTGCGATGCGTTGATGTGAGGACGCCGGGAGCTCGGCCGACATCGCGGCGAGAGCTTCGTTGATCACCTCCGCGACCTCGGGATCGCATTCCGCGAAGGCATCGTCGAGGATGACGAGCTTTCTGATCTCCGCCGCTGTCGCGGTGCCGCCGAGGAGAACCGGGCCGATCTTCTGGAACACGCCCGGCGCATTGGCGAACCAGCCCACGGCATCGAAGGATTCCGCCATGCCCATGGCGCCGGCAAGATCGACGCGGCCATGCGTGGTGCGGATGCCGTAGAGCCCGCAGAACGAGGACGGGATGCGCACCGAGCCGCCGGTGTCGCTGCCGATGGCGAAGTCGCAGGCATCCGACGCGGTGGCCGATGCCGAGCCGCTCGACGAACCTCCGGGGAGCCGGCCGGGCGCCCGCGGATTGACCGGCGTGCCGTAATGCGCGTTGACGCCGGCGATGCTGTAGAAAAATTCGTCGCAGATCGTCTTGCCGGTGATGGTTGCGCCCGCATCCAGCAGCTTCTGCACCACCGCGGCATTCCTCGTTGCGGGCTTTTGCGCCGCGAGCCAGTCCGGATTGCCGCCGCCGGTGCGCTCGCCGATGATGTCGAACATGTCCTTGATGACGCAGGACAGGCCGGCAAGCGGGCCTGTCGCCGCGCCGCGGATCGGCGCCTTCAGATCATGCGGCACGAATGCCGAGCGGATGCGTGGCGACATCACGATGCCTTTTGCTGAGCGAGATACCAGTCGAGAATCTGTTCGCCGGTCCAGGACACGACGCCGGGCTTGCCAAGAATGTCGGCGAAGGTCCGCTCGACATGGTCGATGCGGTGCGGCACGCCGGACAGGTAGGGATGACAGGCGATCGCCATGATCTTCGGGCGCTCGGCGGATTCCCGGTACAGGACGTTGAAGTGATCCATCGCGCGTTCGTGGAACATGCTCGAGGGATGATATTGCGAGGTGAACATCACGATGTCGTGGATCTCGAAATTATAGGGCAGGGCGACCACCGGCTTGTGCGTGGTCTTCAGCGTCACCGGTTCCTCGTCCAGCACCCAGTCGCCGATATATTCGATGCCGGCCTCGCTCAGATAGTCCAGGGTGTCGAAGGTCTGCGTCAGGCCGGGCCCGAACCAGCCGCGCGGCCGCTTGCCGGAAAACCTTTCGATCACCTCCACCGCCTTGGCGATGGTGGCGCGCTGGTCGTCGAGCTTGTGCATCGGAATTTGCTCGTAGCCATGCGCGTTCAGCTCCCAGCCGGCGCTGAGGCAAGCCTCGACCACCTGCGGATAGCTCTCGCAGACCTTTGCGTTGAGTGTCACCGTCGGCGTGGCACCGACCCGTTCCAGCATTTTCTTCATGCGCCAGAAGCCGACGCGCATTCCGTATTCGTGCCAGCTCCAGTTCGGATGATCCGGCAGCAGCGGCTGCAATTGCGGTGGGACGATCACCATGCGCGCCATCGCGCGCGAGATATCCCAGTCCTCAAGCGCCAGCACCGGCCAGATCACCATGCGCACGCCATCGGGAAATGTCAGCATCGGACGCGTCTCGATCGGATCAAACGCGACACGTTCGCGCGGCTGCATGGGCGGTCTCCCTGTCCGTTTTTTCTGTGTGATTGCGCTTAGCCGAGGACGCGGATCGGCTTGCCATCCAGCCACGCGCGGATCGCTTCGACCGTGCCGCCATAAAAGTAGCGGTAGCCTTCCTGCGTCACGTAACCGAGATGCGGCGTGATCAGAGCATTGGGCAGCTTGCGGAACACATGGTCGCGCGGCAGCGGTTCCACGTCGAACACGTCGAGGCCTGCCCCGGCGATCGTCTTGTCCTGCAGCGCATTTATCAGCGCCGCCTCATCGACAATCGGACCGCGCGAGGTATTGATGAGGAACGCCGAGGGCTTCATCATCTTGAGATCGGTCGCGCCGACGAGGCCGCGTGTACGATCCGACAGCACAAGGTGGATCGAGATATAGTCCGATTGCTGGAACAGATCGGCCTTGGTCGCGTAGGCGACGCCATGCTCCCGGCAGCGCTCGGGGGTCAGATTCGGACTCCACGCAATCACGTTCATGCCGAATGCCAGACCCACCTTGGCAACCCGCTGGCCGAGATTGCCAAGTCCGATCAGACCGAGCGTGCGGCCATTAAGGTCCATGCCGATCGTGTTCTGCCACGCCTCGCCCGCTCGCATGCGAGCATTCTCGACCGTGATGTTGCGCGCCAGATCGATCATCAGGCCGACGGCGAGTTCCGCAGTGGGATGCTTTGCGCCGTCGGTTCCGCACACGACGACGCCCTGCTGCTTTGCTGCGGCGACATCGATCGCGGCATTTTTCATCCCGCTGGTCACGAGCAGCTTCAGGTTCGGAAGCTTCTCGATCAGGCTACGCGGGAGGGGCGTGCGCTCGCGCATGATGCAGACGATATCGAAATCGCGTAACGCTGCCGCAACAGCGGCTTCATCGCCCAGGCGTTCGTTGAAGACGGTGAGATCGACGTCTCCGGTCACCTTCGACCAATCGGCCATTTTCAGGGCGACGTTCTGGTAATCGTCGAGTACGGCGCAGCGGTAACGCATCGGTGGTCCCCGGAGGTGGAAATGCGGGTGCCACTGATACCCATCCGCGCACCCAGCGCAACCGGGGCGGGGGCGGGCATAAGGGATCGCTCCCGCCGGCCCCTGACGTGCGGAGGGTTCTCGACCAGCGAAGGCAGGCCGGTGCTGTCCGGGACCTGACCGGCCCGAGCCGGCCTGCTCTATCGGTTTCGATCGCCGGACAACCGACCGGCGATCCTCACCGCCTCAATGCACCGGCCGTTTCGACGGATATGACGCGGCCGCCGAACGCATGGGCACGAAGATGCATCGCGTATTGGCGCCCTGGTGCCTGATCCAGTGCTTGTCGACGCTGTCGTAGTCGCAAGCGCACCTGTAGAACTTGCCGTCGGGCGACCATCCGGTGCGCTTGCGCACCTGGCCCGTCGAGCGGATTTCCCACTCGTCATCGGGCAGCGAGCGCAACTCACGCTCCGACACCTCCCAGCAGCAATCATTGGTGACGCAGCAGGTGGCGGGGATCCAGGACAGGAGCCACGGATTCGAATGGTATTCTTCGGCAAACGCGACGCCGGCTATGACAAACGCGGTGGCGGCCGTCAGAATCAGAGCCATCAGGCTCATGCGGTGCCGCAGGACGATTGGCGCGCGCCGCTGGGCGGACGCCTCGTGCTGAGGCAATGGCACCGGATCGGAAAGTCTCAGTGACTGGCTACAGTTGGTCAACGATCGTGACATGGC
>NZ_DATMRX010000355.1:0-5638 GCF_035565855.1 Pseudorhodoplanes sp.
GCCCCAGAGGCGGGACCATCTCGGCGGGCACAAGGTGCAGATTGAAGTGGCCGAGCATGACCGAGAGAGCGGCGGCGGCTCGCAGGCCTTCGATGCCGGCGAGCCGCTTGCCCGAGGTCGGCTGGACCTCGAGCGCCTCGACGCCTGTTGCGGCGTCATTGGGTGCGTTCATGCCGCCATACTCCCCTCGCCCGCGCGGCACGTTGTGCCGACGCGGAGCCGCCGATCTTCAGAACCGCCTACTCGGCTTTGCCGAAGAAGAACTCGCGCTTCACCGTCCACCAGATGATCTTGATGTCCAGCCACAGCGACCATCGCTCGATATACTGGAGATCGTAATCGACGCGCGAGATCGCGGCCTCGGCTTTGGCGGTGCTGCCACGGCAGCCGCTGACCTGCGCCAGGCCGGTGATGCCCGGCCGGATCGTGTGCCGCTGAAAGTAGTACGGCACCAGATTCTCATAGAGCGTGTCTGCCGCCTGCATACCGGGCACGTGCGGCCGCGGCCCGACCAGCGACATGTCGCCGCGAATGACGTTGATGAGTTGCGGCAACTCGTCGAGGCTGGTCTTCCGCAAGACCCGGCCGACCGCCGTGACACGCGGGTCGTTGCTCACGGTCTGCGCCACGCCCCGCTTGTCACCCAGATGCGTATGCATCGTGCGGAATTTAAAGATGCGGAAGCGATGGTTGCGGTGGCCGTAGCGATATTGCGTGAAGAAGACGGGGCCTGGCGAGGTCAGCTTGATCGCCAGCGCGATGCCGCCGAACAGCGGCGCAAACGCCAGCAGCGCGAGGCTGGCGCACGATGCGTCGAACAGGCGCTTCGTGCGCGACCGCGTCGGCTCACTGAGCGCACCGCGATGCGAGAGATAATAGAGCCGTCGGCGTGGCGGCCGCGGCCGATCGCTATAGCTCACGCCGGGCCGGAAGAGCGGCTGCTTACGGTGCCAAACCGATACCGAGTCGTCCCGCATTGCGGGCAGCGAAGCAGAGAGGGCCATCGTTCGCTCCATTACAGTGTTGCTCAGTGCACGAATGGACAACCGCCCCCGTGCGCCCTCCCTGTTGCTGCGACTCTTGCGGACTGCCGTTAACGATTCGCATCGTGTGTATCGCCCCCGACCGGGTCCGCGCCGCTTTGCGAGAGACAGACTATCGTCCTTCTTGGAGAAAGTGTGGCGGTGCACCATCACGAATGCCGAACATTCGTATCAGTCGCGATTCGCATTCATCGCGACGGTGACAAGCAACGCGTCGATCAAGAAATGTTTCAGGATGAGGCCGACGATGAACGAGCGCGTCACACAACCGTTAGAATAAGACCGCGCCACTACGTGCCAGATCGTGTGCATGTCACGCACCTCACCGCCGCATTTTCATGCATCGATCTGCGTTACGCCGCTGAGACGTAACATGTGCTTACGCTTTTGGCTTCTCATCGCGAACTTTCTCGCCTGGGCGCTCATCATTGCAGCACTTCATCGTTTCGTCACACGGATGTTCTGACACGTGTGCGTCACTCTCTTGCAACGTCGTGAACTCGACTTTACGCCGTCAATTTTTTCCGTTTGCGCGGAACCAACGCGCACCGTTGCGGTTGCCGACTTTGGGGCTGATGTGAACTCGAGACTTTCAACATCGAACGCGTCGCAGCGCGACGACTCGCTCTGGTATCCAAGTGCGTAAGGGGGAACAATGAAGCAAGTTTTCGGTCGATTGGCGATTCTTCTGATCGGCCTTGCAGGCTTGTCGACCATCACCGGCTGCAGCTCTGCGGGATCGTCAGGAGTTTTCGCATATCAGGAGCCGGCGGCGCGGCCTGCGGTGCTCAGCCCTTACACGTTGCACACCAACGATCAGTTGCACGTGCAGGTCTACAACGAGCAAACGATCACCGGCGACTATACGGTCGACAGCTCTGGCTCACTGTCGATTCCCGTGGCGGGACGCGTCAAGGCGGTCGGGCTCACCGTGGAGCAACTCGAACGCCGCATAGCCGCACGCTTGAACGGCTCGATCCTCAAGGACGCGCGCGTCAATGTTCAAATCACCACTTACGCGCCATTTTATATCCGCGGTGAGGTCAAAAAGCCCGGTGAGTTCCCTTACAAGCCCGGCCTGACCGTCGCCGACGCAGTGGCGTTGGCAGGCGGATACACTTATCGGGCGAATGAAAGCCGTGTCCTTGTGCGCTCCTCAGGTTCCAATGCGCAGATCACGCGTCCTATGGATGCAAACCCGTCGGTTTCGCCGGGCGACAACATCACTGTTCCTGAACGATTCCTGTGAACGGCGCTTGAGCATCGTGCCGATTAATTGGGCTAGCGTTGTTCGCAGCGGATGCAATGCGCGCATACGCCTGCGTCATGGCGCACATACGCCTGTCATCGCGACGCGCAATATTTCTGCTGCAGTGCGGAACGGACCGCGGATGTCATCGTTGACGCCGATGCTGTGCGGAGATCGCCGGCGCCATGACTTGCGGCGCCAGCGCTATTGGAGCGACGACTGTGGAGACAAGCGCGACGCCCGCATCAAGTTCCATCGCGATGAGTATCTTGCCGAACGCCGTGTTGTCGCCGCAGCGGGCATCGTTATCGTCGCATTCCTCGCGTGGGCGCCGGCTGCCCGCGCCCAAGTCGTCACGCCGCTCGTTCCGTCGCCAGCGCCGCCCTGGAGTTCGCTCGAGGTGTTCGAGCCCGTGCCCTTTGCGCAGCTTTGGGCCCAGAGCGGCGAAGCCCTCGCGCCGGAGGATACGCCGGTGAAGACACGGCAACAGCCGGGTTACGAGAGTGTCGGCATTCGCGCCGGGCCATGGATGTTCCATCCGTCGCTCACCGGCGGCGTGCGTTACGATAATAATGTCTTCGCCTCCGGCAGCGACAAGCGCGGCGATCTGTCGGCCACGATCAAGCCGTCGCTTGAAGTCAGGTCGCTGTGGGAACGGCATGGCATTGATCTGCAAGGTAGCGTGACGTCGACCAGTTATCGCCGGTTTTCGCAGCTCGATCAGACCGACGCCAATTTGCGTCTTCGCGGCCGTATCGATCTTTGGCGCAATGCCGCGATCCTCACCAGCTTTCGCACGGCGCTGCTGCACGAAGGCGTCGGCTCGCTGACGTCGCCGACCAACGCGGCGGAACCGACGCCCTACACTTTGAACTCCGCTGATGTGACCTACTGGCAACAGAGCGGCCGATGGGCCGGCTCCATTGGGCTACGCTCCGACGCCTATAATTTCGGCTCGACGCGCGCGATCAATGGCTCGATCATCAACCAGGACGCTCGCGACGGACATATCGATGCGCTGCATGGCCGGCTCGACTACGCCATGACGGGCAACCTCGGCCTCTTCACTGCCGCCGAAGTAAACCGTCGCAGCCTCAAGGGCACTCCGGCGCAATCGCTCAGCTCCAATGGTTACCGCGCGCTCGCCGGCGTCAATTTGCAGCTCGGCCGCCTCGTCACCGGCGAATTGAGCGCCGGTTACGCCAGCCAGCGCTTCGAGGATCCGACCATCGGAACCATCGAGGGGCCGACTTACCGCGGCCTCATCAACTGGAGCGTCACGCGCTTGCTCGACGTGCACGTCAAGGCCGAGCGGCTCGTGACGCAAGCGGCCGATACGGTCGCGGGCGGCATCCGCGCAGACGCGATTCAGGTCGGCGCCGATTACGAACTCCGCCGCAATATTGTGTTGTCGGCCGCAGCCACCTTCGAGCGTGACAAATTCTTCGGTCAGGCGCGCAATGACGACGTATTTTCGACACTGACCGAGCTCACATACAAGCTCAATCGTTACAGCTCCATCTCACTTCAGCACCAATATTTCCGCCGCGAGAGCAATACGCCGTCGGCGAGCTACGACAAGCATGAGGTGGGTTTGAATGTCACAACGCGCTACTGAGTACGTTCCGGCCCCGGTGTCCTACGAGGCGGATCCCGCCCTCAGTGCCTCCGGTTGGGAGGGCGTGAGGCTCGCCGAGATCTTTCGCATTCTGCGGCGGCGAATCGCCTTGATCATGTTGACCATGTTTGTCTTCGCCGCGGCGGCGGGACTTGCACTCGTGTTCATCAAACCGCTCTATACCGCGACGGCGACCGTCCTGATCGATCCGCGGCGCCCCAATGTGATCAACCTCGACGCCAAGCAGACCCAGGTCCAGGCACCGTCGACCGATGATGCGGCGATCGAAAGCCAGGTGCTGCTGGCTCAGTCGGTCGCGGTGCTGCGGCGCGTGGTCGACGAATTGAAGCTTACTGAGGACCCCGAATTCAAGCCGAAGCCCGGCCTGTTGGCGCCGGTCAAGCGCCTGTTCGTCGAGCCGCCGGCATCGAATGTCAATCCGCAGGAAGCAGCGCGCATGGGCGCGGTCGCCGTGCTGCAGAGCCGTCTGAAGGTGGCGCGCCAGCGCAACAGCTTCCTCATCGACATCAACGTCAACGCACAGAATCCGGAAACCGCGTCCCGCGTCGCCAACGCCATCTCTCAAGCGTATTTCGAGGAACTGGTTCGCTCCAAATCGGACGCCACCAAGATGGCAGCGGGCTGGCTCAACAATCAGCTCAACGACCTCAAGGCGCGGGTTCTCGCCTCCGACAAGGCAGTCGAAGAGTTCCGCGGCGCCCATAACCTGAC
The DNA here is from genome assembly GCF_035565855.1 of Pseudorhodoplanes sp. Taxonomy (GTDB): domain Bacteria; phylum Pseudomonadota; class Alphaproteobacteria; order Rhizobiales; family Xanthobacteraceae; genus Pseudorhodoplanes. The sequence goes on from NZ_DATMRX010000355.1 coordinate 4,643, forward strand.
CTTGAGTCAAGGGGAGACGGTCAATAGCCAGCAGATCACCGACCTGAACAGCAAGCTGGTGGAGGCCCGCGCTGAAGCCGCCCAAGCGCGCGCCAAGTACGACCAGGTCGCCGAAATCGCCAAGAGCAAGGCCGATCCGGGTTCGCTGAGCGAAGCGCTGGCCTCAGAGACGATCGCCAAGCTGCGCGGGCAATACGCGCAATTGACGATGAACGAAGCCGATCTCACCAGCCGTTACGGCCCGCAGCACCCGCAGGTTACGGCGGTCAAAGCCCAGCTGCGCGACACGCAGAAGCTGATCAGCGCCGAAGTCCAGCGCATCCTGCAGAGCCGGCGCCACAGTTACGAGGTTGCCGCCGCCCGCGAAGCCTCGCTTGAGAAGAGCCTCGCGGCCCTGCAGAACATCTCCAGCGAATCGGGTCAGGCGGAAGTCCGGCTACGGGAACTGCAGCGCGAGGCCGACGCCAATCGCGCACTCTATGAATCTTTCCTTGGCCGTTACAAGGAAGCCAGTGCGCGCGAAACCCTCGATTTGCCGGAAGCGCGCATCGTGACCACGGCCAGCGCGCCGACACAGCCGTCGTTCCCCAAGGCCTGGCTGTTCCTCGGCCTCGCCATCCCGCTTGGCGCCGCCTTCGGCTCGATCATCGCCATCGCCGTCGATCGTTTCGACCGACGCGTGAAGACCATCGATCAGGTCGAAGCGATCTCGGGCGTGCCCGGCATTGCCTCGCTGCCGCTGGTCGGTCTGAGAGAACTGTCGCGGATCACCAAACGCGGCCGCGACGAATTGGCCAGTTACCAGGAGCAACCGACCCGGATGCTGCCGCTGGCGCTGCAGCCGCCCTTGATGCGCTACATTATCGAGGAGCCCAATTCAGTCTTCGCCGAAGCGATCCGTGCCGTGCGCCTGTCAGTTCAGCGCGAAGCGCGCATCCGGCCGATGCAGACGATCATGCTGACGTCAGCGATCGAGGGAGAGGGCAAGACGACGCT
>NZ_DATMRX010000356.1:0-14732 GCF_035565855.1 Pseudorhodoplanes sp.
CCTCTATCTGTACGCCTATCCGATTGTCAGCATGGACACGACCATGCGGCAGGCCACGAATGTGCCGGATGCGACCTCGGTCAATATGCGTGCTCCGATCAATCAGTTTGCTCATGTGCGGTCATATCCGCCGGCTGACGCCAGGGAGGTGGTGCGCGTCAACTTCGATACGCTCTACTCGAGTGCGTGGCTCGATCTGTCGCGCGAACCGATGGTTCTTTCGGTGCCGGACACCGGCGGCCGGTACTATCTCCTTGAGATGCTCGACATGTGGACCGACGTGTTCTCGGTTGTCGGTTCGCGCACCACCGGCACCAAGCCCGGCACTTACGCCATCGTGCCGCCGGGTTGGAATGGGACACTTCCACAAGGCATCGTTAAGATCGCCGCGCCGACATCCATGATCTGGATTATCGGCCGCACACAGACCAATGGGCCCGCCGATTATGCCGCCGTCCATACGGTGCAGGACGGGTACAAGCTGACGCCGCTCGGCGAATGGGGCGGTCGTTATGTGCCGCCGCAGGGCATGGCAACCGACTCTTCTGTCGACAACCGCACGCCGCCTAAGACCCAGGTCAATCAGCTTGACGGCGTTGCAATGCTGACGCGCCTGGCCGATCTGATGACCAAATATCCACCGCACGCCAACGATTATCCCATCCTGTTCCGCATGCGCGCTTTCGGGCTGGAGCCCGGCAGGCCGTTCGATGCGTCGAAACTCGACCCGACGGTGGTCGCGATCATCAACAGCGCCGCCAAGGAGACGCTGGAGGAAATGCCAAACGGAATGGGGCGCATGGGAGCGCACGCCAACGGCTGGAATCTTGCGACCGACAACATTGGCACCTACGGCACGTCCTACTATCGCCGCGCCATCGTCACGCTCGGCGGCCTGGGAGCCAATCTCCCGGAGGACGCGATTTATCCAACGGCCTTCGTCGACGATACCGGCCAACCGCTGACCGGAGCGCACAAGTACGTGCTGCATTTCGCCAAAGGCCAGACGCCACCCGCCAACGCGTTCTGGTCCATCACCATGTACGACCAGGACGGTTTCCAGGTGCCAAACGCGATCAATCGGTTTGCCATCGGCGATCGCGACCCACTTAAACTCAACTCTGATGGTTCGTTCGATATTTACGTGCAGGCGGAATCGCCGGGTGCCGACAAGGAAGCGAATTGGCTTCCCGCGCCCCGGGATTCGTTCCAGCCCACAATGCGGATTTACTCGCCGCGACCCGAAGTGGTGGATGGTCGCTGGGTGCCGCCGCCATTCCGGCGGATGGAGCAGGCGCCGACTGTGGGGCAGGGAGCGAACTGACGGACGGTCGCCCCCGCCCCCCGTGCACGATATGAAAACGCGGCCCTTGAGGCCGCGTTTTTGCCTCCGATGCCGGCTTCCTCACGCCCCCGGAGGCGGGGGCAGGAACATGACCTCGTGCTTGGCCGAGAGCGCGACCACGTCCGGCGGGTTCTGTTCCTTCATGGAATGGATCGCCCAGAACAGGTCATAGAGCCGTCGCGTCGGTGTCACCCAGAAGAAGCATTTCACGGTCTGGTCGGTTTTATTGAAAATGCCATGCGGCTGGTTCATCGGCAGCCGGACGAGATCGCCGGTGGTGGCGACGAACTCCTTGCCGTCCAGCACCAGGTCGAGCCGGCCGTCGAGCATATAGATGAATTCGTCCTGCGTCGGGTGGATATGCGGGGGGACGAAGGTGCCGGGTGGGAAGGTCGCGTGCCAGGAGAACGACTGTTCGTTGAGGGACTTGGGCACGTAGGTCTGCCCCAGGATGTTCCACGAAATGCCATCCAGCCCGGTGTTGGCCTTGGTGATTCCCGCCGTGAGCTCGTGCATCGGACCCGCCCTCCCATGTGCTGGTGGTCGCGGGGTATTCAACCATGTCTGGAGGGGCTTCGAAACGATCCCGAACGGCAAGAGGGGCTCCTTTTGGCGACAGCGTAAACACTGCGCCGGGGATGGGCAACGCAAGCCGGGACAAGGATTTTTCGCGCCTTGCCACCCCTGGTTCACTGCGCTAAGGCTCACCGCGCCTGCTTGGAACGAATCCAGTCCGGTACCGGAATTGAGGGGGCTTGCGACGCCGCGACCGGCGCCGGGGTGATCCGGGATCGGTTTTTTGCGGGTGAGGCGAATGAAGGGTCGCTGATGAGCGCGCTGTTGCAGGATTATTTGCCCCTCGTGGTGTTCATCGCGGTTGCGCTTGCGCTCGGCCTGGCTCTGCTGATCGCCCCCTTCCTGGTGGCCTACAAGCAACCTGATCCCGAAAAGCTCTCGGCCTACGAGTGCGGCTTCAACGCCTTCGACGACGCGCGCATGAAGTTCGATGTGCGTTTCTATCTGGTCGCCATCCTGTTCATCATCTTCGACCTCGAGGTGGCGTTCCTGTTCCCGTGGGCCATCGTGTTCGGCAAGCTCGGCGCCTACGGGTTCTGGTCGATGATGGTTTTCCTTGCCGTCCTGACAATCGGCTTTATCTATGAGTGGAAGAAGGGAGCGCTCGAATGGGATTGAGCGAACCCCAGAACCGGACGACGCTCGTCGCCCCCGCCGCGAAGGGCATCCTCGACCCGAACACCGGCAAGCCGGTTGGGTCCGATGATCCGTTCTTCACCGGGTTGAACAGCCACCTTGCCGACAAGGGGTTCGTTGTCGCGGCGACCGAGGACCTCATCACCTGGGCGCGCACCGGCTCGCTGATGTGGATGACGTTCGGGCTGGCCTGCTGCGCCGTCGAGATGATGCAGATGTCGATGCCGCGCTATGACGCGGAGCGGTTCGGCTTTGCACCGCGGGCCTCGCCCCGGCAGTCCGACGTGATGATCGTGGCCGGCACGCTCACCAATAAGATGGCGCCGGCGTTGCGCAAGGTCTACGACCAGATGCCGGAGCCGCGCTACGTCATTTCAATGGGCTCGTGCGCCAACGGCGGTGGCTATTACCACTATTCCTATTCGGTGGTTCGTGGCTGCGATCGCATCGTGCCAGTCGATATCTACGTGCCGGGCTGCCCGCCGACCGCGGAGGCGCTGCTGTACGGCGTATTACTGCTGCAGAAGAAAATTCGTCGGATCGGGACGATCGAGCGGTAGCGGAACGAGGACATGGACGAGACGCTCGAAAAGCTCGGAGAGACGATCGCCGCCGCGCTGGCGGGTTCCGTTGTCGGTTATTGGGTTGCCCACGGCGAGCTAACGCTCACCGCGACGGCGCGCGATATCGTCAAGGTCGCGACCTTCCTGCGCGATGACGAGCGGTGCCGGTTTGTCAGCTTCATCGACATTACCGCGGTAGACTGGCCGTCGCGCGAGCGGCGTTTCGATGTCGTCTACCACTTGCTGTCGCCGACGCATAACCGCCGCATCCGCGTGAAGATCGAGGCCGGCGAGGAGACGCGGGTGCCTTCGATCATCGGCGTATTTCCCGGCGCCGACTGGTTCGAGCGCGAGACTTACGACCTTTACGGCGTGCTGTTCACCGGCCACCCGGACATGCGCCGGCTTTTGACCGACTACGGGTTCGAGGGGCATCCGCTGCGCAAGGATTTCCCGCTCACCGGATTTGTCGAGGTGCGTTGGGACGACGAGCAGAAGCGCGTGGTCTACGACAAGGTCCGGCTGGCCCAGGAATTCCGCAACTTCGACTTCCTGTCGCCGTGGGAGGGCGCGGGCTACGTGCCGCTGCCCGGCGACGAGAAGGCCAAGGGATAGCCCGATGGCCGAGAACCTCCGCAACTTCACCATCAACTTCGGCCCGCAGCATCCGGCGGCGCACGGCGTGCTGCGCCTGGTGCTCGAACTCGATGGCGAAATCGTCGAGCGCGTCGATCCGCATATCGGCCTGCTTCACCGCGGCACCGAGAAGCTGATCGAGGCCAAGACCTATCTGCAGGCGATCCCGTATTTCGACCGGCTCGACTACGTCGCGCCGATGAACCAGGAGCATGCGTTCTGCCTCGCGGCCGAGAAGCTGCTGCATCTGCAGGTGCCGCGCCGCGCGCAGTTGATCCGCGTGCTCTATTGCGAAATCGGGCGACTCTTGTCGCACCTCCTCAACGTCACCACGCAAGCGATGGATGTCGGCGCGCTGACTCCGCCGTTGTGGGGCTTCGAGGAACGCGAAAAGCTGATGGTATTCTACGAACGCGCCTCCGGTTCGCGGATGCATGCCGCGTTCTTCCGTATCGGCGGCGTGCACCAGGATTTGCCGCCCAAGCTGATCGACGACATCGAGGCGTTTTGCGACCCGTTCCTCAAGGTCTGCGATGACCTCGAGGGGCTGCTCACCGACAACCGCATCTTCAAGCAACGCAACGTCGATATCGGCGTGGTAAGCCTCGCCGACGCCTGGGCCTGGGGCTTCTCCGGCGTGATGGTGCGCGGCTCCGGCGCGGCCTGGGATTTGCGCCGTGCGCAGCCTTACGAATGCTACTCCGAAATGGAGTTCGACATTCCCGTCGGCAAGAACGGTGATTGCTTCGACCGTTATTGCATCCGTATGGAAGAGATGCGGCAGTCGATCCGCATCATGAAGCAGTGTGTTGCTAAGCTGCGCGAGCCGGAGGGGCAGGGGCCGGTCACCGTGCAGGACAACAAGATCGTGCCGCCGCGCCGTGGCGAGATGAAGAAGTCGATGGAGGCCCTGATCCATCACTTCAAGCTCTATACCGAAGGCTTTCATGTGCCCGAGGGAGAGGTTTACGCCGCGGTGGAAGCGCCCAAGGGCGAGTTCGGCGTTTACCTCGTCGCCGACGGCACCAACAAACCGTATAAGTGCAAAATCCGCGCGCCCGGCTTCGCCCATCTGCAGGCGATGGATTTTCTATGCAAGGGCCACATGCTGGCTGACGTGTCGGCGATCCTCGGCTCGCTCGATATCGTGTTCGGGGAGGTCGACCGGTGAGTTGGATGTCACCCTCGGCGTCATTCCGGGACGGCCCGAAGGGCCGGACCCGGAATCCAGACGCTCACGCCGGACTCGTATCTGGATTCCGGGTTCGCGCCCCTGGCGCGCCCCGGAATGACGGAGGCTTGTGATGGCCGTTCGTCGCGTCGCGCCACCCGAATTGCAGCCCAAGGACTTTGCCTTTACGGCCGAGAACGTCGAGTGGGCGAAGAAGCAGATCGCCAAGTATCCGGCGGGCCGCCAGCAGTCGGCGATCATTCCGCTGCTGTGGCGGGCGCAGGAGCAGAACGGCGGCTGGCTTCCTGAAGCCGCGATCCGTCATGTCGCGGATATGCTCGGCATGGCGCATATCCGCGCGCTTGAAGTCGCGACCTTCTACACCATGTTCTTGTTGGAGCCGTGCGGGAAAAAGGCCCATGTACAGGTGTGCGGCACCACGCCCTGCATGCTGCGCGGCGCGCATGACATCCTCGATGTTTGCAAGCGCCGCATCCACGAGCATCCGCACCACGTTTCGGCCGATGGCGATTTCTCGTGGGAGGAGGTCGAGTGCCTCGGCGCCTGCGTCAACGCGCCGATGGTGCTGATCTGGAACGACACCTACGAGGACCTAACGGCCGAAAGCTTCGAGAAGGTGCTGGACGGCTTCGCCAAGGGCGAGCCGCCGAAGCCCGGTCCGCAGATCGACCGTCAGTTGTCCGCGCCGGTCGGCGGGCCCACCACGCTGAAATCGGTAAAGGCCTAAGCGATGCTCGACGACAAGGATCGCATCTTCAAGAACCTTTACGGCCTCGGCGATTGGGGGCTCGAAGGCGCGCGCAAGCGCGGCTCCTGGAGCGGCACCAAGGACATTCTCGACAAGGGTCGTGACGCCATCGTCAACGAGATGAAGGCGTCCGGTCTGCGCGGCCGCGGCGGCGCGGGCTTCCCGACCGGCGTGAAGTGGTCGTTCATGCCCAAGACGGTCGGCGACCGGCCGCACTATCTCGTGGTCAATGCCGACGAGTCCGAGCCCGGCACCTGCAAGGATCGGGAGATCATGCGGCATGACCCGCATCTCTTAATCGAAGGATGCCTGATTGCCGGCCGGGCAATGGATTGCCGCTCGGGCTACATCTATGTGCGCGGCGAGTTCATCCGCGAGCGCGAACGGCTGCAGGCGGCGATCGATCAGGCTTATGAAGCCAGGTTGATCGGCAAGGACAACATCCACGGTTACGATTTCGACCTCTATGTCCACCACGGCGCCGGCGCGTATATCTGCGGCGAGGAAATGGCGCTGTTGGAAAGCCTGGAGGGCAAGAAGGGCCAGCCGCGGCTGAAGCCACCGTTCCCGGCCAACGTCGGCCTCTACGGCTGCCCGACGACGGTCAATAACGTCGAATCGATTTCCGTCGTGCCTGACATCATGCGCCGCGGCGCGGCGTGGTTCGCCGGCATCGGCCGCCCGAACAACACCGGCACCAAACTGTTCTGCATTTCGGGCCACGTCGAGCGGCCATGTACGGTCGAAGAGGCGATGGGCGTACCGCTGCGCGAATTGATCGAGACGCATTGCGGCGGCGTGCGCGGCGGCTGGGATAACCTGCTCGCGGTCATCCCCGGCGGCTCATCGATGCCGCTCGTTCCCGCGCATCAGTGCGGCGACCTGAAGATGGATTTCGACGGGCTTGCCGCCGTTAAATCGGCGCTCGGCACCGCGGCGGTGATCGTGATGGACAAGTCCACCGACATCGTCCGTGCAATGGCGCGCATCTCCTATTTCTACAAACACGAGAGCTGCGGTCAGTGTACGCCATGCCGTGAGGGCATGGGGTGGATGTGGCGCGTTCTCACCCGCATGGCCGATGGCCGCGCGCAGAAGCGCGAGATCGACATGCTGTTCGATGTGACCAAGCAGATCGAAGGCCACACCATTTGTGCTTTTGGCGACGGCGCGGCGTGGCCGGTGCAAGGCTTGCTGCGGCATTTCCGGCCGGAGATCGAGCGGCGCATTGACGAATACACCCGCAACGCGGAACGGCATGACCGGATGCCCGAGCCGCACCGGATCGCGGCGGAGTAGCAACGATGGCCAAGATCGTCATCGACGGCACCGAGGTGGATGTTCCGCCGGAGTTCACGCTGCTGCAGGCGGCGGAGACGGCGGGAGCGGAAATTCCGCGATTCTGCTTCCACGAGCGGCTGTCGATCGCCGGCAATTGCCGTATGTGCCTGGTCGAGTTGAAGGGCGCGCCCAAGCCGGTCGCGAGCTGCGCCTGGGCCGTGAAGGATTGTCGCCCCGGCCCGAACGGGGAGCCGCCGGTCGTCAACACCAAGTCGCCGATGGTGCGCAAGGCGCGCGAAGGCGTGATGGAGTTCCTGCTTATCAACCATCCGCTCGATTGCCCGATCTGCGACCAGGGCGGCGAGTGCGACCTGCAAGATCAGGCGATGGCCTACGGCGTCGACTCCAGCCGCTTCCACGAGAATAAGCGTGCGGTCGAGGACAAGTATATCGGCCCGCTGGTCAAGACCATCATGACCCGCTGCATCCATTGCACGCGATGCATCCGTTTCTCGGCCGAGGTCGCCGGCGTGCCGGAGCTTGGCGCCATCGGTCGCGGCGAGGATATGGAGATTACGACCTATCTCGAGCAGGCGATGACCTCCGAGCTGCAGAGCAACGTGGTCGATCTCTGCCCGGTCGGTGCGCTGACCTCCAAGCCTTATGCGTTTTCCGCGCGGCCGTGGGAACTGTCGAAGACCGAAAGCGTCGATGTGATGGATGCGCTGGGCTCCGCGATCCGCATCGACAGCCGCGGCCGCGAGGTGATGCGAATCCTGCCGCGCGCCAACGACGACGTGAACGAGGAGTGGATTTCCGACAAGACGCGCCATGTCGTGGACGGCTTGCGCACGCAGCGCCTCGACCGGCCCTATGTCCGCGAAGGCGGGCGGCTGGTCCCGGCGTCGTGGCCGCAGGCGTTTGCCGCGATCGCTGCGCGGGTGAAAGCGACGAGGCCGGACCGCATCGGTGCCATCGCCGGTGACCTGGCCGCGGTCGAGGACATGTATGCGCTCAAGGACCTGATGACGCGTCTCGGAGTGAAGAACCTCGACGCTCGCCAGGACGGCGCGGCGCTTGACCCTGAATGGGGTCGCGCCACTTACCTGTTCAATGCCGGCATTGTCGGCATCGAGCGCGCGGACGCGCTGTTGATCCTCGGATCGAATCCGCGCCGTGAGGCGCCTGTGCTCAACGCGCGCATCCGCAAGCGTTGGCGCGCCGGGAAATTCCCGGTGGCGCTGATCGGGGAAAAGGTCGATCTGACGTACCCTTACGATCATCTCGGTGCGGGGCCGCAGACGCTGGCCGACCTGGTGGCAGGTCAGCATAGCTTTGCCGAGGCGCTTAAGGGCGCCGAGCGGCCGATGATTATCGTTGGCATGGGCGCGCTGACGCGGCCCGATGGAGCCGCAGTCGCGGCGCTGGCCGCGAAGGCCGCGATCGAATTGGGCGCGGTCAAGGACGATTGGAACGGCTTCTGCGTGCTGCACACCGCGGCTTCGCGGGTCGGCGCGTTGGAGATCGGCTTTGTGCCGGGCGAGGGCGCACTTGATGCGGCGGCGATGGCGAAGGCCGGCGCGCTCGATGTGCTGTTCCTGCTCGGCGCCGACGAGATCGAGGTGCCGCCTGGTGCGTTCGTCGTCTACATCGGCACTCACGGCGACAACGGTGCGCATCGCGCCGATGTCATCCTGCCTGCGGCGGCCTACCCGGAGAAATCGGGCCTCTACGTCAACACGGAGGGGCGGGTTCAGATGGCGAACCGCGCGACTTTCCCGCCGGGCGATGCGCGGGAGGATTGGGCGATCCTGCGCGCTCTGTCCGACGTGCTTGGCGCCAAGCTGCCGTATGACTCCCTTGCGGCGCTGCGGCAGGCCCTCTTCGCGGAGCGGCCGCAGCTTTCGCGCATCGGCCAGGTCGTGCCGAGTGGCGCGGCCGATATCCGGGCGCTGGCGAAGCTCGGCGGCGCGTTCGACAAGGCGCCGTTCGGCTCGGTGATCGACGATTTCTATCTCACCAACCCGATCGCGCGCGCGTCCGCGGTGATGGCCGAATGCTCGGCCCTTGCCGAACGGCGGCGCTTGGCCATGACGGCGGCGGAGTAGGGCGATGACATTCGCAGAACTCTGGACCGGATATCTTTGGCCGCTCGTCGTGATCGTGGCGCAATCGTTGCTGCTGCTCGTTATCCTGCTGGTTGCCATCGCCTATGTGCTGCTGGCCGACCGCAAGATCTGGGCGGCGGTGCAGATCCGGCGCGGCCCGAACGTGGTTGGGCCGTGGGGCTTGTTCCAGTCCTTTGCCGATCTGCTCAAATTCGTGCTGAAAGAGCCGGTGATCCCGGCCGGTGCCAACAAGGGCGTTTTCCTGCTGGCGCCGCTGGTCACCTGCACACTGGCGCTTGCGGCCTGGGCGGTGATCCCGGTCAGCGCCGGCTGGCTGATCGCCGACATCAACGTCGGCATCCTCTATATCTTCGCGATCTCGTCGCTGATGGTCTACGGCGTCATCATGGCGGGCTGGGCGTCGAACTCGAAGTATCCGTTCCTCGCCGCGCTGCGCTCGGCGGCACAGATGGTGTCTTACGAGGTTTCCATCGGCTTCGTGATCATTACGGTCCTGCTGTGCGCCGGCTCGCTGAACCTCTCCGCCATCGTCAACGCGCAAGACACGCGCCTTGGGCTGTTCGGTTGGTACTGGCTGCCGCTTTTGCCGATGTTCGTAATCTTCTTTGTTTCGGCGCTGGCGGAAACCAACCGTACGCCGTTTGATCTGGTCGAGGCGGAATCCGAGCTGGTCGCGGGCTTCATGGTGGAATACGGCTCGACGCCGTACATGATGTTTATGCTCGGCGAGTACGTCGCTATCGCCACCATGTGCGCGATGGGAACGATCCTGTTCATGGGCGGATGGCTGCCGCCATTCCCCGTGGCGCCGTTTACGTGGGTGCCGGGCGTGATCTGGTTCACGCTCAAGGCGCTGTTCTTCTTCTTCCTGATCGCAATGGCCAAGGCGCTGGTGCCGCGCTATCGCTACGACCAGCTCATGCGGCTCGGCTGGAAGGTGTTCCTTCCGCTCTCGATCGCAATGGTGGTGATCGTGGCAGCGGTGCTGCAGTTTTCCGACTTGGCGCCGAAGGGGTGAGACGATGAGGCTCGACCAGGCGGCGCGATCGGTTTTCCTGAAGGAGTTCGTGACGGGGTTTTTCCTCGGCATGCGCTACTTCTTCAAGCCGAAAGCGACCCTGAACTATCCGTTCGAAAAAGGCTCGATCTCGCCGCGGTTCCGCGGCGAGCACGCGCTGCGCCGGTATCCGAACGGCGAGGAGCGCTGCATCGCCTGCAAACTCTGCGAGGCGATCTGCCCGGCTCAGGCCATCACCATCGAGGCGGGGCCGCGGAGGAACGACGGCACGCGCCGCACCACGCGCTACGACATCGACATGGTGAAATGCATCTATTGCGGGCTGTGCCAGGAGGCGTGTCCGGTCGACGCCATCGTCGAGGGGCCCAATTTCGAATTCGCGACGGAAACCCGCGAGGAGCTTTACTACGACAAGGACAAGCTGCTCGCGAACGGTGATCGCTGGGAGCGCGAGATCGCGAAGAATATCGCGCTCGACGCGCCGTATCGGTGAGGGCTGACCCGCAATGATCCTGCCCGGGCTGTTCTTCTACCTTTTTGCCGGTGTGTGCGTCGCCTCCGCCTTCATGGTGATCGCGAGCCGCAATCCCGTGCACTCGGTGCTGTTCCTGATCATGGCATTCGTCAATGCCGCCGGTCTGTTCGTGATGATGGGCGCGGAATTCCTCGGCATGATCCTGATCGTGGTTTATGTCGGCGCGGTCGCGGTGCTGTTCCTATTCGTTGTCATGATGCTCGACGTTAATTTTGTCGAGTTGCGGCAAGGCTTCCTGCAATACCTGCCTGTCGGGATGCTGATCGGGGTGATTTTCCTCTCCGAACTTTTGCTCGTGGTTGGGGCCTGGGTGATCGGACCGTCGCTGCCGCAGGCGATCTCGGCGCCGATTCCGACCACCATCACTAACACCGAAGCACTCGGCCTCGTGCTTTACACGCGCTACGTCTACTACTTCGAGGCCGCCGGGCTGGTCCTTCTGGTCGCCATGATCGGCGCCATCGTGCTGACGCTTCGCCATAAGGCGAACGTCAAACGCCAGAGCATCGCCGCGCAGAATGCACGGACGAAGGAAACCGCCATCGACATGATCAACGTCCGGCCGGGGCAGGGGATTGAAGCATGATCGCAACAGGCAAGACGCTGGCTTCTATGGCGGGCGCGCCCGGAGGGCGGGCATGACCATCGGGCTTGGGCACTATCTGTCGGTCGGCGCGATCCTGTTCACGCTCGGCATCTTCGGCATCTTCCTGAACCGGAAGAACGTCATCGTCATCCTGATGTCGGTCGAATTGATCCTGCTCGCGGTGAACATCAATTTCGTGGCGTTCTCGAGCTACCTTGGCGATCTCATCGGACAGGTGTTCGCGCTCATCGTTCTGACCGTTGCGGCCGCAGAGGCCGCGATCGGTCTGGCCATCCTTGTCGTCTATTTCCGCAATCGCGGCTCGATTGCGGTCGAAGACATCAACCTGATGAAGGGCTGAGAACGCATGGTTCAGGCAATCGTTCTTCTGCCCCTTCTCGGTGCGATCCTTGCCGGGGCCATTGCACTGGTCGGCGCCCGCGGGCGCTTCCCGGGTGCGGAGCCATCTGACGACCATCATGCGCCGGCGGCAGGGCACGCAGCGCATCATGACGCTCACTACGGCGACCGCGATCATCATCATGACGATCATCACGCCCCTGCGGAGCCCGCCGCGGCGGGGTCGCGTGCTGCCGAGGTCATCACGACATCGCTTCTGGCGATCGCCTGCGTGCTGGCGTGGATCGCGTTCTGGCAGGTCGGCTTCGGCCACCAAGACCAGCGTGTGACGCTGCTGAGCTGGATCATCTCTGGCGATTTGAAGGTGGATTGGGCGATCCGCGTGGACAGCCTGACCGCGGTGATGCTGGTTGTGGTGACGACCGTCTCCGCGCTCGTCCACCTCTATTCGATCGGCTACATGAACGAAGATCCGTACCGCCCACGGTTCTTCGCTTACCTCTCGTTGTTCACCTTCGCGATGCTGGCGCTGGTGACCTCCGACAATCTCGCGCAACTCTTCTTTGGCTGGGAGGGCGTCGGCCTTGCGAGCTACCTCCTGATCGGCTTCTGGTACCAGAAGCCGGAAGCCAACGCCGCGGCCATCAAGGCCTTTGTCGTCAACCGTGTCGGCGACTTCGGCTTCGCGCTCGGCATCTTCGCCGTGTTCATGATGACGTCGTCGATCGACTTCGACACCATCTTCGCGGCTGCGCCCTCGCTCACCGGAAAGACCATCAATTTCTTCGGGTATCAGGCCGATGCGCTGACGTTGATCTGCCTTCTCTTGTTCGTCGGCGCGATGGGCAAGTCCGCGCAGTTGTTCCTGCACACTTGGCTGCCCGATGCGATGGAAGGCCCGACCCCCGTTTCGGCCCTGATCCATGCCGCCACAATGGTCACGGCCGGCGTGTTCATGGTGGCGCGGTTATCTCCGCTGTTCGAGCTTGCGCCTAACGCCGCGGCCTTCGTGACGCTGATCGGAGCTTCGACCGCCTTTTTCGCCGCAACCGTGGGCCTCGTGCAGAACGACATCAAGCGCATCGTCGCTTATTCGACGTGCTCGCAGCTTGGTTACATGTTTGTCGCGATGGGCGTCGGCGCCTATTCGGTCGGTATGTTCCATCTGTTCACCCACGCCTTCTTCAAGGCCTTGCTGTTCCTGGGCTCCGGCTCGGTCATCATGGCGATGCACCACGAGCAGGACATCCGTATGATGGGGGGGCTGAAGGATCGTATCCCGTTTACCTACTGGTGCATGGTGATCGGCACGCTGGCGCTCACCGGCTTCCCGCTCACCGCCGGTTACTTCTCGAAGGATGCCATCATCGAAGCGGCGTTCTCGGGCAAGAATCCGTTCGCCATTTATGCCTTCGCCATGACGGTGATCGCGGCGGCGCTGACGGCATTCTATTCATGGCGCTTGATCTACAAGACCTTCCACGGCGCACCGCACGACCGGCACCACTACGAGGCAGCGCACGAGAGCCCGCTGGTGGTCCTGATCCCGCTCGGCGTGCTGGCGCTCGGCTCGCTCGCGGCAGGCTACGCCTTCAAGGAGTTCTTCGCCGGTCATCACGTAGCGGAGTTCTTCCGCGAGTCGCTGAAGCAGGGCGACATTCTTGAGGTCATGCACAGCCACACGCCGGCCTTGGTGGCTTGGCTGCCGACGGTGATGCTGGCGCTGGGCTGGGGCATTGCGGCTTATATGTACCTGCTCCATCCGGAGATCGCGCCGCGCCTGGCGCGTCAGCACGAGGCGCTGTACCGCTTCCTGCTCAACAAGTGGTATTTCGACGAATTCTATGACTTGGTTTTCGTCCGACCTGCGATGTGGCTTGGCCGCTTGTTCTGGAAGGGGGGCGACGGCCGCGTGATCGACGGCTTGGGCCCCGATGGTGTTACCGCGCGGGTGCTTGACGTGACGCGGGGCGCGATGCGCCTGCAGAGCGGTTATCTCTATCATTACGCCTTCGCGATGCTGATCGGTGCGGCGGCCTTCATCACCTGGTTCATGTTCTCCGGTGGAGCCCACTGATGGCGAGCTGGCCGGTTCTTTCCGTCACCGTCTTCCTGCCGATCGTCGGCGCGCTGTTCATCGCGCTGCTGCGCAACGATGAATCCGGCGCGCGCAATGCGCGCTGGGTCGCGTTGTGGACCACGCTCATCACCTTCGCGGTGTCGTTGGTCCTTATTTGGGGTTTCGATTCCGGTTCGTCGGAGTTCCAGTTCGTCGAGAAACGCCCGTGGCTTGGCGGCTTCGGCACCTATCACCTCGGCGTGGACGGCATTTCGCTGCCGCTCGTCATCCTGACCACCGCGATTATGCCGATCTGCATCGGCGCGAGCTGGCGCTCGGTCCGTACGATGGTGCGCGAATACATGATCGCGTTCCTGGTGCTGGAAACGCTGATGGTCGGCACGTTCTGCGCGCTCGACCTGGTGCTGTTCTATCTGTTCTTCGAGGGCGGCTTGATCCCGATGTTCCTCATCATCGGCATCTGGGGCGGACCGCGTCGGGTCTATGCCACCTTCAAGTTCTTCCTCTATACGCTCGCAGGCTCCGTGCTGATGCTCCTCGCCATCATGGCGATGTATTGGGAATCCGGCACCACCGATATCGCGGTGCTGCTGCACCATGCGTTCCCGCGCGACATGCAGCCGTGGCTTTGGATCGCGTTTTTTGCCTCGTTCGCGGTGAAGCTGCCGATGTGGCCGGTCCACACTTGGTTGCCCGATGCCCACGTCGAGGCGCCGACCGCGGGCTCTGTCGTGCTGGCGGCGATCCTGCTTAAGCTCGGCGGCTACGGTTTCCTGCGTTTCTCGCTGCCGATGTTCCCGCTGGCGTCGCAGGACTTCACGCCGTTCATGTTCACGCTGTCGGTGATCGCGATCGTCTACACCTCGCTGGTCGCGATGGTGCAAGACGACATGAAGAAACTGATCGCCTATTCGTCGGTCGCGCATATGGGCTTTGTGACGCTCGGCATTTTCGCCGCGACGTCGCAGGGCGTGGCCGGCGGCGTGTTCCAGATGGTGTCGCACGGCGTTGTGTCGGCGGCGCTGTTCCTGTGCGTCGGCGTGGTCT
>NZ_DATMRX010000357.1:0-3107 GCF_035565855.1 Pseudorhodoplanes sp.
AGGATTTCACGCATCGCTGCGCTGGAAAAAAGCGGGCTCATCAGCGCGGAGGGCAGCAATGGGCTCGACATGAGGCGAAATCCGGCAGGCTTTGAGTGGGCGCTCACACTATGCGGCTGACGCAGGCCCGCCAAGCCACCCCTGTGTCGCGCCCGCTTGCTTCATCGGATGAAAATCGGCGATACCGCCCGCCATGTTCGATCTGACGCTCTCCTTCGACAATGGACCGGAGCCGGCGGTAACGCCGTATGTCCTCGATGAGCTGGCGCGCCGCCGGATCAAGACCACGTTTTTCGTCATCGGGCAGAAACTCGAGCAGCCCGAATGCCGGCGCCTCGCCGAACGCGCGCATGAAGAGGGCCACTGGATCGGCAATCATTCCTGGACGCATTCGGTGCCGCTCGGACAGCAGCAGGGCGCCGATGTCGCCGAGCGCGAGATCGGGCGGACCCAGGAGGCGATGCAGGGGCTCATCCATCCGCATCGCTATTTCCGTCCGTTCGGCGGCGGCGGCAATCTCGACCGGCGGCTGATGTCGGACCCGGTCGTCGAATATCTGCGGCGCGGCCGCTATACATGCGTATTGTGGAATTCGATCCCCCGCGACTGGGCCGATCCGGACGGCTGGGTCGATCGCGCGATGGCGCATTGCCGTGCGCAAGCCTCGACACCGCACAACTGGACGCTGATGGTCCTGCACGACCTGCCGACCGGGGCGATGGCGCATCTGCCGCGCTTTCTTGATATGGTGGGCGAAGCGGGCGGCCGGATTCGTCAGGATTTTCCGCCCGCCTGCATGCCGATCGTCGACGGCGAAATTGTGCGTCCGATCGATGATTATGTGGCCGCAGCCTGATCGTTAGCTTTCTCAAGTGAAATGGAGTGACCGCCTATGGCGATGACAATGACCGGTGAGATTCCGCTTGAAGCCAAGCGCGAGGTGGTCTGGGCAAAGCTGAACGATCCCGAAGTGCTGAAAGCCTGCATTCCGGGATGCGAAGAGCTGAATGTCGTCGGTGAGAACGAGTTCGAGGCGGTCGCGGTCAACAAGATTGGACCGGTCAAGGCGAAGTTCAAAGGCAAGGTGCAGCTGACCGACATCGATGCCCCGAACGGCTACAAGATTTCCGGTCAGGGTGATGGCGGCATTGCCGGCTTCGCCAAGGGCGGCGCGACCGTGAGCCTCTCCGACACCGACAACGGCGGCACGCTCCTGAAATACGATGTCGAGGCGCAGATCGGCGGCAAGCTGGCGCAGCTCGGCCAGCGCCTGATCAATGGCGCGGCGAAGAAGATGGCGGACGATTTCTTTGCGCGCTTCGCCGAAGCCGTGAAGGCCGGCTGAAGCGAGGAGCAAGCCCACATGGCCGACAAGGTCGCAATCGTCACCGCTGGTGGCTCCGGGATGGGCGCCGCCGCCGCGCGCCGGCTCGCGTCCGACGGTTTCAAGGTCGCGATCCTGTCCTCGTCCGGCAAGGGCGAAGCGTTGGCCAGGGAACTCGGCGGCATCGGCATCACCGGCTCCAACCAGTCGAACGACGACATCAAGCGGCTGGTCGATGCGACCATGGACAAATGGGGCCGGGTCGATGCGCTGGTGAACAGCGCCGGCCATGGGCCGCGTGCGCCCATCCTCGAGATCACTGACGAACAATGGCGCACAGGGCTCGATGTGTATTTCCTGAGTGCCGTGCGTCCGACGCGTCTCGTCGCGCCGATCATGGTGGCGCAGAAGGGCGGGGCGATCGTCAATATCTCGACCGCCTGGGCGTTCGAGCCGAGCGCGATGTTCCCGACCTCGGCGGTGGCCCGTGCGGGGCTCGCGGCTTACACGAAGATCTTCGCCGACACCTATGCCGCCGACAATGTGCGCATGAACAATGTGCTGCCGGGATGGATCGACAGTCTGCCGGCGACGGAGGAGCGACGGCAGGCCGTGCCGATGGCGCGCTATGGCACGGCGGAGGAGATCGCGGCGACCATCGCGTTCCTCGTATCCGAGGGCGCGGGCTACATCACCGGCCAGAATATTCGTGTCGATGGCGGCTTGATGCGGTCGGTCTGACCGCGGTCATCGCTCGCTGCCGCGGCGACGACGTCTTGCCGACGAAGGCGTCCGATCTCGATCAGAGGCGCGAGTTCGTCTCGCGCGGCTGGCCGATATTGCGGCGCCAGACTTCCGCGAGCGAACGGCCGGCGCGCGGCGGTTCGGGACTGTAGGCTGTCACCAGCGTCGTCAGATCGGAGCCGCCCTTCAGGAGATCCGCCGCCTGTTGGAGAATCGCCCTGCGAATGTCGCGGTTCAGCGGGATCGTGACATGGGTGACGATGGAGTTCGTGACCTTGCCGGCGCTCAGATTGTAGGAGCCGGGTATCCGCGGATAGGTCAGGGTGTGGATGTTGATGCAGTTCTCGACCGGGCAGCGATACACGTCGCCCCATACGGTCGCGGCGTCGAGCGTGATGATCAGCGGGTGGAACTTCGCTTCCTCGACCATCTTCTTGCCGAACATGTAGGCGCGCGCGCCTCCGGCGGAATGTCCGACAATCAGCACCGGCTCTTCGTTGCGGCTGAAAATCCCAAGATGATTGTCGATCACGACGCGCCAGCCCTGCTGACGCAAGTCGCTGGCGAGCGCTGCAAGCGGGGTCAGGATTCCAGGCTGGTATTGCGCAAGCCCGTTAAAGAGGAGCGCGGTCGGCTTGACGACGACGGATTGAGCGGCGGCAGGGGTCGCGATCAACGCCGCGGCAAGGGCGAGTGCGAATTTCATGTACGCTTTACTCGTTACGCAATGCGGTTGGTTTAAGGCGAAGCCGTAAACCCAAAATTACCTACGACACGTTTGGCTAATATCGGCCTAACGCACACTCCACCCGTAGATACCGGTCGTGTGCTTCGGACCGGCGATCCGGATTTTTTGGTGAAGGAATTGCGGCAGCGGCGCGGTTATGCCCAACTTTGAGGGAGAACTAAAGTGCGCTCGCGATCCGTCCCGGACTCATTCAGCGCGTGTGTTGCACGAGCGCCGCATCCGGTCCGGCGGCCCGGACGCCCTTTTCGGCCACGCGCCGCTTGACGCGGTTCCGACGCCTGTTAAGACTTG
>NZ_DATMRX010000358.1:0-19546 GCF_035565855.1 Pseudorhodoplanes sp.
CGCGACGACATCCGCCCGATGAAACGTGGTGTGGGCCTGAAGCGTTTGCGGCATGTGCCCGCGGACGACCGATTGCCAGTATTCCGATTCATCGACGCTGAAGAACCTGATTGCCGTTCCTTTAGCGGCAAGGTCGAGAGCGGCCCTGGCGATGATGAAGGTCGAATAGCCTCCGCCGAGCTCAACGACGACAGCGGGCCTGCGCCGGACGATCATGCGGTACAGCGCAAAGAGCTGATGATATTTCGGCGCGATCGCGTCTTTCGGATAGCTATCGAACAGCGCGCGCATCCCCATGCGCTCGAGACGGATATGCGCCCATCGGCGCCGGGCCAGTTTGAGCAAGCGACGGGCGATCATGTCGGGGGGGGCTGGGTTCCTGGACTTAAGCGGAGGTTGTCGTCTGCGATATGGCTGGCGCGATCAGCGAACGTACGGACAAGGACTATGACGCGATCGCAAGGATGCCTCACGCCAAGCTGAATTGCACCACGTTGCAGCGTGTGCGGACCCCGGTATGGACACAGAATAAGCCCTCTGCCGACCCGTTTCGTTTTCTCTCGTAAGGCTTGAAAAAGTGAAGGTTTTGGCGAGCCCGCCGGGATTCGAACCCGGGACCTACTGATTAAAAGTCAGTTGCTCTACCGACTGAGCTACGGGCTCCCCGGGAAACCCGAACGGGCCCGGAAAAGCGTATACGGCGCGACGCATCGGTTCAGTCGCGGCACCGCGATGGCGGGCGCAGACATAAGGCCTGTTTCCCGGCGGGACAACGAAAAAGTCTGCCGATCGGGCCTCTTATCCCTGCGGGAGAAATCCGTGCGAGAGGGGCCACGGTCCGGCCGCCCCGGTGCGGCCGGAGCGGCCCCGCCAGCGGCGGTTGCCGGCAACGGCCGGGCAGGATTTACTGGTCCGGACCCTGCCGCAGCCTGTTGCGGCACTCCCGACATCCGGAGCCACATCATGCCGATCGTGAACCGCATTGCCGAATTTCACCCCGAAATCACGGCCTGGCGGCGCGACCTGCATGCCCATCCGGAACTCCTGTTCGACGTGCATCGCACGGCGGCCCAGGTGGCCGAAAAACTCAAGGCCTTCGGCTGCGACGAGGTGGTCCCCGGGATCGGCCGGACCGGCGTCGTCGGCGTCATCAAGGGCCGCAAGGAGGCTGCCGGCGGCCGGGCCAGGGTGATCGGGCTTCGCGCCGACATGGACGCGTTGCCGATCGAGGAGGCGACGGGGCTGCCCTACAAGTCCACGGTGCCCGGGAAGATGCACGCCTGTGGCCATGACGGCCACACCGCGATGCTGCTCGGGGCAGCCAGATACCTCGCCGAGACCCGCAATTTCGGCGGCACTGCCGTCGTGATCTTCCAGCCGGCCGAGGAGGGCGGCGGCGGCGGCAAGGAAATGGTCAATGACGGGATGATGGAGCGGTTCGGGATCGAGGAAGTCTACGGCATGCACAATTATCCCGGCATGCCGGTCGGCCAGTTCGGCATGCGGGTCGGGCCGATGATGGCGGCGGCGGACTACGTCGAGATCGAGATCGAGGGCAAGGGCGCGCATGCGGCCCGGCCGCATCTCGGGATCGATCCGATCCTGGTCGGCGCGCAGATGGTCAACCAGCTGCAATCCATCGTGTCGCGCAACGTCGATCCGCTCGAATCGGGCGTCGTCTCGATCTGCGTTTTCCAGGCCGGCACGACGAACAACGTGATCCCGCAAACCGCAAAGCTCGCCGGCACCATCCGCAGCCTGACGCCGGCGGTGCGCGACCAGCTCGAGCAGCGCGTCAAGGAGATCTGCCAGGGCGTCGCGGCGCTGCACGGTGCGCAGGCGCGCGTGCGCTATCATCGCGGCTATCCGGTCACCGTGAATCACCCCGAGCAAACCGCATTCGCAGCCGAAGTCGCGTCGGAGATTGCGGGTCCCGACCGGGTCGATGAGGATCTGCCGCCGATGATGGGAGCGGAGGACTTTTCCTACATGCTGAATGCGCGGCCCGGCGCATTCATTTTCGTCGGCAATGGCGACAGCGCGGGACTGCATCATCCCGCCTACAACTTCAATGATGACGTGATCCCGGTCGGTTCGTCCTACTGGGTCAGGCTGGTCGAGAAGGCGATGCCGGCCTGACGAGGTGCGCGCGGAGATAGACGCCGCGCGGAGTCACACCAGCATTCCGGGGCGCGCAACAGCCGCCCGGACTCCGCGCAGGCTTACTGCGCGGTTTCCGGCTGTTTTTCTCCCGGTGCCGCAGCCTGAACCTCGGCAATCGCGCTTGCGATCGAGGGCGATGCGATCTCGGCCGGACGCCGCCGCAGCGCGGTGAGGAGCCTCGGCTGAAGCGAAGTCCAGAAGGCGAAATCGTTGATCCGGCGGCCTTCGATGCCGGCGAGCGCCGCCGCCGACAGGAACGGCAGGCTCTGCACCACCAGCACGATCGCGTAGAGATAGATCTCCGTGATCTGCAGCGGATTGTTCGCCACCAGAACGATCGCGCCGATGATCAGGAGCGCGCCGAGCACCAATTCCCAGAACCCGTCGAATTGCACCGGCTTGCGGGCGCGGTTGCCCTTTGCCGTTCGGTTGAAGGGCAGGTGATCCTTGATGACGCCGTCGGCAACCGCGCGCGCGACCGTCAATTGCAGCGCCATCGCCGCGAACACCGCGCCGAGCGTCTGCTTCTTCGGGATCGGCACGCGCAGCCGGTAGAGCACGCTGAAATGCAGAATCGTGACCAGGAAGGACGCGAGGATCGGGATCGTCAGGATCTTGCTCGGGATGCCGATCTCGGCAAAGGCCACCACCGGCACCCAGATCAGGTTGGCCATCGCGACGACCACGCCGAGCGCTTCCGCACCGAGCCAGCTCATCCAGCCGAACAGGAAGGCGCGCTTCTGGTCCCGCTTGAGGTTCGGAACGCCGGGCAGGAAGTAGCGCCAATGCTTCTTGATGATCTGGACGCCGCCATAGGCCCAGCGGTGGCGCTGCTTCTTGTAGGCGCCGAAGGTGTCGGGCAGGAGCCCGAAGCCGTAACGGCGGTTGGTATAATGCGTGGTCCAGCCAAGTTCGAGCAACGTGAGCCCGAGGTCGGTATCCTCGCAGATCGTGTCGCTCGGCCAGTTGCCGGCGGCGGCGAGCGCTTCGCGCCGGATCAGGCACATGGTGCCGTGGACGACGATGGCGTTCTTTTCGTTGCGCTCGACCATCCCGATGTCGAAGAAGCCGGAATATTCGCCGGCCATGGCGTAATGCATGACGCTGCGGTCGCCGTCGCGGTGCTCCTGCGGCGCCTGGACGAGGCCGACCTTCGGATCGGCAAAGACCGGCACGAGGTCCGACAGCCAGCTCGGCGCCACCACATAATCGGCATCGATAACGGCGATGATCTCGGCGTCGGGCGCAGTGTGCTCAAGCGCGATGCGCAGCGCGCCCGCCTTGAAGCCTTCGACCTTGTCTTCGCGCAGGAAGATGAAGCGATCGCCGAGCGTCTTGCAGTGCGCCTCGATCGGCTCCCAGTAGAACGGGTCCGGCGTGTTGTTGATGATCACGACGCATTCGAAATTCGGGTAGGTCAGCCCAGCCACGGCGTCGAGCGTGGCTTTGAGCATCTCCGGCTCTTCCTTGTAGGCCGGGATGTGGATCGAGACCTTGGGCAGGTGGGATTGCGCCTCCGGAGCGAGGGGAGGCGAGTCAACCTGCAGGAGCCGGCGCGGCTTGCGGCCAAAGGCAATCGCCGCGATCTCCTCGATCCTGGTCATGGCAATCGCCACCAGCGGCACAAGGAGGACGCAGCCGAGGCCGAGGGCGAATGCCTCGCCCCACACGAAGTAATGCCCATTCCAGAATGCGAACACCGCGGCGAACCACGCGCCGACGACATGGGCCGCCGTCGCCAGCACGAGGGTCTCGGTCAGCGTCACCCCCATGGTCAGCAGGGGCAGGGAGAACAATACGCCGAGGAGCACCGCAAGCAGGGCAAGCTTGCGGAAATCCGGGTCGAAGATCGGGCCGGTCCAGTTGAACTTCTGCTTATAGGAGGCGTCGAACAGCCCCCAATAGGCGCCGACGCTGCCTTCGGAGATCTTCCACGGCTGATCGAACGCCTCGATGATGTTGTAGTCGGCGCCGATGGCGTTGGCGCGCTCAACGAAATCGCGGATGATGTGGGCCTGCTCGAAGTGACCGGGCGTTGCCATCTTGAAATTGTACCCGGCGCTCGGCCAGCCGAATTCGGCGATCACGATGCGCTTGCCGGGATACATCTCGCGCAGCTGGTTGAAGCCGCCGATCGCCGCATCGACCGCGGACTGATCCGGTGCGCCTTCCCAATAGGGCAGGATGTGGACGGCGATGTAGTCGACGGCGGCGACGAGTTCAGGATGATCGCGCCAGACGCTCCAGATTTCACCGGTCGTCACCGGGACTGAAACCTGGCGCTTGACCTCCCGGATCGCCTTGATCAGCCGCCCGACATTGATCTTTTCCTTGATCCGGGTCTCCTCGGCTTTCGACACCTGCGCGGCCGCGCGAACGAGGGCGACCTCTTCCGGCGACAACGTTTCGTTGTCGAACAGGATCGTCTCACCGCGGTAGATCGCTTCATTGGCGAGAACGAGACCTTCGACGTTGGAATTCTTCCGCGCGATTTCGACGACCGCGTTCAGCTCGGCGGTGTTGCGAGCCCGCTCGGCGAGGCGCTCGCGATAGCGCTTGCCGTTGGACGCATCCGGTCCCTTGCCCTGCCATTCGGCGTCGTCGAGGCTTCCGCCGAGCCAGGCGCCCGCGGTGACCCGCAAGCCGGCCTGCGCGGCAAGCGAGGGCACCATCTCAAGGCCGTTGGTGGATGAGTAAGTGCGCACCGCCCGCGTGTGCGGCGCCAGCATCCGAAGGTCGGACTGAATCTCGTCGATCCCGACCTGCTTATCCGGATGCTTACCGTACGACACGCTTGCCAGCGGACCGTGAATGTCCGGAGCAGCGATGCGTTTTTCGGAAAGGGCCCAGATGCCTGCATGCATGCAGGCTACGAGCGCGACGGCAACCGCGACGAGGCGCATAGAACGCGAAACCGAGCGGGGGCTGGGTGAAGGTCGCCGTCCCGTCCCCTGAGACAAGC
Source organism: Pseudorhodoplanes sp. (assembly GCF_035565855.1). Taxonomy (GTDB): domain Bacteria; phylum Pseudomonadota; class Alphaproteobacteria; order Rhizobiales; family Xanthobacteraceae; genus Pseudorhodoplanes. The sequence continues at coordinate 5,126 of NZ_DATMRX010000358.1, forward strand.
GCCTGCTACGACAGTCAGATAGCGCAACAACTTGAATTTTTCAATGACATCGCGGCATGGCGAATTGATGACGCTGACGCCGTTTTGCACGACGTCAACGCTGTCATTGCGTTGTTGTTCCGGACTGCGGTGCAGTTGCCGCCGCTGCCGGCGGGGGCGGAGCCGCTGGATTAACCCAGCATGAATGAACGCGCGCGATAATGTTTTCCTGCGCCTTCGGATCGATCGTCGGACCTTGCTGGACAACGCACCGAAACGCCGCCTGGATATGCCCGCCCGGGCAGCCAAAGCGATCGTACAAATCCATGTGCCGGAAAGCGGTGTCGAGGTCGTCCTGGAAAAGCCGGTGCACGACGCGGCGGCCGACCCAAACGCATTCAGGGTTGCCGGCCGGGCCCGTCATCTGCTTTGAGACTTCGGCAAGATCGTTCAACCGCTGCGCTTCCCGCTTTGCCTGCTCGGCGGCCTGCTGCTTTGCTTTATCGGCCGCTTCATTCTGGGCCGACGCTGGGGTGGAGCCGACCCACATGGCCAAGCAAAGGAGGGGCAGGGCTCGCAGAAAACGGGGTGACATGATGCTAGGACACTCTGGCGCGTTGGCGCGGCGTTGGATGATAAGTTGCGCAGTCTACATCGGAATCCGTCCGCAATGCGGCTCGGAGCCGATCGCTTGAGATTTCCGCCTTTCCTGCGATTTGTCCAGCTTATGCGCGCCCGCGGCGTGCGTTTGACGTCAATCTGCCTGGCACCATGGCCGCGAGCACGATCAGAAGTCGCACAAGCGCATGAGTCATCCCGATGCATGAACGTTCGTTAACCGGGACGCTCCTTCCGGTGATCCTGCTCGTCGCGGTCGCGGGATTGATCGCGCTGTTCTGGTGGTGGCTTGGCCGCGCGGTGCCGATGCCCGTAGGCGCCGGAGCGGCGGGGAAAATCCAGTGCGTCTCGTATGCGCCATTCCGCGGCAGTCAGTCGCCGCTGGAGGCCGGGACGCACATTCCCGCAGCCCAGATCGAGGACGATCTGACCCGTTTGAAGTCGCTGACCGATTGCATCAGGACCTATTCAATTGAGCACGGGCTCGACCAGGTGCCTGAGATCGCGCGGCGTCATGGCTTCAAGGTCATCCAGGGCCTTTGGCTGTCGAGTCATCCGGACAAGAACCGCGAGCAGGTCGAAACCATCGTCCGGCTGACCAAGCAATTCCCCGACGTCATCCAGGCGGTGGTGGTCGGCAATGAAGTGTTGTTGCGCGGCGAATTATCGGCCGAACAGGTCGGCAATTACCTGCGGGAGGTGAAGAGCCGAACCGGCGTTCCGATCACCTATGCCGATGTCTGGGAGTTCTGGCTGCGCAACCGTGATCTCGCTTCGGCGGTCGATTTCGTTACCATCCATATCCTACCGTACTGGGAAGACTTCCCGATCGAGGCTTCGAAAGCTGCCGCACATATTGAATCGATCCGGGAGCGGATGGCGGCGGCTTTTCCGGGCAAGGACATCCTGATCGGCGAGACCGGCTGGCCAAGCGCAGGGCGCATGCGCGAAGGCGCGCTACCCTCGCTGTCCAATCAGGCGCGTATCCTTCACGAGGTTCTCGCGATCGCCAAGCGCAAGGGTTACCGCGTCAATGTGATCGAGGCATTCGACCAGCCGTGGAAGCGGCGGCTGGAGGGGACCGTCGGCGGCTATTGGGGCTTGTTTGACGACGCCACGCGCCAGCCGAAATTCGATTGGGGAAGTCCGGTCTCCGACCATCCGTTCTGGCGTCAGCAGGCGGCCGCGGGTGTTGTGTTCGCGGTCCTGATCTTTGCGGCTGCACTCTGGACGCCACGCCGCGAGACATCGAACGCGGCCTGGGGCGCCGTCGCCGTCATCGCTCTCGTCGGCGGCAGCATGATCGGCTGGGCGATCGAACTTGCATTCTATGAGAGTCTTGGGGCGGGGGGATGGATCAGGTCGGGCGCACTGATCTTCGCTGCGCTTCTGGCGCCCATGGCAAGCGCCATCGTTCTGATCGGCGGCGGACAACTTCCGGCCTTCGCCGACATTCTCGGGGGACGCGGCGAGGCCAGGCGATCATGGGCCGAGTGGGGCGCCGGATTGGCAGCGGTCATTACCACCGTGCTCGCCATCCAGGTAGCGCTCGGACTGGTCTTCGATCCGCGATACAAGGACTTTCCGTTCGCGCCGCTGACGGCGGCCGTCGTCCCGCTGGCGCTCCTTGCATTCGACAGCCGGGGCAAAGGGGCAGCGCTGATGCAGCTCGCCGAGCGCGTCGCGGCCGTCACTTTAATCCTTGCCGCGGTCTACATTCTCTTCAATGAGAGCCTCGCGAACTGGCAATCGGTCTGGCTTTGCGCGCTCCTGACCCTGCTTGCCCTCAGTCTGGTTCGGTTTCGCTGGTCACGGGCCGCGCAAAGCTGAGGATCAGCAAGGCGACCGCCAGCGCCGACAGTCCAACATTATAAAGCACGACACCGAAGGCCGCGGCCGCAAGTCCGAGCGCGAAGAGCGGCACCGTCGGTCGGATCAGGTTGATCGCCGCGGCGCCGAATGCCACCCAGCCGAACACCGAATGATTGAACAGGGTCGTGACAAATGACCGTGTCGCGCAGAGCCATGTCTGCAATCCGCCCTGGCAGGCGAGACCGACACTGGTGAGTTCAACCGCGAGGTAGCGCAGGTAGAGCGCATAGCCGAGCGCGAGGAAGCCGATCACGATCAGCCAATTGCTCTGGCGGGCCGACGGGGCGAACATCGCGCGAGAGATCATGCGCGCAATATGCGCACCGGGCTTGTCGGCGGCAAGGCGCTATCGCAGTGCCAGCCTCTGCCCGTCATAGATCGTGGGCTGGCACGACAGTCCCGCCGCTGCCAGCGATGCGCACAGCCTTGCGGCATCGGCCGCGTTCGCGATCGGGCCGGCCACGAGGCGGAGTTCGACATGCCCGCCACGGCCGTCGCGCACGGCGATCACGGGTTGAAGTCCATCAAGCAGAGCGGCGTGGTTGCGGCGCGCACGATCCCAGGCGTTGCGCAAGACGTTGAGCGACTGGCCGCCGCCTATGTCGACCCCGAATGCCGACTTGACCGCGACCGGCTGCTGCGGCTCGACCGCGGCGTGTGCGAATACCGCCGACGCGGACGACTGGGCCGGCACCGAGGCTGGGGCCGCTACCGCAGGCGGGGGCGTCGACGGTGTGGCGACGACGGCTGTCGCCGATGGCGAGGGGGCCGGCGTCTCTGCCGCAGGACGGGCGGCGGCAAGTTTGCCGATCGAGCCGGTCACGTCTTCATAATTGCGCTCGATGACCGCCATGCGGGCGATCAGGCGATCGCGATCCTCCGTGAGGCTTCGGATCGCCTCGCTCATCCGGCGCGCGTCTTCGATTTGCCGGCGCCGTTCTTTCGCCTGACGGTCTTCGGCCTCGGAATGGCCGGTGAAATATGCGTAGGCCGCCGCCAGACGCGCTTGTGCGGTCTCGGTCCTTGTGGCGAGTGCGACCACGAGGAGGCATGACGCCGCGACGCCGCCCCACAGCCCGAGATGCGCGAATGCGCTGAAATCGGCAGCCGCGTTCCCGGCCGGTTGCGCGGGCGGCGGGCTCGAGGGCTGGGATTTCAGGGTTTCTCTGCGAATCATTGCGGCGAATCCTAGCAGGGAACGATCGGGGGCGGAGCGTCGAGGCGGCTTTTCTGGGCACTCCCGCCGGGCTATGAGGCTCCCCCAGAATGGGGATCGGAATGACGGAACGGACATGTCTGGCGGTAGTCCTTGCGGCGGGCGAAGGCACGCGGATGCGATCCGGCGTGCCGAAGGTGCTGCACCCGGTCGCCAATGAAACGCTGCTTGCGCATGTGTTGCGCGCGGTGGGGGCGGCCGGTGCGTCCGCCTGCGTCGTGGTGGTCGGGCCCGATCACGACGCGGTGGCGAAGGAAGCCGCACGCATTGTCCCGGGCGCCGAGATCGTCAGGCAGATGCAGCGGCTCGGCACCGCGCACGCTGTGCTGGCGGCGCGCGATGCTCTTGCGCGCGGCTTCGACGATGTCCTCGTGGTCTTCGCCGACACGCCCCTCGTTCGCGCCGAGACGTTGTCGCGGCTCCGCGCGGCAATCGCAGATGGCGCCGCGGTGGCCGTTGCCGGCTTCACCCCGGCCGACCCCACAGGTTACGGCCGGCTCATCATCGATGACGGCCGTCTCGTTGCCATACGCGAGCACAACGATGCGACCGAGGCGGAGCGCGCGATCCGCCTGTGCAATGGCGGGCTGATGGCGCTCGACGGACGCGGCGCGCTGGCCTTGCTGGAGCGGATCGGCAATGCCAACGCCAAGAGCGAATTCTACCTGACCGATGCGGTGGCGCTCGCCAACCAGTCCGGACTTCGCGCGGTCGCTGTCGAGGTTGAGGAGGATGATGTGAGAGGCGTCAACACCAAGGCCCAGCTCGCCGAAACCGAAGCTGTCCTGCAGCAGCGTCTGCGGCAAGCGGCGCTCGAAGCGGGCGTCACCATGATCGCTCCCGAGACCGTTTTTCTGTCCGCCGACACCAAGCTCGCGCGCGACGTCACCATCGAGCCCTATGTCGTGTTCGGTCCCGGCGTGACCGTGGAGTCCGGTGCGATCATCCATTCCTTCTCGCATCTGACCGGCGCGCATATCGGCGAAGGCGCCGAGGTCGGTCCTTTCGCGCGGATGCGTCCCGGCGCTCGCATGGGCAAGGGCGCGAAGATCGGCAACTTCGTGGAGTTGAAGGCAGCCGTGCTCGAGGACGGAGCGAAGGCCAATCATCTCGCCTATATCGGCGACGGACGGGTGGGCGAACATGCCAACATCGGAGCCGGCACCATCTTCTGCAACTATGACGGATCGGCGAAACACCGGACCGATGTCGGAAAAGGGGCGTTCGTCGGTTCGAATTCCGCGCTCGTTGCACCTGTGACGATCGGCGAGGGCGCCTATATCGGGTCCGGTTCGGTGATCACCGAGGATGTGCCGGCCGATTCGCTCGCACTCGGACGGGTGCGTCAGGTCATTAAGGAAGGGTGGGCCTCGCGCTTGCGCAGCCTGAAGGCGGCAGGCAAAAAGGACCGCGGCTGACCATCCGCCATCCTGCATCCCGGTTACAGGCCGAAACGCATTGTGATTTCCGCGGGTCGGGGGATGATTGTCTAACGGCCACCGGGGCTAATCGAGGTTATCGGGCGGGGGATTCGGCGCTCAATGTGTGGGATTGTCGGAATTCTCGGGCGTGAGCCGGTCGCGGGCCTGCTCGTCGACGCGCTGAAGCGGCTGGAATATCGCGGCTACGATTCTGCCGGTATCGCCACCGTCGAGAATGGCCATCTCGAACGCCGCAGGGCCGAAGGCAAGCTGAAGAACCTGCAGGACAGGCTCGGACGCGAGCCGCTGTCCGGTCGTGCCGGGATCGGACATACCCGCTGGGCGACGCACGGCAAGCCGACCGAGAACAATGCGCATCCGCATGCGACCGATCGCCTCGCGGTCGTGCATAACGGCATCATCGAAAATTTCCGCGAGTTGCGCGAAGAGCTGCAGGCGCAGGGCGCGCATTTCAGCACCGAAACCGACACGGAAGTCGTCGCTCATCTCGTCACTGCCGAGATGAAGAATGGCAAGTCGCCGGTTGAAGCGGTGCGCGCGGCGCTGCCGCGCCTGCGCGGCGCCTTCGCGCTCGCCTTCATCTTCGCCGGCGAGGACGATCTCATGATCGGCGCGCGCAAGGGATCGCCGCTCGCAATCGGTCACGGCAGCGGGGAGATGTATCTCGGGTCCGACGCGCTGGCGCTGGCTCCCTTCACCGACACCATCTCCTATCTCGAGGAAGGTGACTGGGCGGTGGTCCGGCGCGGCGACGTTCAGATCTTCGACGAGGCCGGTCACCCCGTGCAGCGCGCCCAGGTCAAGACGACCGGCTCGGCCTTTCTCGTCGACAAGGGCAATCATCGCCACTTCATGGCGAAGGAGATCCACGAACAGCCGGAAGTGGTCGCGCATACGCTGTCGCATTATCTCGACATGGCAAATGAGCGCGTCGCCTTGCCCGCGGCGCTGCCGTTCAACTTCAAGGATCTCGATCGCGTGTCGATCTCGGCCTGCGGGACCGCCTATTACGCGGGCCTCGTCGCGAAATACTGGTTCGAACGCTACGCGCGCCTTCCCGTCGAGATTGATGTGGCGTCGGAATTCCGTTACCGCGAAGCGCCGCTGCGCAAGGGCGATCTGACCATCGTGGTTTCGCAATCCGGCGAGACAGCCGACACGCTCGCCTCGCTTCGCTATGCCAAGTCCCAGGGACAGCACGTGCTCGCGGTGGTCAACGTGCAGACCTCCACGATCGCGCGTGAAAGCAGCGTCATCATGCCGACGCTTGCCGGTCCCGAGATCGGCGTTGCGTCGACGAAAGCCTTTACCTGCCAGCTCGCCGTTCTCGCCTGCCTCGCCATCGCCGCGGGTCGCGCGCGGCAATGTCTGAGCGAAGCAGAGGAACGCGAGCTGGTGCACGCCCTGATCGAGGTGCCGCGGCACATGAACGATGTGCTCAAGCTCGAGGGCGACATCGAATTGCTGGCGCGCGACATCAGCAAGAGCCGTGACGTGCTCTATCTCGGGCGCGGCACGAGCTACCCGCTCGCGCTCGAAGGCGCGCTGAAGCTGAAGGAAATCTCCTACATCCACGCCGAAGGCTATGCGGCGGGCGAACTCAAGCACGGACCGATTGCGCTGATCGACGAGACCATGCCCGTGATCGTCACGGCGCCTTATGACCAGGTGTTCGAAAAGACGGTGTCCAACATGCAGGAGGTGGCGGCGCGGGGCGGCCGAATCATCCTCCTGAGCGACCCGAAGGGAACGGTCGCCGCGGCGATGCCGGGGGTGACCACCATCACCCTTCCGGACATGCCGAACTCGGTGACGCCACTCGTTTATGCGCTGCCGATCCAGCTTCTGGCCTATTACGCGGCCGTGGCGCTTGGCACCGACATCGACCAGCCACGAAATCTGGCGAAATCGGTCACGGTTGAATAATCAGCCACACCATCGCCGCAAAGCGCCGCGACTTGGGCTATATAGACCGAACAGAGGCGGCGTTCCGCCGCCCAAGCGCCGCGAATGACCGACACGCCTCCTGATATCATCGAGACCGATCTGCCGCCGCATGGCCTCGGCGCCCGGTTGCGCAACTATCTCCTGACCGGCCTGATCGTCGCCGGGCCGGTCGCGGTCACGATGTGGCTGATCTGGACTTTCGTCACCTGGGTCGATGGCCTGGTGCGCCCGCTGATCCCGGAGACCTACCGCCCGGAAACCTATCTGCCGCTAAACATCCCCGGATCGGGTCTTGTGATCGCGGTCGTTGCGCTGACGCTGCTCGGATTTCTCACCCACAACCTTGTCGGCCGGACGCTGATCCAACTCGGCGACCGTCTGATCGACCGGATGCCGATCGTGCGGCCGATCTACAAGACGGTGAAGCAGGTCTTTCAGATGCTGTTCTCGAAATCCGGCAACAGCTTCCGCAAGGTTGGCCTTGTCGAATTTCCGGCGCCGGGGATGTGGTCGCTTGTCTTCCTGTCCCAGCCGCCGAGCGCCGAGGTGGCGAAATGCCTGCCGGGCGACGACGATCAGATATCGGTATTCCTGCCGTGCACGCCAAATCCGACGACCGGCTTCTTCTTTTATGTTCCGCGCAAGAATATCATCGAGCTTGAGATTCCCGTCGAGCAGGCTGCGACCCTGATCATGTCGGCCGGCATGATCCAGCCGGGCGCTGCGCCCGACGAAAGCCAGAAGGGATTTGCAGCGCTCGCTGCGGCCGCGCGAACCGCTCAGTCGGTTCGCAACGACAAGGAGAATGCTGCGTAACGCGCGTTCGATTATTCAACGGGGAGACGGGGCGATGAATTTCGGTGAGGCGATTACTTCCGGCTTTCAGAACTACGCGAACTTTTCAGGACGCGCCCAGCGTTCGGCCTTCTGGTACTGGGCGCTGTTCTGTTTCCTGGCGGGGCTCGTTCTCGGCGTCCTCGACTATAGTATCTTCGGAGATGGCGCGCCGGTGCTCCAGGGCCTGTTCGGCCTTGCAACGCTGATCCCCAACCTCGCTGTCGGCGCGCGACGCCTGCACGACATCGATCGCTCCGGCTGGTGGCAGCTTTTGCACATCATCCCGCTGATCGGCACCATCGTGCTGATCGTGTGGTATGCGTCGCGCGGCAAGCCGGGGCCAAACCGGTTCGGTCCGAACCCGCTCGGCGAATAAGTCAGCCGGCGTCGACGAGCCTGATCGCGTCGTCGCGCTCGAACAGATAGAGCAGCACCCGCAGGGCCTTGCCGCGCTCGCTTGCGAGCGTGGCATCGCGCGACAGGATGAGCCGCGCGTCATCGCGGGCCGCTGGCAACAGATGTCCGTGCGCTTCGGGCGAGGCGATGCGGAAGCTCGGCATGCCGCTTTGGCGCGTGCCGAGCACGTCGCCTTCGCCGCGCAGTTTCAGATCCTCCTCCGCGATCCGGAAGCCGTCTTCGGTTTCTCGCATGATGGCGAGACGCGCTTTGGCGGTCTCGCCAAGGGGCGCGCGATAGAGCAGGAGACAGGTGGATTTGCCGTGGCCGCGTCCGATCCGCCCGCGCAGCTGATGAAGCTGGGCGAGCCCGAAGCGCTCGGCATGCTCGATCACCATGACGGTCGCTTCCGGAACGTCGACGCCGACCTCGATCACCGTGGTCGATACGAGGAGCTGCGATTCTCCGACGGAAAACCGCCGCATCGCCTCGTCCTTTTCCGAGCCGCGCATCTGCCCATGCACAAGATCGACGGCGCGGCCGAACCGCTTGCGCAGCGCCTTGAACCGATCCTCGGCAGCGGCGAGGTCGCCGGTTTCGGATTCGGCAACCAGCGGACACACCCAATACACGCGCTGACCGTCCTTGAGCGCCCGGCCGACGGCGTCGACCACCTCGTCGAGCCGCTCGAGCGGGATGGTCCGCGTATCGACCGGCAGCCGGCCCGCCGGCTTTTCCCGCAATTCGGAAATGTCCATGTCTCCGAAATAGGTCAGGACCAGCGTGCGCGGGATCGGTGTCGCGGTCGTGACCAGCATGTCCACCGCTTCGCCCTTGTTCACGAGCGCGAGGCGCTGATGCACACCGAACCGGTGCTGCTCGTCGACGATCGCGAGCGCAAGATCGCGGAATGTGACGTCGTCCTGGAACAGCGCATGCGTGCCGACGAGGAAATGCACATCGCCGGACTCGAGCCGCTCAAGCAGAACCGCACGATCCTTGCCGCGCTCGCGGCCGGTGAGAAGATCAGCTCGGATGCCGACCGTCGCCGCCAGAGGCGCGATGGTGTTGAAATGCTGACGGGCAAGGATCTCGGTCGGCGCCATCAAGGCCGCCTGGCGTCCGGCCTCGATGACCGCCGCGGCCGCGAGCAGCGCGACGACGGTTTTTCCTGAGCCGACATCGCCCTGCAGAAGCCGCACCATCCGCTCGGGCTTGCCGAGATCGGCGACGATGGCATCGAGGGCGCGATGCTGGGACAGGGTCAGCGAATAGGGCAGGGCTGCGATGATCGCCCGCCGCAGATGGCCGTCGCCGGCGTTGGCGCGGCCGGCGCGCTTGCGATTATGAGCCCGCATCAGGCCGAGCGCGAGCTGGCTTGCGAGCAATTCGTCATAGGCGAGGCGGGTATGGGCGCCACCTTGCGGCGCGATATCGTCCAGCGCTTCGGGCCGGTGCAGCTTGCGCAAAGCCGTGCCGAAATCCGGGAAGCCATTCTTTGCGAGGAAGGCCGCGTCCTGCCATTCCGGCAACACCGGAATCCTGGACAGCGCGCTATCCATCGCTTTCACGATCATGTTCGCCGTAATGCCCTCGGTCAGCGGATAGACCGGCTCGATCATCGGCAGGACGGCAAGGCCCTTCTCGTCGACGACGCGGTCCGGGTGGACCATCTGCAGCATGCCGTCATAGAGAGCGGTCAGGCCGGAGACGTAACGGGTCTCGCCGACCGGAAAGAGCTTCTCCAGATACTCCTTGCGCGCGCGGAAATAGGTGATGACAAGGTCGCCGGTGTCGTCGCTCGCATAGATAAGATGCGGGGCGCGGTCGCGACCGGGCGGCGCCGGCCGATGCCGGTCCACCGTCACCTTGACGGTCACGACCGTGCCGGGCTCCACCTCACGCAGTTTCGGCCGCGCCCGGCGATCGATGGCGCCCGTCGGCAGGTGAAACAGAAGGTCGACGATGCGCGGCTCGTCGTCCCGGCCGAGCAGCCGCCGATAAAGCTTCTCGAGCTTCGGACCGATGCCGGGAAGCGTCGTGATCGCCGCGAAAAGCGGATCGAGCAGGGTGGGCCGCATGGCCTATCGATATCCCAAACACAACGGGCTGACAGCCGCTCTCTCAGCGCCTATATACGCGCGCCCGGCCCGTCCGGGCTTTTGGCGTTGCGGGTGATGAATGACAGGGTCGACACGATCGAGCGAAGGGTTGAGCGAACGTCAGCGGCGGCTGCTGTTCCGGTCCTGGCATCGCGGGATTCGGGAAACCGATCTCCTGCTCGGCCGTTTTGCCGATGCGCATATCGCCGACCTGTCCGATGGCGAACTCGATCTTTATGAGCGGCTGCTCGACGTGCCGGACCACGATCTTTACGTCTGGGTGACCGGCGAGGCGGCCATCCCGCAGGAATACCAGTCGGAGCTGCTGACGCGCATCGTGCGGTTCCACAACGAAGGCCGCCGCTGATGTCGTTCTCTCCGGCCGAGCTTCTGAAAAGCGGCAAACCGCTGACGTTGTCGGGTGTCGCCGATGGCGCCGAGGGCATGGTGGTGGCCGATCTCGCGCGGGCCGTGGCGGCGGGACGCGAGCCGCCCGCGGTCAGCCTTCTGGTGGTGTGCCGCGATGGACCGCGTATGGCGGCGCTGGCGCGGGGCCTTTCCTTCTTCGCCCCGGAGGTCGAGCGGCTGGAATTCCCGGCCTGGGATTGCCTGCCTTACGACCGCGTGTCGCCCCATGCCGGTGTGCTGGCCCAGCGCATGACCACGCTGTCGCGGCTCGCCAATGTCGAGGCGCGCGACAAGCCGGCGGTGGTCCTCACCACCGTCAACGCCATCCTGCAGCGCGTGCCGCCCCGCACGATGGTCATGGGGCAATCGCTGTCCGCGGCACCGGGCAATGTGCTGTCGATGGAGCGGGTCGCGAGCTGGCTCGAGCTGAATGGCTATACCCGCGCCTCCACCGTGCGCGAACCCGGCGACTACGCCTTGCGCGGCGGCATCCTCGATTTGTTCGCGCCCGGCATGGCCGAGCCGGTCCGGCTCGATTATTTCGGCGATCAGATCGAGAGCATCCGCGCTTTCGATCCGGAGACCCAGCGCACCCAATATGACCTGCGCGCGCTGGATCTCGTTCCGGTCGCGGAATTCCAGCTCACGACCGAGACCATCCGCCGATTCCGGCTGGGCTATGTCGAGGCCTTCGGCGCGGCGACGCGCGACGATCAGCTCTATGAATCGGTGAGCGAAGGCCGGCGCTATCCTGGCATGGAGCATTGGCTGCCGCTGTTTCACGATCATCTCGACACGCTGTTCGATTATCTCGACCGCACGCCTGTCGTGATCGAGCCGCTCGCCGACGATGCGGTTCAGGAGCGGATTGCGCAGATCGCCGACTATTACGAGACCCGCCAGAACGCGCCGCAGGGCGTCGGCGGCGTCCCCTACAAGCCGCTGAAGCCGGAGCGACTCTATTTCACCGCCGATGAATGGAAGGCGCAGCTGGCCCGCCTGAAGCTCGCGCGGATGACGCCCTTCGCGGTGCCCGAGAGCTCGGATGCGGCGGTCGTCGATATCGGCACCAAGCAAGGTCACAATTTCAGCGCCGAACGCGCCGAAGCCGACGGCAATGTGTTCGACGCCGTGACCAGGCACGTCGCCGCCCTGCAGAGAGACGGAAAGCAGGTGGTCATCGCGCTGTGGAGCGATGGCGCCCGCGATCGCATGAGCCATGTGCTGCGCGACCACGGGCTGACGAACCTTGCCAATGTCGGCTCTTGGCAGGAGGCGCTGACCCGGCCCAAGATCGAAGTGTCGCTGGCTGTCCTTGGCTTGGAGTCCGGTTTCGAGACCGCGCAGGCTGCGATCATCGGCGAGCAGGACATTCTCGGCGACCGGCTGGTGCGGCCGCGCCGTGCATCCAAGAAGGCCGAGAATTTCATCGCCGAGGCGACCTCTCTCTCGGCCGGCGATCTCGTGGTCCATGTTGACCACGGCATCGGGCGCTTTGTGGGTCTTGCGACGATCGAAGCGGCCGGTGCGCCGCATGACTGCCTCGAATTGCATTACGCCGGCGGCGACAAGCTCTATCTGCCGGTGGAAAATATCGAGCTGTTGTCACGATACGGCTCCGAAGATCTTGAAGTCGATCTCGACCGTCTCGGCGGCACCGCCTGGCAGACGCGCAAGGCGCGGATGAAGAACCGCATCCGCGAGATTGCGCATGAACTGATGAAGGTCGCCGCCGAGCGCAAACTCCGCGAGGCGACGAAGCTCACGGTGCCGGCGGGCCTCTATGATGAATTCTGCGCCGGTTTTCCCTACGAGGAGACCGAGGATCAGCAGAACGCCATCGACGCCGCGCTGGAGGATCTCGCCTCCGGCCGCCCGATGGACCGGCTGGTCTGCGGCGATGTCGGCTTCGGCAAGACCGAGGTGGCGCTGCGTGCGGCTTTCGTGGCCGCCATGGCCGGCAAGCAGGTCGCGGTCGTGGTGCCGACCACCTTGCTTGCGCGGCAACACTACAAGACCTTCACCGAGCGCTTTCGCGGCTTCCCGGTGAAGATCGGCCAGGCTTCGCGCCTTGTCACCTCCGCGGAGCTCGCGCAGACCCGCAAGAACCTGGCGGAAGGTACGCTCGACATCGTCGTCGGCACCCATGCCTTGCTCGGCAAGAACGTGAAATTCAAGGATCTCGCGCTTGTCATCGTCGACGAGGAGCAGCATTTCGGCGTAGCGCACAAGGAGAAGCTGAAGGCTCTGCGCGCCGAAGTCCACGTGCTGACGCTGACCGCAACGCCGATCCCGCGCACCCTGCAACTTGCATTGACGGGCGTGCGCGACCTTTCGCTGATCGCGTCGCCCCCCGTCGATCGGCTGGCGGTGCGAACCTTCGTCTCGCCGTTCGATCCGGTCGTTGTCCGCGAGGCGATCCTGCGCGAACGCTATCGCGGCGGGCAAAGCTTCTATGTCTGCCCGCGGATCGAGGATCTTGCCGGCGCGAAGGAGTTTTTCGACAAGACCATCCCCGAGGTGAAGGTCGCGGTAGCCCATGGCCAGATGCCGGCGACCGCGCTCGAGGACATCATGTCGGCCTTCTATGATGGCAAGTTCGATGTCCTGATCTCGACCACGATCGTGGAATCCGGTCTCGACATTCCGAGCGCCAATACGCTGATCGTGCATCGGGCCGACCGCTTCGGTCTCGCGCAGCTCTATCAGTTGCGCGGACGAGTGGGACGTTCGAAGATCCGCGCTTATGCGCTGTTCACATTGCCCGCGGAAAAGCGCATCACTGCGCAGGCCGAACGGCGGCTCAAGGTCCTGCAGTCGCTCGACACGCTGGGCGCAGGCTTCCAGCTTGCCTCGCATGACCTCGACATTCGCGGCGCCGGCAATCTCCTCGGCGAGGAGCAGTCGGGTCACATCAAGGAAGTCGGCTTCGAGCTTTACCAGCAGATGCTGGAGGAGGCGGTCACCGCGCTCAAGGCCGGCATTTCCGAGCCGGTGGCGGATCAATGGTCGCCGCAGATCACCGTCGGCACGCCGGTGCTCATTCCCGAAGACTACGTCGCCGACCTGTCCGTGCGGCTCGGTCTGTATCGTCGGATCGCGACGGTCGAGAACGAGCAGGAGGTCGAGGGCTTCGCTGCCGAGCTGGTCGACCGCTTCGGACCGCTGCCGGAAGAGGTCAAGCATCTGATGCAGATCGTGGTGATCAAGTTGCTGGCGAAGCGCGCCAATGTCGAGCGGATCGACACCGGCCAGAAGGGCGCGGTGCTGCAATTCCGTGACAACAGCTTCGCCAATCCGGAAGGGCTGATGCGTTACATCACCAGCCAGGCGCCGATCGCCAAGGTGCGTCCGGACATGAAGGTGGTGTTCCTCGACGATTGGCCGAAGCCGGTGCAGCGGCTGCTCGGCACCACGAAGATCCTGCGCAATCTGGTGAAGATCGCCGAAGGCAAGAAGGCGGCTTGATGCGAATGCACGCAGCGAAAGCAAATCCACTTTCATCCTGAGGAGGCTGCGAAGCAGCCGTCTCGAAGGATGAGGGCGGCCGAAAGGATTTCACCCCGCAGCGTTCTGCTGTCGCTCTTCGGCAATCTTGCGAATG
>NZ_DATMRX010000359.1:0-5864 GCF_035565855.1 Pseudorhodoplanes sp.
GCGCGAGGTGTTCGATTTCTGCCGCACCTGCCCGTTCACCAGGATTTCCAGATCGAGATTTTCCGGATCGGGGATCTCGTCCGCGGTGACGACATAGGGTCCGACCACCGAGAAGCGATCCAGCGACTTGCGGAGCGAGCGCTCCTCAGGGCCGCGGATCGTCATGTCGAGACCGATCGCGTAGCCGGCGATATATTTCAGCGCGCCCTCTTCCGGCACATTGAAACAAGTCTCGCCAATGATCGCGGCCAGTTCGACCTCGTGATCGGTGCGGCGGTCCTTCTCCACCACCGGCACGGGCTCGGAAGGGCCCGACAGCGAAGAGTTCGATTTCAGGAACACGCCATAATGGTCGATGGTTTTGATGGTCTTGCCGAAGCTGATCTGCTGGTCGCGATTGGCCTCGTCGATATGCGCGTGATAGTTGACCGGCGCACCGATCACCTTCGAGGGGTTGGGGACCGGATTGAGAAGCTTCACCGAAGAGATCGGCACCGGGGTCGCCCGGTCGGCCGCGGCCTCCATGTCCCCACGGATCTGCGGCAGCGCCACGACCAGCGGATCATGCGCCGGCAGAGGCCAGCGGACCGCCGGAAGCTTCTCGAGAACGGCGGTGACGTCGTGGACCATGTCGCCCCGGACCACACCAAGGCGATCATTGTTGAACCTGCAATAGCGCATTCCCAGCTCTCCGCGAAAAGTCGCGGCAGAGCTAATGCATTCCCGTCACCGGATCAATTCAATCCGGTGATCGGGCCATCAACGAATCGGGTCCGCGGGCCAAGCTGGGGCCTTACTTTGCGGTCGCGCCCGTTTTCTTGACGACATCGGCCCATTTGTCGATGTCCTTGCGCAGATAGGTATCGAACTCTTTCGGGCTCATCGTCATCGGGACTGCGCCCTGCTTGGCCCAGGCCTCGCGCAGGTCAGGCCGGTTCACGATCTTGGTGATCTCGGCATTGAGCTTGTCGATCACGGCTTGCGGGGTCTTGGCGGGGGCCATCAGCCCCAGCCAGATGGTCGCTTCATAGCCAGGCACGCCGGCTTCCGACACAGTCGGAACGTCGGGCGTCAGTTCCGAGCGCTTGGTGCCGGTGGTGGCGAGCGCCCTCACCTGCCCCTGCTTGGCGCTGTTCGACATCGTGGTCACCGCATCGAACATCATCTGCACGTGGCCGCCGAGCACGCTGGACCGCGCCTCACCCGAGGCCTTGTGCGGGACATGCACGATGTCGGTACCGCTCATGGCTTTGAACAATTCACCGGCCATATGATACGGCGTGCCCGGCCCCGACGACGCGTAATTGAGGCCGCCCGGCTTCGCCTTGGCCAGCGCAATGAATTCCTTGACGTCCTTCGCCGGCACCGATGGATGCACGACCATCAACAGGTCCGAATAATTGATCGGGGCGACGGCGACGAAGTCATTCATCAGCTTGAACGGCTTGTTCGGCGTCAGTGTCTCGTTCACCGTGTGCGTGTTCGACATCAGCAGCAGCGTGTAGCCATCGGGGTCGGACTTCGCGACCGCATCGGTGCCGATGATCGAGCCGGCGCCGGGCCGGTTCTCCACCACAAACGGCTGCTTCAGCGTTTCACCGAGATGCTGCGCGAGGACGCGCGCATAAACGTCGGCCGGACCGCCAGCGCCGAACGGCACGACAATCTTCACCGGCCGCGACGGATAATCCTGTGCCTGCGCACCGAGCGGCACAACGGACACGAACAGAGCAGCGGCAATTCCGAGCAAATGCCGGCGTGACATCGGCGATCTCCCTACTGGCTTGTTGTTGTTCGAGATTGATAGAACACCAGCGAGGGAGCCGCAATTCCTCGCACACGGCTCCGATTTCACAGGGTCAAATTCATTCGACCACAATGACATCGGGATGACGCTTGGTATCGAACAGCCGCTCGCCTTCAGCCTTGCGGCATTCGAGTGCGACGCGCTGATTGATGTAGCCCTTGTCGGTGATCTCGTTGCGATCGATCGATGGCAGATCGGGCAGAAGCAATACGCGCGCGATCCGCATCGTCGCGCCGGTATTGACCTTGTTCCAGCGCGCAAACGCATTGCGCAGATGGGTGTGGATCTTCGGATGCACCGCGTAGAAGGACAGATCGCCATCCTCGCCGGTGACTTCCTTGCATCCGGCCGCGTTCAGCCATGCGATCAGTCCGACCTGATCGCGGCCCTCACCGCACACGATTGCATCCTGCAAGACAGGTGACGCGGCTGCGATCGCGCCGACGCGAAGCGCACCGACCGCAACCCAGGTGCCGTTTGTGAGCTTGAAATCTTCCGCAGTGCGGCCATCGAAGATCAGACCCTGGTTCGGATCGGCGGGATCGGCGAAGCGCACGGCGTCACCGGGCAGATAATAACCCTCCTCGTCGAACATCGCTTGCGTGAGATCGGGCCGTCGCCAATAGCCCGGCGTGATGTTCGGGCCACGCACGCGGATCTCCAGCTTGCCACCGGTGGGCACAAGCTTCACGTCGACAGCCGGGACCGGGACGCCGACATTTCCCGCGCGCTCCAGAAGCACATGCGCCGAGGTCGCCAGAGGTGAGGTTTCGGTCGTACCCCAGGCCGATGTCATTGGCACGCGTGCGCCGGTGATGCGGATCGCGAGCGCCTCCAGACGCTCCCACATGTCCTGCGGCAAGGATGCGCCGGCATAGAACAGGAGCCGCACACGTGAAAAGAATTGGCGCGCCAGCGCGTCGTCCTTTTCCAGGAACGGAAGCAAGGCGCCGTAGCCAGCGGGCACATTGAAATAAACCGTCGGCGCAATCTCGCGCAGATTCTGAACGGTCTGCCCCACCAGCGCCGGCAACGGCTTGCCACCGTCGATGTAGAGTGTGCCGGCTTGCTGCAGGATCAGGTTGAAATTGTAGTTGCTGCCGAAGGTGTGGTTCCACGGCAGCCAATCGACCAGCACCATCGGATCGTCTTCGATGAACGGCCAGGTTTGCACCGATTGCTGCTGGTTCGCGGTCAGCATGCCATGCGTGTTGATGACGCCTTTCGGCAGGCTGGTCGATCCCGAGGTGAACAGAAACTTCGCGATCGTATCGGGACGGATCGCGGCGACCGCCTTCTCGACCGCAGGGCCCGCCACCGTCTTCTCGAGGTCTGAGAACAGCGTGACATTCGGCAGGTTGGCGCCGTTCTTTCCGGCAACGATCGGCGCCGTGACATGCGCCAGCGCCTTCGCGAATGGAGCGGTATCGGACACATAGACGAGGCCCGGCGTCAGCAGCTCGTTGATGTATTTGAGCTTGGCGTGATCCTGGCTCTGCAGCGAATAGGCAACCGAGATCGGCGCTATGGGTATCCCCGCGGTGTAGCAGGCCAGCGTCATCAGCCCATGCTCAACCGCATTGCCGGACAGCACCATGACCGGACGTTCGGCTGAAAGACCGCGATCGATCAGCGCCTGCGCGACCGCGTCGGCCTTGCGGCGCGCCTGCGCATAGGTGACCCCGGCCCAGGCGCCCGTGGCATCGCGTTCGGCCATCAGCAGCCGGTCGGGCTGGCGTTCGACGGCGCTGCGGAACAGGAGTGCAAGGCTCGGGACATAAGGCGCAAGGGGCTGTCCGGCCCGCAATACGATCGAACCGTCGCTGCGATCTTCCCGTACGACTCGCGGCTCGGCGAAGCGGATGGGTCGGAATGGCGGCTTACCGGCTTCGTGCGCCGGTTTTGGCATTGTCGAATTCACAGCGTCCTCCCAGACGACATGAACTATAATGCATGTTCTGGTTCGGCCCTGTCAAACCGGATTCAGGAGGCCTTCGCAGTCGCCTGCTCCCGCTCGGTGGCATTCCGGCGAAGATGTTCAAACACGAGACCGATGATGCCGGCCGCCACTGCGGCATAGTTCACGTAAGGCGCTGCACTGAAGGCGGCCGGCGGCAACACGATGCCGGCGGCCACAAGTCCGTAAAGCCATCGCATCGATCGAGACAGCGGCGTGAGCGAGAAGCCGAGGATCGCGGCTGTTCCGACATAGAGCCCGAACAACACGCGCAGGAGATTCCACACGATCTCGACCGCCGGCCCGTCCATCAAAAGGCTTGGCGTCAGCACGAACAGGAACGGCAGGATAAAGGTGCTCCAGCCGACGAGACAGGCGACCCAGCCGGTGGTCCAGCCATCGGTTTTGGCAATATTCGCCGCAGCATAAGCCGCGAACGCGACCGGCGGCGTAATCATGGAGAGCATGCCGTTATACATCACGAACATATGCGCGGCCATCGGCGTGACACCGAGCTTCACCAGCGCGGGCGCAAGCAGCGTCGCGGTGAGAATGTAGACGCTGACCGTCGGCAACCCGATGCCGAGCACAAAGGCCAGCATCGCGATGATCAGCAGCAGCACGAAAACATTGTCGCCGGACAGCGTGATGAGCTGGAGCGTCATCCCGAAGGCGAGCCCCGATATGCTCATGATGCCGACCATGATGCCGGCGGCGGCGCCAATCAGGATGATGTCGAGCGAGAAGCGGCCGGTATCGATGATCGCCTGCACGGTCTCGCGGACGGTCGGCCGCCTGCCGCGATAGCCGAAGATATAGGTGCACACCACGATGATGAGCGTGCAGACGATCGCGGTCTTCTCCGGCGTGAGGCGCGTATATTCGGGATAAAGCAGCGAGAAGACGAGGAAGGCGATCGGCAGAAAGAAATGCCAGCCTGATCGCATCACCTCCCCGACCGTCGGCGCACCTTCGACCTGCGCCGCGCCGATCTTGTGCTTGGCGGCTTCCAGGTCAACGTGGATGAAAAGACAGGCGTAATACAGGAAGGCCGGGATCGCGGCGGCGACACAGACCGCGCCGTACGAGACCTGCAGGAATTCCGCCATGATGAAGGCGGCCGCGCCCATTACCGGCGGCATGAGCTGCCCGCCGGTGGAGCCGACGCCTTCGATGGCCGCAGCCTTGCGCGGCGAAAATCCCGACCTGATCATCATCGGGATGGTGACGATGCCGACCGCAAGCACGTTGCTCACGGCGCTGCCGGAAATCATCCCGAACAGGCCGGACCCGAACACGGCGATCTTGGCCGAGCCGCCGCGAAAGCGGCCCATTGCGGAAGCTGCAAGATCGGCGAAGAAATCGGCGCCGCCAGTGCGCGCCAGCACCTGCCCCATAATGGTGAAGGGAATGACCACCAGCACAGCGACGCCGACGATGGCGCCGATGATACCGTTGGTATCGAGACCGAGATAGACGATCAGCCGCTCGGGCGAGACCTTGCGAGTGGCAAAATCGCCGGGCAGATGCGGCGAGATGAAGATATAGATCGCCATCGCGAGGATGATGCCGACGAAGCCCCAGCCGGAGGTGCGGCGGCTCCCGTCGAGCACGAGGAACGTCAGGATCGCGCTGCCGACGATCCCTTCCACGGGCAGGAGCGCGATCTCGTAGGTAAGAGGCTCGTAGCGGACCGCGATATAGCCGCAGATTACGAGCGAGGTAACGACCGCAATCCAGTCGAAATACGCCGCAAATCGCGGTCGCGCGCCAAGGAAGGTCCAGGCCAGCAGCACCGCATAGCCCGCGACGAAAGGCAGCGGATTGGCCGCGACGACCTCGTACCGGTAGATCGTGTAGGACAGGAGGATGAGGGTTGCCGCCGCCGCGCCCGAGTGGATTGCGCCGAACTTGCGATCGGTCTCGACCGTGAAAGCGAGCGCAAGAACCAGTCCGATGCACACCGTGAGCATCTGCTCGGTATAGAAGGCGACGTTGAACCACTGGCGGGGGACATCCATCACCCACAGCACGACGACCGCGATCAGGAGCGCCTGGAACACATTGGTCCAGAATCGCTGCGCCCGCGACGTAGCGGAG
>NZ_DATMRX010000360.1:0-9601 GCF_035565855.1 Pseudorhodoplanes sp.
CAGCGGCTTGTACGCGACCTTGATCTTCGCCAGGGCGCGCCTCGCGGTGACGAGATCCTCCGCCGCGACGGCGGCGACCGCCTCCCCGACATAACGCACCTTGCCGCGCGCCATCACCGGCTGATCGTGAACGAACACGCCGAACCCGTCCTCGCCCGGCACATCGGCACAGGTGATGACGCCTTCGACGCCCTCCATCGCCTCGGCTTCCGAGGTGTCGATCGATTCGATCAGCGCATGCGGGTGCGGCGAGCGCAGCACCTGCATATGCAGCATGTGCGGCATCGTCATGTCGCCGGCATATCTGAGCGCGCCCGATACCTTGCTCGGCGCATCAATGCGGCGGACATTGGCGCCGATAAACTTGCCTTCGGACACATCGGCTTCGGCGAGCGCAGTCGCCGGCAACCGGCCGTTCTGCACGTCGCGCGCCAGCTCGACCGCATCGAAGATCTTCTGATAGCCGGTGCAGCGGCAGATGTTTCCGCCGAGCCGCTCCTTGATCTCCTCGCGGTCGGCAAACGGATTGGCACGCAAGGCCGCGGTCGCGGCCATCACCATGCCGGGAATGCAATAACCGCACTGGCTGGCGCCGGTCTTGTGGAAGGCCTTCTGCAGAACGGAGAGATCGCCCTTCTGCGCCAGCCCTTCGACGGTTTCGATGCTCGCGCCCTGCGCCTTGCCGACCGGCATCATGCAGGACTTCATCAACACACCGTCGACGAAGACCGAGCACGCCCCGCATTCGCCGGCGCCGCAGCCGTCCTTGCTGCCGGTGAGCTGCAACTCGTCGCGCAGGAAATCGAGCAGACGCTGATGGGGCTGCGCGCTGCGCGCGATCTTGCGCCCGTTGACGACGGCTTCGATCCGCATGTCAGGCACAGGCGGCCTCCAGTTCTGCGCTGAACAGATCGGGCTCGGCTCCCGCGCGCCGCGCCGCATTGACGAGCCCGCGCAGCATGAAGCCGCGCACGACGTCGCGGCGGTAATCCTGCCTTGTGCGCGAGCGCACAAGGCTCACCGGCATCTCGGCGGCCCGCTCGAGCCGTTCTGCATCGACCAGTCCCGCCTTCAGGAATTGCTCGACATCACGCAGCCGGTCCGGCACCGGGCCGATCCCGCCAAGACAAAGGCGGACATCGTCGAAACGACGTCCGTCATCGTCGAGCTTCACAAGGGCGGCGAGGCAAACTGTGGAGATCACCAGCGACCGGCGATGCCCGACCTTTTCGAAACTGCCGCCATAGCCTTGGAGCGCCGCGCATTCGATCGCGACGAGAATCTCGTCCTCGGCCAGCGCCGTCTTGCCGGGGCCGGTTACGAAATCGGCGATCGGAAGGCGCCGCGTTTCGATCCGGCCATGTTTTCGGCTTGCAAGCTCGACCACCGCAGCGTGCGCGGCGAGTGGCGGCACACCATCAGCGGCGGGCGAGGCATTCACCACATTGCCGCCGATCGTTGCCGCTTCGCGGAGCTGATCGTCGGCGAACCAGATCGCACAGCGTGGCATCGCCGGCATGGCGCGGCCGAGCGTGGCATCATCGAGAAAGCGCTGGATCGGAGTTGCCGCGCCGAGGCGCACGCTTCTTTCGCTGACGGTGCCTTCGCGCAAATGCGGAATCCTGGCGATGTCGATCAGCACCGGGATATGCACGTCGCCGGCGCGACCCTCGCGCGCCCAGGGCAGGAGATCGGTGGCGCCGGCGACCAGCCGATAGCGCCCGCGATGCGCCTCGATCAGATCGAAGGCTTCGTCGAGCGACTTCGGCGTCAGATATGCGTCGCAGAGAAGCATGGTCGCCACTTGCTCCGTTGTCCCTCCCCTTCAGGAGAGGGTCGGCGAGGACCTTAAGGTCCGAGCCGGGTGAGACGGTGGCGGGAGACTGTGCCCCCCTCCCTCACCCGCCTCAACGCCTTCGGCGTTTCGGCACCCTCTCCCCCGAGGGGAGAGGGAAGAAATGCGCCGCTTGCGCGGTGTTACTCCGCCGCGATCTTCTGCGCGGCGCCCGGCTTCATCTTCACCACCACCTTGATCGCATCCTCGACGCGATCCTTGGCGTAGCGGATCGCGGTGGGCAGATCCTCCAGCGGGAAGGTATGCGTGTGAATCTTCGTCGCGTCGAAGCGCTTCTGCTTCATGAACGCTTCGGCGCGATGCGTTGCGGTTTTTCCTTCGCCACGGATGCCGTAAACGTAGATGTTGTTGCGGACGATATGCGCGATATCGACCGGCGCTTCGCCGTGCGGGAATGCGGCGAGGCAAACCTTGCCGCCGCGATTGACCATCTTCAGCGCTTCGTTGACCGCGTTCGGCGCAGCCGAGCATTCGATGACATAATCGACGCCCTTGCCGCCATTGGCATCCTTCACCGCCTGCACCACGTCATTCACCTTGCGGATGTTGATGACGTGATCGGCGCCGAGTTCCTTGCCGATCTGCAGGCGATTGTCGCGCGTGCCGGTGAGGATCACCGGCTGCGCACCCAACGCCTTCGCGACCGCAACGCCGAGAAGACCGATCGGGCCGGGTCCCGTCACCACAACGCTTTCACCGGCAACGAGGCCGCCGAGTTCGGTCAGGCCATACATCGCGGTGCCCGCGGTGACCACGAGGGTCGCCTCCTCATCCGACATGTCGTCGGGAATGCCGACCAGCGTATTGATGTGGTTCACCTGGTATTCGCAGAAGCCGCCATCGGTGGTGAAGCCGTTGGCTCGGTGGCCCTTGTCGACGTCGCCGTAGTTCAGGCCGTAATTGTGACACGAGGTATACATGCCTTCGCGGCAGCGCTTGCATTGCCCGCAGCCGGCATGGATCTCGACCGTAATGCGCTGGCCGATCTTGTATTCGTCGACGCCCGGTCCGAGCGCGACCACCGTGCCCATATATTCATGGCCCGGCGTGAAGTTCTTGTTGAACGGCATGCCGCCCTGAATCATCGCAGGCGGGCCGTGATAGATGATCTCGAGATCGGTGGCGCAGATCGCAACCGCGTCGATGCGCACCAGCACCTCGGCCTTTTTCGGCACCGGCACGGCCTTGTCGATCAACTTGAGTTCGCCGGGCTCGCCCAGCACCCAGGCCTTCATCGTATCGGGGATCGGAAAATCCGCGCTGGTTTTCACGCCCGCAGGTGCGTACATCGCCCACTCTCCATCAAGAAAACAGTGTCTATTCGACCGCCGCGATCGGCTGCAGCGAACCCGGTTCGCCAAGCTCGGCCGACATCGCCTTGGTGGCAGCGATGACCTCGCGCCGCATCAGGTCGAGATGTTCTTCGGTGGCGCGCATCGTCGGGGTCGACGCGCTGATCGCACCGACCACGGCGCCGGCGTGATCGCGGATCGCCGCGCCGACGCAGATCACGCCCGGCTGAAACTCCTCGCGATCCATGGCAAAGCCGTTGCGCCGGACATGCCGCAATTCTTCGATCAGCGTATCGAAGTCGACGATGGTCTTGTCGGTGAACCGCTTCAGCCCATCGGGCAGCATGCGCCTGATCTGGTCTTCAGGAACCCAGGCGATCATCGCCTTGCCGGTCGCGGTGGCGTGCGGCGCATCGTTGCGGCCGAGCATGCCGGAATCGACGCGCACCGCATGGCGCGCCTCGCGCTTCACCAGCGTGATGATGTTGTCGGCCTGCAGGACCGCGACATGGACGCTCTCGCCGGTGACCTGATTGATGCGATCGATATGGGCCTGTGCGCGGCGCGGCAGATCGACCTGACGCAGACAGGCATGCCCCAGATAGAGCACCCGCGCGCCGAGCGCGTAGGAACGCCGCCCCGGCACCTTGGCGACATAGCCCCAGTTCACCAGAGTCGACAGCAGATGATGACAGGTCGACACGTTGAGGTGGGTGCGGCGGGACAGGTCGGTCAGCGAGGCCTCGCCACCGGCCTCAGCGAGCGATTCAAGAAGCGACAATGCGCGGTCGACCGACTGGATGCTCCCGCGGTGAGGGGATTTCGCGCTTCCGTTCGACAGCTTCGCGCTTCCGTTCGATACGCCGGAAGCAGCGGGAATCGAGCCAATGGCAGTGTCGGACACGGCGTTCCCCCTTGGCAGCTTGTTTTTTATTGCCGGAAGAAAACGGCGGCTGAGGAGCCGAGTCAAGGCTTTTTCGAGATGGTAAAGTTTGGTTTCGCGATATGAAAGTTTATCGCGCCACCATTCGCAGCAAATCGCCGTAGGTCTCCTGCGCATCGGCCATCATGGGATGCACAGCGCGCGCAAAGGCTGCGTGTTCGTCCGGCGTGAGGTCTTCGATCTGGCAGCCTTCGTCCTCGATCGCGCGCCGCGCTTCGCGCTCCTCCTCGATGGCAAGGGCGCGCTGGTACGCCACGGCCTCCGCCGCGACGCGCCGCATCGCGTCCTGCAAGGCTTTCGGCCAGGCATCGAATTGCGCGCGGCAGATGAAGATCGGCCGCGAGATGTAGAAGTGTCCGGTCAGCGTGTGGAAGCGATGATATTTATGCGCGCCATAGGTCACGGTATTGGCGAGCGGGTTTTCCTGCGCATCGATCGTTCCCGCGACGATCATCTCCAGAACTTCGGTCAGGTCGAGCCGCTGCGGCAATGCGCCGAGCAAGGCGAAGGTGCGCTTCTGGATTTCGCTCGGCAGCACGCGGATGGTCATGCCGGCGAGATCGGCCGGGCTGCGCACCGGCCGCAGCCGGTTTGAGATGTGGCGAAAGCCGTTTTCGAACCAGCCGACGATCCGGTAATCCACCTTGTCTTCGATGGCCTGCACGAGCCTTTGACCGAGCTCACCGTCCATGGTGGCGCGCGCCTGATCGCGGTTGGCAAACAGGAACGGCAGATCGACGAGGCCAAGCTCGGGCACCCGGTCGGTGAGATAGCTCGACGATTGATAGCCGAGCGACAGCACGCCGGATTCGACCAGCCAGAGGATGTCCTCCGAGCGATAGCCGAAATCCATGATGTTCCAGACATACTTGATGTCGACCGCATCACCGAACTCCGCGCTCAGCCGGTCGCCCATGAATTTCAGCGCCTTGCTGAATCCGGTCGAAGCCGGGCCGTATCCGCCCATGCGGATCTGGATGGCGCTCGCGCCCTTGGTGATCGATTTATTCATGCCTTCGCCTGTTACCTTGGGGCGCAAACTCGCATACAAGATCGAAACGTCTTTGTTCCGTTATCTGCAATCATGGCTGGACCGCAATCCTTCAAATTGGCCGGTGTGATCGGCTGGCCGGTCGCGCAATCGCGATCGCCGGTGCTTCACGGTCATTGGCTTTCACAATATGGCATCCGCGGCGCCTATCTGCCGCTGCCGGTCAAGCCGGACGCGCTGCCCGATGCGATCCGCGGGCTGCGCGCGCTCGGTTTCTCCGGCTGCAACGTGACGATCCCGCACAAGCTCGGCGTGCTCAAGCTGGTCGACCGCGTCGACCCCGTAGCGGCGCGGATCGGTGCGGTGAACACCGTTGTCGTACAGGACGACGGCACGCTGTCGGGCTTCAACACCGACGCCTATGGCTTTCTCGCCAGCCTGCGCGATGTGACCCCGGATTTCAAAGCCGGCAGCGGGCCCGCTGTCGTGCTCGGCGCCGGCGGCGCGGCACGCGCCATCGTGGTGTCGCTGCTCGATGACGGCGCAACCGAGGTCCGGCTGACCAACCGCACGCTGGAACGCGCGCAGGAGCTTGCCGGAATCGATCCGTCACGGGTGAAGGTTGTGCCGTGGGAGAGCCGCAGCGACGCATTGTCCGGCGCGGCACTGCTCGTCAACACCACGAGCCAGGGCATGGTCGGCTATCCGCCGCTCGACATCGCGCTCGATGCTCTGCCGACGAGCGCGATGGTGTCCGACATCGTCTACAATCCGCTGGAGACGCCGCTCCTCGCCGCCGCGCGCAAACGCGGCAACATCACGGTCGACGGTCTTGGCATGCTGCTGCATCAGGCAGTGCCGGCCTTCGAGGCGTTCTACGGCGTGCGGCCCAAGGTCTCGGCCGACCTGCGCCGCGCGGTGGAAGCGACGCTTTAGGCTGTCATTCCGGGGCGCATGCGAACCCGGAAATCCAGATGCCTCCCCGACTGACAGGATTCCGGGTCCCCGCTTTCGCGGGGACGAACGGAGATCGAGCCCCCGCCAGGATCAAGCAGCCGCGCTCAATTCGCCGCTGCCGCTTTCCTTCCCTTCCACCACGCGCGCAGCTTCGCCATTTTCGCGACCCGCCACTCGGCGCCGTTGGCGATCAGCATCAGCGCGGCCGGCGTGACGACCAGCGTCAGGATGGTCGCAAAACCAAGCCCGAACACGATCGCGGTCGACAGCGAAATCCACCATTGCGTCGCTGGCGCGCCGACCGTGACCTCGCGCAGGATGAAGTCGAGATTCACGCCGAACGCGATCGGCAATACGCCGAGAATGGCGGCGCCCGCGGTCAGCACCACCGGGCGCGCACGCTCGCGGCAGGTTTCGAGAATCGCCTCGTAGGCCGCCATGCCCTCGTGCCGCAGGCGATCGTAGGTGTCGATCAGCACGATATTGTTGTTCACGATCACGCCCGCATTGGCGATGATGCCGATGCCGGTCATCACCACGCCGAACGGCTGCGCCATCACAAGAAGCCCGACGAGGACGCCGATGGTGGACAGGATCACCGCGCTCAACACCAGCCACACCGAGGTCAGCCGGTTGAACTGCGCGAGCAGGATCGCAAAAATGAGGAAGATCGCGGTGCCGAACGCACTCATGAGGAAGGCCGAGGCCTTCGCGCGCTCTTCGTCCTCGCCCTTCATCTTGAAGGTTACGCCGGCGCCGAGATCGGTCTTCGCTAGCTCGGCAAGAATCTCCTGCTGCACCTTGGCACTCTGCACGCCTTCGGCGACGTTGGCGGAGACCGTCATCACCCGGTTGCCGGCGACCCGATTGATGTAGCCGACGCGCGGCGCCGGCATCCGCTTGACGAAATTGCCGATCGGCACCTGGCCGGATTGCGTCTGCACGCGCAATTCGTCGATCTGGTCGAGGCTGCGCCGGTCATTCGGGAAGCGCACAAGGATATCGACCGCCTTGTCGCTGTCGGCCGGACGATATTCGGTGACCTTCACGCCGTTGGTGACGAGCTGCACCGCGGTGCCGACCGTGTTGGGGCCGGCGCCGTATTTCGCCGCTTCCGCCTTGTCGACGTCGATCTTCCAGTCGATGCCGGGCAGCGGCAATCCGTCGTCGAGGTCGCGGATGTCGCTGCGCTTGGACAGAATGCCCGCCACCTGCTTCGCCACCCCCGGCAGCACTTCCGGATTGAGCGCGCCGATCTGCACCTGGATCGGCTTTCCGGTCGGGGGGCCTGCGCGCGGCGCGGTCACTTCGACCAGTACGCCGGGAATGTCCGCGGTCTTGGCGCGGATCGCATCCATGATCTTGCTGGCGGGCTCGCGGTGCTGCCAGTCGCCGAATTCGAACTGGATCACGCCAATGGTGTCTTCGGTGATCTCGTTCGAGCCGCGCGGCTGCTCGCCGACGCGGGTATAGACGGTGCGGATGCCCGGATAACCGAGCACGTCCTTCTCGACCCGCGCGAGCACGCGGTCCTTCTCTTCCAGCGAGATGTTGCCGCGCGCATGCACGATGACCTGGCCGTAATCCGGCTCGACGCTCGGGAAGAATTCGACGCCGCGCCCGAGCTTGCCGTAGGCCATCGACACCGCGATCAGGAGCGCGAAGGCAAGGCCGAGCGTCGCACCGGGATGGCGCAGCGCGAGCTTCACCATGCGCATATAGGGGCCGCGGTCGGAGGCGCGCTCGTCATGCGGGACCGGCGCCGCCCGGCCGAGCAACGCGCCGAGCGTCGGTGTGAAGAACAGCGCCACCACAAGCGAAGCCGACAGCGTCGCGATCAGGGTGATCGGCATGTATTTCATGAATTGGCCGACCACGCCCGGCCAGAACAGAAGCGGCGAGAAGGCGGCGACGCGCGTTGCGGTCGCCGCGATCACCGGACCGGACATGCGCTTGGCTGCGAGCGAATAGGCTTCCTTCGGCGGCATGCCTTCCGCCATCCGCCGCTCGGCAAATTCCGAGACGATGATGGCGTCGTCGACCAGCATGCCGACCGCGAGGATGAGCGAGAACAACACCACGATATTGATGGTGAGGCCTGCGAGATGCAGCCCCAGCACACCCGCGAGGAACGACGCCGGGATCGCGATGCCGATGAACAAGGAGGCGCGGAAGCCAAGCGCGAACAGGATGATGACCACGACCAGCAGCACGGCGGTCGCGACCGCGTTCTGCAGGTCCGCCAGCATCTGGCGGATGACCTTCGACTTATCCTGCGTGAACGTGACCTGCACCGACGCAGGCCAGGTCGCTTTGAGCTTTTCAACCGCGGCTTTCACGCCGTCCACGGTCTCGATCAGGTTCGCGCCGGTCCGCTTGGACACTTCGATGGTCATGGCGGATCGGCCATTGACGCGGGTGATCGAGGCCGCGTCCTTGAATGTCGGCTTGACCTGCGCGACATCGCCGACCGTAACCGAAGCGCCCGACGTTGCCGCCACCGGGACTTTCAGCACGTCCTGCGGTTTCTCGATCAGGCCCGGCACCTTCACGGCGAAGCGGCCGGTGCCGCCTTCCAATGCGCCGGCGGCGATCAGGCTGTTCGAGGCATTCACGGTCGAGATGAGCTGGTCGAGCGAGACGCCGTAGCTCTTCAGCAGCATCGGTTCGACGATGATCTCGACCGCCTCCTCGCGCGAGCCGCGCAGTTCGGCGGAAAGGACGCCCGGCACCTGCTCGATCACGTTCTTGGCATTGCGCGCGATGCGCAAAAGCGAGCGCTCCGGCATATCGCCGGACAGCGCGACGACCAGCACCGGGTAAAGCGACAGATTGACCTCGGTCACCACCGGCTCGTCGGCGTCGCGCGGCAGATCGCGCTTGGCCTGATCGACCTTGGCGCGCACATCGGCGAGCGCCGCCTTGGAATCGAAGCCGGCCTCGAATTCAAGCAGCACATAGCCGCCGCCTTCAAACGCGGTGGACCGCATTTCCTTGACGTTGCCGACCGATTTCAGCTGCGTTTCGACCGGGCGCAGCAGAAGCCGCTCGGAATCTTCCGGCGAGATGCCGCGCTGGGTGAGCTGCACATAGATGATCGGGATCTTGACGTCCGGCTCGGACTCTTTCGGGATCGTGCGATAGGACACAAAGCCCGCGAGCAGCAGGAAGATCAGGGTCGCAATGGTCAGCCGCGAATGGCTGATGGCGTAATCGATAAGCTTGAACATCAAATCATCCTCAATCCGCCTCATCCTGAGGAGCGCCAAAGGCGCGCCTCGAAGGATGGGGCGGCCCTCGTCCTTCAAGACGGCGGCTTCGCCGCCTCTTCAGGAGGAGAGCCGAGAGAAATTATCGAGCCGCGCCCACCGCGACTTCGGCAGGCACTGCAACCACCTTTTGGCCTTCGCGAACGAAATCCTGGCCCTGCACAATCACGCGCGCCCCGTCCGGAATGCCGGCGACCCACATATGATTCTGATCGTCCTCGACTACGCTGATCGGAACGAAGTCGACACTGGCGCCGCCGTTCACGACGCGCACACCAAGATCGCCCGATGCCG
>NZ_DATMRX010000361.1:0-12175 GCF_035565855.1 Pseudorhodoplanes sp.
GTTGGCGTGCAGATAGCGCAGCAGCCAGCCGTAATTCACGTCGCGCATGATGTGCTCGACGGAGTTGAAGGCAAGGGTATCGTGCGGGGTGTAGTGCATCACCAGCACGATGCCGGTGATGATCTGCGCCGCCAGCATGAAGGAGAGGATGCCGCCGAAGGTCCACCAATAGTTCAGGTTGCGCGGCGTCGGATAGGCGATGAAGGAGGAGTGGACGAGACCCGCGATCGGCAGCCGCCGCTCCATCCACTTCATGAATGCGTTTTGCGGCTGATAGGTCGAGTGTCCGCTCATGGATTAGGCCTTCTTGGAAAAACCATCAGGAAAGGCGATCAGGCGCCGATCCTGATCCGGGTGTCGGAGATGAATTCGTAGGGCGGCAGCGCGAGGTTGCTCGGCGCCGGACCGGAGCGGATGCGGCCCGAGGTGTCATAGACCGAGCCGTGGCAGGGACAGAAATAGCCGTTGTAGGGGCCGGCATGCGCGATCGGAATGCATCCGAGATGGGTGCAGATGCCGATCAGCACCTGGAAATTGGCATGGCCTTTCTTCACCCGCGCCGAGTCGGGTTGGGGGTCGGGCAGGCTCGCCAGATTGACGTCCTCCGCCTCCTTGATCTCCTTCGGCGTGCGATGATTCACGAAGATCGGCTTGCCGCGCCAGAACACCTTGATGACCTGGCCTTCGGCCACCGGCGTCAGGTCGACTTCCACCGGGGCGCCGGCGGCGATCGTCGAGGCATCCGGATTCATCTGATAAATCAGTGGCCAGGCCGTGAAGGCGGCGCCGACGGCTGCGACGGAGCCGGTCGCCACGTAAAGGAAGTCGCGGCGCGTATGAGCCGCCGATGCTGCTGTGGATGCCACGGTGAAAGTCCCTCTTCCGTCGTGCCGGGAAGCTGCGCGCTGCAAACCTTCGAGGGACCTGACCGCTTCGTTCGTCCCCCGAACGGCGAGCGAACCGGCCACGTCAGACCCGTGGGAAGGCCGTCGGCGGCGATCCGGCGGCGTGTTATTGGCACCCTTACCCCGGGAGTGCAAGAGTGCCATTGCAACTCCGCTAAAAAGTCGCACAAGTCCTTAGCCGAACGTCGTATTTCGATGCGCCGAAAGGTGGGATCCTGACCGAAATCAATGCACCCGCGGTCGCGCTCTATGAGCCCGACATCCCGCAGAACACCGGCACGATTCTCCGGCTCTGCGCCTGCCTCGGTTTTACAGGCCATCTGATCGAGCCGGCAGGCTTCCCCGTGACCGACCGCGCCTTCCGCCGCGCGGGAATGGATTACCTCGACCAGGTGAGGATCGAACGCCACGCCTCCTTCGCGGCCTTCGACGCATGGCGGCGCGAGGCCGGGCTCGCATTGACTTTGTTCACAACAAAGGCCGACACCAGCTATCTCGACCACGATTACCGGCGGCCGCAGATCCTGATGTTCGGACGCGAATCGGCCGGGGTGCCGCCTGAAGTCGCTGCGGCAGCCGACGCCCGGCTGGTCATCCCGATGCGCGGCGGGCTTCGCTCGATCAACGTGGCGATGTCCGTCGCGATGGCCGCGGGCGAAATGCTGCGCCAGCGGCGAACGGACGGGCCTGCATAGCGGCTCCGAGCGCGGCGCCTGAACAACGGCCCCGATTGAACGTTATGATGCGGAACCTGCCGCCCCTTTGGTTTGATATCGCCGATGGCCTTCAATCCCGACTACACGCGAGACGAACCAAGCCGCAATGAGATCGACGCGCTGGCCGGGCCGGCGCTTCTGGAATTCGGCAGCCCCTGGTGCGGATATTGCCGGCGCACAGCGCCACTCGTGGAACAGTCATTTGCTGAACACCCGGCCATCCGCCACATCCGAATCGAGGACGGCAGCGGACGGCCGCTGGGGCGCTCGTTCGGCGTCACGCTTTGGCCGACGCTCATTTTCCTGAAGGACGGCCGCGAGGTCAGCCGCCTCGTGAGGCCCATGGACGTCCGCGATATCGCGGCGGCGATGAAGGCGATCGACCCGGCCGGCGAGCGGGCCGTCCCGGCGTGACCACGAACACGGTCACGCTGATCGGCTTGCTGGCGGCGGCGCTGACCACGAGCGCGAATTTGCCACAGGTGTTGAAAGCCTGGCGGACGCGCGAAACCTCAGATCTTTCTCTGAAAATGACGGTTATTCTGGCGGCCGGGCTGGGCTTCTGGGTCGTCTACGGCGTCCTGCAAGGCGATGCTGTCATTGTGATCGCGAATGCCGTTGCGATGCTGCTCGCGCTGGCGCTGACGGTCCTGAAGCTCCGACACGGCTAGGGGCCGCTGACGTTCGTCCCCTGACGGGAATGTTTATCGTGCGATGGCTCAAAGTGTGTTTTGAGGTCGCGGCCAGTTCCTTTGCGATTCCGCAAAACCGCCACGCTTCAATTCGCCTATCGGAGAGTCATGCGCATGCGCGAACTCATTCTTTCCCGCAGATCGGTCCTGCTCGCCTCCGCAATCGCTCCGCTTGCCGCTGTCTTCCCGCAAGCGGTCGCGCAGGATGCACCCGACCTCGCGGCAATGAAGCCGGGCGAATTCACCTGGAATCCCGAGCGCGCGCCGTCCGGCCCGGTTGTGGTCCTCGTGTCGATCCCGGATCAGCGCGTCGCGGTCTACCGGGGCGGCACCCTGATCGGCGCTGCGACCTGCTCCACCGGAAAACCCGGCCACTCGACGCCGGCGGGCGTGTTCGTGATCCTGCAGAAAGACAAGAACCACCACTCATCGACCTATAACAATGCGTCGATGCCCTACATGGAGCGGCTGACCTGGCAAGGCGTCGCGCTCCATGCCGGCAACCTGCCTGGCTATCCCGCAAGCCATGGCTGCATCCGGCTGCCGCTGGAATTTGCCAAGCTTCTGTTCGGCGTCACGACGCTCGGCACGCCGGTGATTGTGGCTGACGCGAAAATGGCGACCGCCGATATCCGCCATCCGGGCCTGCTGATCTCCGACCATGTGGAGGAGATGGCGCGCGCGGCCGTGCAGCAGGCGGCGGCGAAGCAGCCCCATCCCGAGCATGCGACCGTCGACACCCACGAAGCGGCCGCCTTCGTGATATCGACCGCCGACAAGAAGCTGCTCGCCTTCGTCAACGGCAAGGAAGTGTTCTCGTCCCCCGTTGGGTTGAAGGCCCCGGAACAATCCTACGGCAATCACGCCTTCACACTGACGGGACCGGATTCCGATCCGCGCCACATGAAATGGATGGCGGTCGGGCTCGACGCCGTGCATGCTGCCCAGTCGGACCAGATCGTCGCTTCCACCCTGAACCGGATCGACCTTCCGCCCGAGGCTGCCCAGCGCGTGCTCGCTCTGATGCATCCGGGCTCGACCATGGTCATCACCAGCGGTCCGGCAACGACCGCAAATCGCACCGAACCCGGCTTCACGATCATCTCCCATGACGACGCATAATCCCAACACACGCGACCGCGCCGCAATAACCGGCGCCCTCCCCCCTCTGGACGCCGATGCTTCACTGCTCGACGCCCGCAAAGCCAAGGCGCGTGCCTGGTTCGAGGAATTGCGCGACCGGATCTGCTCCGCCTTCGAAACGCTGGAAGACGATCTGCCCGCCGGCCTGCCGCAATCATCGCTGCCGCCGGGCCGTTTCTCGCGCACCCCATGGGATCGAACCGACCATAGCGGCACACCGGGCGGCGGCGGCGTGATGTCCATCATGAAGGGCCGCGTGTTCGAAAAGGTCGGCGTTCATTGCTCGACCGTGTTCGGCGAGTTCGCTCCGGAATTCCGAAAGGAGATACCGGGTGCGGAAGCCGATCCGCGCTTCTGGGCCTCCGGCATCTCCCTGATTGCGCATATGTGGAATCCGAATGTGCCGGCGGTTCACATGAACACGCGCTTTGTGGTCACGACCAAGGCGTGGTTCGGCGGCGGCGCAGACCTGACACCGGTGCTGAATGCACGCCGCACCCAGGACGATCCCGATTCGATCGCATTCCACGCCGCGATGAAAGCCGCCTGCGATGCGCACGCTGCGGTCGCGCCCTACGACAAATACAAGAGCTGGTGCGACGAGTATTTCTTCCTGAAGCACCGCAACGAGCCGCGCGGGATCGGCGGCATCTTCTACGACTGGCACAATAGCGGTGACTGGGACGCGGATTTCGCCTTCACGCAGGATGTGGGCCTTGCCTTCCTCGACATCTATCCGCGGCTGGTGCGCGCCAATTTCGAAAAGCCCTATAGCGAAGCGCAGCGCGAGGAACAGCTCATCCGGCGCGGGCGCTATGTCGAGTACAACCTGCTTTACGACCGCGGCACGATCTTCGGATTGAAGACCGGCGGCAACGTCGACTCGATCCTGTCGTCGCTGCCGCCGGTGGTGAAATGGCCCTGATGAATCGGCTCAGGTCCTCACCCGCACTTACTGCGCGGCGATTTTCGCATCGCGGACCGTGTCGGCCCACAGCTTGACGTTGATGCCGATCTGTTTCGCGAGGTCCTTGGAGGACTGAGGACTGGGCACGAAGCCCTGCACCAGCAGCTTGTCCTTCAAGGCAGGGTCGACAATCGCCGCCTGAAACGCGGATTGCAGCTTGTCGATAACCGGCTGCGGAGTGCCGGCCGGAGCCATCACACCGATCCAGTCGACCAGCTTGAAGTCCGGCAGACCGCTTTCGGCGACGGTCGGCACATCCGGCAAGGCCGCGTTGCGCTGAGCGCTCGTCACTGCAAGCGCCCGCAGCTTCCCGCTCTTCACATGCGCGCCGACGGGAGCGACCAGGATCCATAGGGCATCGATTTCACCGCCCAGCATCCCGGTCACGGCCGGGCCGCCACCCTTGTAGGGCACGTGAACCCAGTCGATCCCGGCCTTCAATCCGAACAATGCCCCGGTGAGATGACTGATCGTTCCGACCCCGGGCGACCCGATCGTCACCGGCTTTCCTTCGGCCGCACGCTTCTTCGCATAGGCAATAAAATCGCCGAGCGAGTTCAGGTTGGAATCGGGCCGGACAAGCAGGGCGTCCGTGGTCTCGGCCAGCTGCACGACCGGCGTCAGATCCTTGAGCGGATCGACACTATCCTTCGGCCGCAGGCTCGGCGCCGCGGTGACGCCGTCGGTCGTCAACAGAAGCGTGTATCCGTCCGGCGCAGACTTGGCGACATGAGCGAACGCGATGTTCCCGCCTGCACCTGGCCGGTTTTCCGTAAACACCTTGCCGAACGATTTCTCGAGCGAGCCTTCGAGCAGACGACTGAGGATATCGAGTCCTCCACCGGCCGAGCCTCCGACGACGATTCGCACAGGGCGCTGGGGAAAGTTGCTTTCGGCGGGGTCGGCCGCGCATGGCGACACAGCTCCCGCCAGCAGGGCGACGGATGCAGCAAAGATGAGATGTTTCATTTCATTCCTGAGTGCCGACTGAAAAGAAGCCGGCGCTCCTATCACATCGTTGCCGCGTCAACGGTCGGCTGAAAAAATAACAATATCCCTTTCGGCTTCGCGCGATCGCGGAGATGATTTTCCGTCGAATGCAGCCCGTACGTAGAAAATCCGTACGCGCGCGCTGCGGAAGCGAATCCGTGCGAGGCGTCACTCTTACCGGTAAGCCGTCACCGGAGGTCGCAGGCGGCGGCCACATTCCGTCAACCATTCGTTAACCCCGGCGGTAATTTGGACAGCCGGAATACGCCCTCGATCGCAGAGAGGGCCCGGGTAAACACGGGAACAAGGCAGAAGCCGAACGCGATACCAGGGAGCTTCAAAGGATACCTTCGCGCCCTGTGGATACGTCGGAAGCTCCCTGTTTTCAGGTCTTTCCTGCATCAGCGGGCTTAACCTGACCCGCCCCCACACTCCTTGTTTCGAGGCGGCTGAGGTGTTCCTTTATGGTTAGGGAACCGTGTTTGTTGCTGCAAAAACACACTGCTCCGAGAAGCACCATCGTGACCCGATTGTGGCAGATTTTTAGACAGTTCTGCCGTATTTGGCTCGTACACGCGTATTGAGACGGAACGCTCGTACGTCTTTGGTGCACTCTGAAGAAAGGACATGGGGGAGCTCATGCGTAACATCACAATCGCTGCAGTGGCGGCTGCAGGTATCGCGCTCGGCGCGGTGCAGTCTGCTTCGGCGGCTGACATTGCCCGTCCGGTTTACAAGGCAGCGCCGGTGGTCACGGCCTACAACTGGAGCGGCTTCTACATCGGCGGCAACGTCGGTTACGGCTGGGGTCGCGGCGACTTCGACAATCTCGCGGGTTATTCCTGGAATCAGGATGGTGTCTTCGCCGGCGGCCAGATCGGCTGGAACTGGCAGGGCGCAGGTTCGCCGTGGGTCTGGGGCGTCGAGGTTGACTCCCAGTGGGCCAACATGAAGGACAGCGTGACGGTTGCGGCCGGCCCGCTCGTTGCCAACGCCTTCAGCGAGCTGAACTACTTCGGCACCGCGCGTCTGCGCCTTGGCTATGCCTGGGATCGCGCGATGTTGTACGCCACCGGCGGTCTCGCCTGGGGCACGAACGAAGTCGGCGCCAGCCTCGCTCTTCCGGGCGTCTTCGTTTCCGGCACGGCTTCCGACACTCACGTCGGCTGGACGGTTGGCGGCGGCGTCGAATGGGCGCTGCTCGACAACTGGTCGGCCAAGGTTGAATACCTGTATCTCGACCTCGGCAACGAATCCTACCTCGGCGGCCCGGCTGCTGGTGGCTTCAATGTCGATCTCACCGCTCACACTGTGAAGGTCGGTCTGAACTATCGCTTCGGCTACAGCAAGTCGCCGGTCGTCGCGAAGTACTGATCGTCTCTATCGCTCTCCTAAACTCGAAAGCCCCGGCTGTTCGCCGGGGCTTTTTTCATGGCCGGATGTCATCGCATCAGTGTCTATGCGCGATGCTCGGCCGCGACCCGTGCGATGATCGCCGCGATCGCACCTTGATCGGTCGGGAAGTCCGCAGCGATCCATGCCGCCTCCGCCTCGCGCAAGGCCGCGCCGAGTGAAGGGCCCTTCGGCACACCCCGCGCCATCAGATCGGACGCACTGACCGGACAGGACGGAGGCGTCCATTGCGTGGGGAAGGCGGCAAGCGCACGCCACCTTGCGTCCTCGGCCGGTGCGGACGAATGGCTCCATGCGAGCAGGACCCGATCGGCAAAGCCGGAACCGCCCACACGATACAAGAAGGCGCGTGCCTGCTGCGCGCTGAAAGACGGCGCAATCCGCCACCAGGCGTCCGCCATGCTTTGCAGCCGGCCGTGCTCGGCATTGGACAGACGCAAGCGCTCGAACAAACGCTCGGCATCCTCTTCAATGACAACGGCAAGCGCTCCCAGCCGGCGAACGGCATCCGGCCGCTCACCGAGTTCCGCTTCGATGGCGACCATTTTCTCGAACGCGACGAGATAACTCACGCCGCCATGGATCATGGACATGAGCCCGGCATCCGACATCACGCGAACGACGTCGGCGGCCCGCCGCGCGACCAGCAGCTTCAACACTTCCATGCGCACGCGTTCGCGCGACAGCGACGTCAGGCCCGCGCGCGCGGCGATGCAGGCATGGAGCGCAGCGGCATCCGGCTGTCCGACACCATAGGCGGCATGGAACCGGAAGAAGCGCAGGATGCGGAGATAATCCTCCGCAATCCGCGCGGCGGCGTCGCCGATGAACCGCACCCGCCGTTGGTCGAGATCGGCAAGTCCGCCGACATAATCGTGAACGACGCCGTCGCGCGACACCGAGAGGGCGTTGATCGTAAAGTCCCGGCGCTCCGCATCGCGACGCCAGTCGCGGCCGAACGCGACCTTGGCCTTGCGGCCATAGGTCTCCACGTCTTCGCGCAACGTCGTGACTTCAAGGGGCACGCCGTCAGCAAGCAATGTCACGGTGCCATGGTCGATGCCGGTCGGCACCGCGCGCAGCTGCGCCCTCTCGGCGCGACGCAGAATCTCCTCGGGCAGCGCCGTCGTCGCGATATCGATTTCATGGAC
Source organism: Pseudorhodoplanes sp. (assembly GCF_035565855.1). Classification (GTDB taxonomy): domain Bacteria; phylum Pseudomonadota; class Alphaproteobacteria; order Rhizobiales; family Xanthobacteraceae; genus Pseudorhodoplanes. The sequence continues at coordinate 7,978 of NZ_DATMRX010000361.1, forward strand.
CGGTTCGCCGAGCAGCGCATTACGCACGGCACCGCCGACCACGCGCGCCTCTTCCCCGTCGCAATCCAGAATGCCGAGGATGTCGCGCACCGGCCCCGCGGCGAGCCAGGCGGCTGCACCGAGATGCGGCCGCGACCCGCTCATTTGAAATGTCCGGGGATCAGCTTGCCGTCTTCCATATGCGGAGGGACATAATCCGACCCAGCCGGCTGATAATCGAGCTGCCCGAGCACCACGAAGCCGCCGATCATGAGGATCACCGCAGCGGCGGTCAGCCAGCCCAGCGTTTTCATCGGCCACGATTCGACGTCCAGAACGCCGGAGCGGGTGGCGAAGAGGAACAGCGCATAGATCCCGAATGGCGTCAGGAATAACAGCAATTCGGTCAGGATCGGCCTGATCATGCGCCGTAGATCCTTTGCTGAAGATTCCGGAAGATGCCGGCGGTCACGCCCCAGATATAACGATCCTGGAAGGGAATGGCGTAATAGGTTCGCATCATGCCCTGCCACTCGCGGCTATGGGTCTGATGGTTGGCCACTTCCATCATGAACTTCAGCGGCACTTCGAAAGCGCTCTCCACTTCGCCTGGATTGAGCGTCAGGGTGAAAGTCGGATGCACGCGCGCGACCACCGGCACGATACGATAGCCGAGCGTGGTCATGTACACGTCGAGATATCCGATCGGGTCCACCACGTCCGAGGACAGGCCGATTTCCTCATCCGCCTCGCGCAGGGCCGCCGCCAGCGGCGACGCATCGGTCGGATCGATCTTGCCGCCCGGAAACGCGATCTGACCGGCATGCTGCGGCAGATGCGCCGTGCGCTGGGTCAGAAGAACCATCGGCTCGTCGCGATCGATGACCGGAATCAGAACCGCTGCGGGCTTGATCGGCCGCACCGCGGCCATTGCCTTGACCACCGGATCCGCGTCGTGATCGCCGCGCACCGGCAACGCATCGGGATCGCTGAGGCCGACCGGAGGATCGAGCGTCAAGAGCGCGCGGGCGCGATCGAAGAAATCGGTGCGCGGCAATGTCTCGGATGCGATCTCGGTCATTCTCTTCAGTTTTCAGAATTCGACGGACTCGGCGGGCGCCATCGGAAAGAACGCGCCGCCCGACGCCACCCCGATCATGCGCTCGCCATCAATGTCGCGCTCTTCCCCAAGTTCGACCAGATCGTACAACAACGCGCGCGTGACCTTGGCCCACAGATCGTTGCGAACGTGCAGATAGGGTTTCAATCCCTCCGAGGCTCCACGTTCGAAACGCAGCGCGTGAGCCGCGTCGCAGGCGACCCAATCATCAACATTGGTGCGGAAAAGCAAGCGCGGTTCCGACGCGGGGCCCTCGCGCCGCATTTCGACGGCCAGGAACGGCGCGTCTTCCACGACGATCCCGACCTTTTCGACCGGTGTCACCAGGAAATACTTGTCGCCTTCGCGCTTGAGGACCGAGGCGAACAGCCGCACCAGCGGCGCCCGGCCGATCGGTGTGCCGAGATAGTACCAGGTCCCGTCCGAAGCGATCCGGATATCGAGATCGCCGCAAAACGGCGGATTCCAGAGATGGACGGGCGGCGGCCCCTTCCCCGCCGATCCGCGGACCGACGCGGCGATGGTCTCCAGCCCTGAGGTATTGTCCTGCCTTTGCTTCGCCATGGTTTGATCTGAGCCTGCCTCCGAGCGCCTCAGCAGGATTTCCCGCGCAAAAGTGATCGATGGATCCGAGCCCGACACCCGGCAAAAATAGCGTAAGTTATGCTGCTTTTGCCCCGCCCTTCATCGATTCGGGCGGTCCGTTCGCTGGCGCGGTTGTTGCATCGCTTGGCGTGGATATATGCCTCATAGTCGGATGACAGAAGGAACGACCGAATGCCGGCAGCCGGCGAAAGTATCGAAAAACTGGAAGATATGATCGTACGCACCGCGGAATCGACCGCAAGCCATGCGCGCGCCGCCAAGGAGGCGATCGGATCGGTCATCTTCGGCCAGGAGCGCGTGGTCGAACAGGCGCTCATTACCATTCTCTGCGGCGGTCATGGACTTCTGGTCGGCGTACCCGGCCTCGCCAAGACCAAGCTTGTCGAGACCATGGGGGTGGTCCTCGGATTGGACGCCCGACGGATCCAGTTCACGCCGGACCTGATGCCGTCCGACATTCTCGGATCGGAAGTCCTCGAGGAGGCGCCGGGCGGCAAGCGCAATTTCCGCTTCATTCCCGGACCGATCTTCGCGCAATTGCTGATGGCGGACGAAATCAACCGCGCCAGCCCGCGCACGCAATCGGCGCTGTTGCAGGCGATGCAGGAACTCCACGTTACTGTCGCCGGCGCCCGCCACGATGTCCCGCGGCCGTTCCATGTGCTGGCAACACAAAATCCCCTCGAGCAGGAGGGAACCTACCCGCTGCCGGAAGCCCAACTCGACCGCTTCCTGATGCAGATCGACGTGGATTACCCGGACCTCGAGGCCGAGCGCCGCATGCTGTTCGACACCACCGGCGCGGAAGAGGCGAAGCCGAAGGCGGCCATGACCGCCGAAGACCTGATCGCTGCACAGCGGCTTGTTCGCAGGCTCCCGGTGGGCGAGTCCGTGGTCGATGCCATTCTGACGCTGGTCCGTTCGGCACGACCGCAAGCCAACGACCAGGATGAAAGCCGAAAGAAGATCGCATGGGGTCCCGGCCCCCGCGCCAGCCAGTCCTTGATGCTGGCGGTCCGCGCCCGCGCTCTGCTCGACGGGCGGCTCGCGCCATCGATCGATGACGTGATCGCGTTGGCCGAGCCGGTGCTGAAGCATCGCATGGCGCTGACCTTCCAGGCCCGCGCCGAAGGCGAAACGGTCGATGGGGTGATCGGTCAGTTGAAAGCGCGGCTTGGGTGATCGATGGCCATCGCGCCGGACGCCATCGCACAGGAAGCCGAAGCGGTACGCAGCGCCAGCGGGCAGTCACGCTCGCTCGCGGCGAGTCTGCCGCGCCTGATGCTGGAATCGCGCCGGATTGCCGCGACGGTCATTCATGGGCTGCACGGCCGGCGCCGCTCCGGAGCCGGGGAGAATTTCTGGCAATACCGTCGCTTCCTGTCGGGTGAACCGGCGCGGCGCGTGGACTGGCGCCGCTCGGCGCGCGACGACCATCTCTATGTCCGCGAACAGGAATGGGAAGCAGCGCATACGGTGTGGATCTGGCCAGACCGATCGCCTTCCATGGCCTTCTCGTCTCAGATGGCCTCGGACACCAAACTCGAACGCACCCTGGTGATTGCGTTCGCGCTTGCCGAAATCCTCGTCGAGGGTGGCGAGCGCGTCGGCGTGCCGGGACTTCTCCGCCCGACCGCCAGTCGAAACGTGATCGACAGGATGGCACAAGCCATGCTGCACGATGTTGCGCCGCGCGCCAGCCTGCCGCCCGGTTTCTCGCCCGCCCCGCTTTCCGAAGTGGTGTTGCTGTCCGACTTCTGGAGCCCGATCCCGGACTTCCGGAGCACATTGGCGCAACTGACCGGCAGTCACGCACGCATCCATGCGGTGCAGATCGTCGATCCTGCGGAAGAGACGTTTCCGTTCGCCGGCCGCGTCGAGTTTCTGGAGCCTGAAGGCGCCGGCAGCGTCACTGCCGGTCGCGCTGAGACGTGGCGCTCGGATTACCTCGAACGGCTTGCGGCGCACCGCTCGGCCATGCGCGAGGAGACCGACCGGGTCAATGCGAGCTTCATCATCCATCGGACCGACCGGGCCGCGAGCGAACTCGTGCTGGCCCTGCATGCCCGCATGGGACAAAGCGACGACGTCGTCGTCTCGGCATCGCGACCCGCACAAGCGGAGGCAGGCGCATGATCGGCGGATTGCCGCTCGGCTTTGCGCAGCCCCTCGTGCTGCTCGGCCTTCTCAGCCTTCCGGTGTTGTGGTGGCTGCTCCGCCTGATACCGCCGCGGCCGCGCCGTATCGCGTTTCCGCCGGCGCGGCTTCTGTTCGACATCGCTCCCAAGGAGGAGACGCCGTCGCGCACCCCGTGGTGGCTGACGCTGCTCCGGCTCAGCCTTGCGGCGCTGCTGATTTTCGCGGCCGCCGGGCCGATGTGGAACCCGTCGGTCGCTACCTCGAGCGGCTCGGGTCCGCTCGCGCTTCTGATCGATGACGGCTGGGCGGCTGCATCCACCTGGGACACACGCATTCGCACAGCCGATGACATGC
>NZ_DATMRX010000362.1:0-2710 GCF_035565855.1 Pseudorhodoplanes sp.
CGACGAGATCGGGCGCGGCACGGCAACCTTTGACGGCCTGTCGATCGCCTGGGCCAGCGTCGAGCACCTGCACGAAGTCAATCGTTGCCGGTCGCTGTTTGCGACGCACTTCCACGAGCTGACCGCACTCGCAGCGAAGCTGCCCCGCATTCACAACGCCACCATGCGCGTCAAGGAGTGGCAGGGCGATGTCGTGTTCCTGCATGAGGTGGTGCCCGGAGCCGCCGACCGATCCTATGGAATCCAGGTGGCGAAGCTTGCCGGTTTGCCGCCCAGCGTGATCGAGCGCGCCAAGGTCGTACTCGCCGAGCTTGAAGCAGACGATCGGCACAAGCCGATGCGTGGCTTCGAGGACCTTCCGCTGTTCCGTGCGGCGCAACCCGCAAGCGCGCCAGCAGACGCCGCTTCACTTGACGTGATTTCCGCGCTCGAAGCACTCGATCTCGATGAGATGTCGCCGCGTGAGGCGATCGAGATGCTTTACGCCCTGAAGGCGAAGTTGACGAAGCGCTGAGACGACTCAGTCCATCGGCAGCTTCGCGGCGAATTGTGTCCGCCAGGTCCAGAGCGCGGCGTTCCATAAAAGTGAGGCGATCAGCGCGATTGCCAGAGCCCACCATTTACCGAGGGGCACCGAAAACAGATAGACCGCAAGGAAGGCCGGTATCAGCCCAAGCATGGGAACCTGAGCGTGAGCGATCACGTTCGACGTGGCGGGTCCACCAATGCGGTTATGCAGGATAACGATGAAGCTCGACATCGCGATGGGAAACACCGCGAAGACACCGGAGGAAAATGCTCCGATCGAATGGCTGATCGTTGTCACGATAATGACGAAGGCCGATACCGCCGCGGCGCGCAACGGTATGTCATAGGGACGCGTGACCACCGCGGCCCTCGGAAAGGTGGCTCTGCGCAAATTCGCGGTCGCCCAGATGGCGACGGCCGCAACACCGATATTCAATGCGACGGCCGGCCACAGCGTGAAATCGACGTGACGAAGTCCCCACGCGCAGACGAACCAGATCAGCAGCGCACCGCCAAGCCCGACAATCAGAGAATTTCGGCGCGCCAATAATGCATAGACCGCGGCAAATGTGACGCCGGCGGCGTTGGCCGTCAGACTGCCGAGCGCCGATTGCGAGATGAAGTCGGGCAAATGCTCGACGGCCATGACGATGTAGGCAGCGCCGACCGAAGTCGGCAGTGACGCAATCATTGCACCGAGAAACGGGCCACCACGCTCGACGATCATCGAAGCGGTGACGATGATGCTCGATGTCAACGCTGCCTTGAGAAGGAGCGAGAGCCAGAAATACTCGGAAGGGGACATGCGGCTATTTAACCGAGGGTACTTGTTGTTTATCGGAGTCGCGCGGGCTCTGCCAGCCCTGCTCTCGGCTTTGCACCGATATGGTTGTCCCCTTCGTTTTCGCAAATTCAAATCGGCGCGAGCACCACCCGGCCGACAACGTTACCCTCCTTCAGGTCGTTCAGGCTTTCGTTAACGCTTTCCAGCGGACGGACCTCGACCGGCATGTAAGGCGCCGGAGACTTCCGCAACAGCGCAATCAGTTCATTCAGCTCGGGCAAGCTGCCGGTATAAGACCCCTGAACGGTCATGGCCCGCATCGGAATGTAAGGTGTCGGAATTGTAATCTCGCCGCCGAACAATCCCACCACGACGAGCCTGCCGCCTTTGGTCAGGAGATCGGTGCCGAGCTTTACCGTGGACCCTGATCCCACGAAGTCCACGACCGCCCAGACCCGGTCGTTAATGATGGCCTGGATTTGCGCAGCAGCATCGCCGGCGCGTCCGTCGACAACTGCGAGCGCGCCGGCCCGCATGGCCGTCTCGCGCTTGCGCGCATCGACGTCTACGACCACGGCGCCCCGCGCTTCCATGGCCTGCAGAATGGCGAGAGCCATCAGACCGACGCCGCCAGCACCAATCACAACAATCGGTTCGCTCTTCAGCAAATCGCCGAACTTCTTCAGCGCCCCGTAGGCCGTCACGCCGGAACAAGCCAGCGGCGCAGCTTGATCGGGGCTGAGGTCGCCGTAATCGATGAGATAGCGCGGATGCGGCACCATGAGGTGATCGCTGAAACCTCCGGGCCGGAACGCGCCGACGAATTGTGGCTTCAGGCAGAGTTGCTCGTCACCGCGCCGGCACACCGCGCATGTGCCGCAGCCGATCCAGGGATAAACCAGTCGCTCATCGCCGATTGCAATGCCCGTGGCTTCCGGGCCCATCGCAACAACCCGCCCGACATTTTCATGCCCCAGCGTCAGCGGCAGTTTCAGCCCGCGATCGGCGAGCCGCATCACGTTGCCGCCGCCGATATCGTAGACGCCTTCCCAGAAATGGATGTCGCTGTGGCAGATGCCCGCCGCTGTCACCTGCAGCAAAACCTCGGTGCCGGTGGGCACCGGCGTGTCCTGCTCGCACAATCGAAGCGGCGCACCGCACTCGCAAACTTGATAGGATTTCATTTTTGCTCCTCCCGCCCGGAGAGCTTACTCGTTCCGCGGCGCTTTTCACCCGGCGATCTTAAGTATTGAAAACACTGGGCTTTTCTGACCCTCCGCCCCGCGGATGAGCACGAGGCGTTGGGCGATTGGTCATCTTAAAGCCGTGACAGGCGCGATGCGCTCAGCTATCCCCATGCGCCATGCTGTCGCCCGATCAGACTTCTAGGACCGCGAG
>NZ_DATMRX010000363.1:0-12595 GCF_035565855.1 Pseudorhodoplanes sp.
CGATGGCGTGACGCGTTGTACGGCGTTGTGCTTCAACCCCGCGCCCGACCGCCTGTCTACCGGAACGGCCTCTTATGAGATCGCGCTTGCACCCGGCGAATTCCGCACCATCGATCTGACGATCGAATGCCGCGGCGATGACGGCCCCGCGCGTTCGCTGCCATTCCGCCGAGGCATGCGCGCCGCGTTGGTGGATCGCAGGCTCTCCGGCCGCAACACCACGACGATCACGACCTCCAACGCCATTTTCAATGAGATGATATTTCGCAGCGTCTCGGACCTCGTGATGCTCCTGACCGAGACCGCGGATGGGCCCTACCCTTACGCCGGCATCCCCTGGTATTCGACGACATTCGGTCGCGACGGCATCATCACCGCCATGCAGACGCTTTGGTGCGCTCCGGGCCTCGCCCGTGGCGTTTTGCGGCGGCTTGCGGCGCTGCAGGCCGAGAAGTCCGATCCCGACGCCGATGCCGAACCGGGCAAGATCCTGCACGAGATGCGAAGCGGCGAGATGGCCGAACTCGGCGAGGTGCCGTTCAAGCTTTATTACGGCAGCGTCGATTCAACGCCGTTATTCGTGCTGCTGGCGGGTCTCTATCTCGAGCGCACCGGCGATCTTACCCTGATCCGCGAATTGTGGCCGAACATCGAGCGCGCACTCGCCTGGATCGATGGACCCGGCGATCCTGACGGCGACGGCTTCGTCGAATATCACCGGCAGAACGATGACGGTCTGATCAATCAGGGCTGGAAGGATTCGCACGATTCCATCTTCCATGCTGACGGGAGTTTTGCGCAGGGACCGATCGCGCTTTGCGAGGTCCAGGGCTATGTCTATGCGGCAAAGAAACATGCTGCGCGGATCGCCCGCAGCCTGGAACTGGACGACCAGGCGCGCGCGCTTGAAAACGCCGCCGAAGCGCTGAAGCGAAAATTCGATGCGGCATTCTGGTGCAGCGATATCGGCACCTATGCGCTCGCACTCGACGGCAAGAAACGGCCCTGCCGCGTCCGCAGCTCCAATGCCGGACAAGTCCTGTTCAGCGGCATCGCCGCTGCCGAGCACGCCGAATTAATCGCGCATCAGATGATGCACCCGTCATTTTTCTCCGGCTGGGGCATCCGCACCATCGGCCGCGAAGAGCCGCGCTACAACCCGATGTCGTATCACAACGGCTCGGTCTGGCCGCACGACAATTCGCTGATCGCGGCCGGCCTTGCGCGCTACGGTCACAAGACCGCGGTGTCCCGCATCTTCCAGGGATTGTATGACGCGGCATCCTACATGGACCTGCGACGCCTGCCGGAGCTCTATTGCGGCTTTCAGCGCGCGCGCCGCCGCGGGCCGACGCTCTATCCCGTCGCCTGCTCGCCGCAGGCCTGGGCCGCCGGAGCGCCGCTCCTTCTCATCCAGTCGTCCCTCGGTATCGAATTCGATCCGCAGCGCTGCGAAATCGTGCTGCGCAACCCGCAGCTTCCGGCCTTTGTCGATCACATCACGTTGCATGACCTGCGCGTCGGCCCGCGCAGCGTCGATATCGCGTTGCGCCGGCAGGATACCGGCGCCGCGTTGCGCGTTTTGCGCAACGACGAACACGTCAAGGTCAGCGTCGTATTCGACTGAAGCCCTGGCATCCGAACGCGTTACGCCCTCGCGGGCACACTGCTCGCCAGGCGCTGGCCAATCGAGGTCAGCAGCAGGTTGTGCGCGCGGTCCACGATCTCGTCGAGCGAGGGCGTGCGTGCGAACATCGCCCGCGCCTCGGCCAGCAAGGCCTCGCGGCTCGGCACCTGCGGCAGCGACGGCAGGATTTCAGCGGCCCGGTGCCCGGCATCGATCAGCTGATCGCGGATCGCCGACAGCTCGGCGCTATGCAGCGCGGCAGCGACCGCAAGCGCGATCCGCTCGCTGTTGAAGCTTGCGGCGAGTTGCTCGGCGGCGCGATTGATCACACGCGCGCCCAGACGCCGCTCGTTTCGCAGCACCTCGGCCGGCGGCGATTTCAGGTTCCAGACGACGCCGAGGAACGACAGGCTCTTCAGGATGTAGAAGGTCGGATCGATCTCCCACCAGCGGAAGCCTTGCCGCACGCTGCTCTGGTAGGCGTGATGGTTGTTGTGCCAGCCCTCGCCCATCGTGAAGATGGCCAGCAGCCAGTTGTTGCGGCTGTCGTCGCCGGTCACATAGCGCTTGCGGCCGCGCACATGCGCCAGCGAATTGATGCAGAAGGTGGCATGATAGACCGCAACCGTGCTGCAGAAGAACCCGATGAAGAGGCCCGGCCATCCGGCGAGAAGGAAGCACAGGACCGCAAGACCCACGGCCGGCACGAGTTCGAACCGGTGTAACCACATCAGTTCGGGATAACGGGCGAAGTCCTCGACCTTCACGAGGTCGGTGGTGTCATGCCTGCGCGCGAAGATCCAGCCGACATGGCTGTAGAAGAAGCCCTTGTGCCGCGGCGAATGCACGTCCTCGGGCGTATCAGAATGCAGGTGATGATGACGGTGCTTTGCGGCCCACCACAAGACGCTCTTTTGCGCGGTGCTTTGCGCAAGCACCGCAAGAATGAACTGGAACACGCGGCTGGTCGAATAGGACCGGTGCGAGAAGTAGCGGTGATAGCCCGCGCCGATTGCGAAGATGCGCAGCCAGTACAGCGCGATGCCGAGTGCGACGGCCTGCCAGGTGACGCCGGACCAGATCGCGGCGAAGCAGGCGAGATGAACCAGCACGAAGGGAATGGCGGACGGATAGATGATGTCCTCGTGCGTATCGGCGTTGGTCAAGGGTGCTTCCTTTGGTGTGTTCGGACGACGTGCGGCCTGCAACCAGCATAGCGCCGGCCGCAGGTGTTCTCGCGCGACAAATCACGCCTGCGACTCATTTCGTGGACAGGGCGTGCGTGCGATCCACACGGATTTCAGTCGAGATTTAGGGGGAAGATCGTTGTCAGGCGCGCTCTGCGCGGCAAGGCCAAGTCGTTCGGCCGAAAGCTCGATTTCGCCTACCTAAGCCATCTCCGCCCTCTATACAAGGCGGCGCTCGACGGTGGCGCAAGGCGCGATTAGTCTCATGCAGAATAATATTCCATACAACAACGTAGGGGGAAACAATGACCGCGCCAGCCCTTGCCTCGATCCTGCCGGGCGAAATGACTGAACTGCGGCTGCGGCCGCTCTTTCTTTTCGAGCTGGCCGTGAAGCCGGCCTACGTCATCGGTAATACGCCGGGCGTTGACCGGCGCGTTGGCGAAATCACCGGCGGCCGCTTCGAAGGCGAGCGCCTGCGCGGCAAGATCCTCTCCGGCGGCAGCGACTGGCAGGCGGTACGCGCGGACGGCGCCTGGATGCTGGACGTGCGCTGCGTGATGGAAACCGACGACGGCGCGCTGATCGGCATGACCTATCGCGGCATTCGGCACGGCCCGAAGGAGGTGCTCGATCGCATCGCCAAGGGCGAAGTCGTCAATCCGTCGCTCTATTACATGCGGGCGACGCCCTATTTCGAGACCGCATCGGAGAAATACAATTTTCTCAATCTGATGGCGGCCGTCGCCTATGGGCACCGGCTTGCCACGGGGCCGATCTACAGCGTGTTCGAAATCCTGTAGCAAGGCCCGGATGCGCGCCTGAAACAAACCTCGACAGGCCGAACGGCCGCAGCTAAATAGCGCGTCCGCAGCGGCCAATTCCGCTAAGTCTCGGGTTATGCGGCAGAAATCCGCACCGGACTTCGCTCATCCCGGTTTGTTTCCTTCGAACGGCCTCATGAACCGCAATTTGTCCCGCCATCTGTCGAACCTTGAGACAGAAGCCATCGTCATTCTGCGTGAAACTGCAGTGGCCTTCGAGCGCCCGGTGCTGATGTATTCCATCGGCAAGGATTCCAGCGTGCTGCTGCACCTGTGCCGCAAGGCTTTTCACCCCGGCAAGATCCCGTTCCCGGCCCTGCATATCGATACCACCTGGAAGTTCAGGGACATGATCACCCACCGTGACCGGATGGCGGCGGAGCTGGGCCTCGACCTCATCGTGCATACCAACCGCAAGGCGATCGAGGACGGCATTCACCCGATCGCGTCCGGCTCGTCGGTTTACACCCGCGAAATGAAGACCAAGGCGCTGCGCGACGCGCTCGATGCGGGCAAGTTCGATGCGGCGGTCGGGGGCGCAAGGCGGGACGAGGAGCCCAGCCGCTCCAAGGAGCGTATCTTCTCGGTGCGCGGCCCGAACCATTCATGGGATCCGCGGCGCCAGCGGCCCGAATTGTGGCATCTCTACAATCCGCAGCTTGCGCCGGACGAGACGATGCGCGTCTTCCCGCTATCGAATTGGACCGAGCTCGATGTGTGGGAATACATCCTCGCCGAGAACATCCCGGTCGTGCCGCTCTACTTTGCCAAGAAGCGGCCCGTCGTCGAGCGCGGCGGCAGTCTGATCATGATCGACGACGACCGCCTCGAATTGCTGCCGGGCGAGCAGCGAAAAGAAATCGTCATCCGCTTCCGGTCGCTCGGATGTTATCCGCTGTCGGCGGCCGTGCAGTCGCAAGCCGCGAGTGTCGCCGACATCGTCGAGGAACTTCGCACGACACGGCAGTCGGAACGCGCCGGGCGCCTGATCGACGCCGACGAAGTCTCCTCGATGGAACGCAAGAAGCGCGAGGGCTATTTCTGATGCGCGCGCTTGTCACCGAACGCGATCACCTGCGCTTTCTCGCCTGCGGCGCGGTCGACGATGGAAAGTCGACCCTGATCGGACGCCTGATGGCCGAAACCGGCTCGGTGCCGGACGATCTGATGGCGAACCTCGTCCACCTGTCGAAAAAATTTGGCACCACGGGCGACGACCTCGATTACGCGCTGCTGCTGGACGGCCTCGAAGCCGAGCGCGAGCAAGGCATCACCATCGACGTGGCCTATCGCTATTTCGGCACGCCGAAGCGCGCCTTCATCGTCGCCGACACGCCGGGCCATGAGCAATACACACGCAACATGGTCACCGGCGCCTCGAATGCCGAGTTTGCGCTGCTTCTCGTCGACGCCAAGGCCGGATTGACGCGCCAGACGCTGCGCCACAGCCGCATCCTGTCGCTGCTCGGCATCCGCCGGGTGCTGCTCGTCGTCAACAAGATGGACCTCGTTGGGTGCCGTCAGGCGCCTTTCGATGCCATCCGCGACGAATATCAGGTGTTCGCTGCGCAGCTCGCCTTCGACCATGTCGAGGCGATCCCGGTCGTCGCCCGCGACGGCGACAACATCGTCAACCGCAGCGATCGGATGCCCTGGTACAAGGGGCCGACGGTGCTGGAGCATCTCGAGACGGTGCCGGTCTCGATGCATCAGCATGAACAGCCGGCGCGCTTCCATGTGCAGTCGGTGGTGCGCACGCAATCCGGCGGCCGCGGCTATACCGGCTATATGTCGTCGGGAGCATTCAACCGCGGCGATGCAATCATCGTCAGCCGGTCGCGCCGCCCGTCCACGATCAAGGAAATCTACGTTTACCCGGACGTTGTCGACAGCATCGAAACCGGCCAGGCCGCGACCATCGAATTGACCGACCAGGTCGACGTGTCACGCGGCGATATCTTCGCGCCGCCGGACAGCATGCCGGAGGTGGCCGACCAGTTCTCGGCGCATCTCGTCTGGTTGAACGAGCATCCGATGCTGCCGGGCCGCACCTATTCGCTGCGCATCGGCACGCACACCGTGGCGGCCACCGTCACCGCGTTGAAATACGGCACTGATATCGAGACTGGCGAACACGCCGCCGTCACGACGCTCGGTATCAACGACATCGGCTATTGCAACATCGCAACCACCGAGCCGGTTGCGTTCGATGCCTATGCCAAGAACCGCGAAACCGGCGCCTTCATTCTGATCGACCGGCAGACCGGCGCGACCGCGGGCGCCGGAATGGCGGATTTCGCGCTCTATCGCGCGAGCAATCTCGTCAAGCAGAGCTACGAGATCGACAAGGCCTTCCGCGCCAAGATGAAGGGGCAGCGCCCGACCACCGTCTGGTTCACCGGCCTGCCGAGCGCCGGCAAGTCGACCATCCTCAATCTGGTGGAACAGAAGCTCAGCCGCCGTGGCGTCCACACCTATGCGCTCGACGGCGACAATCTGCGCCTCGGGCTCAATCGCGACCTCGGCTTCACCGAAGCGGACCGCGTCGAGAATGTGCGCCGCGCCGGCGAAGTCGCACGCCTGATGGTGGATGCGGGTCTCGTCGTCCTCTGCGCATTCGTATCGCCCTTCCGCAATGAGCGGCGATCAGTGCGCGAGCGGCACGAACCCGGCGAGTTCATCGAAGTGTTCGTCGATACGCCGCTCGAGATCTGCGAGGCGCGTGACCCGAAGGGCCTCTACGCCAAGGCGCGCGCCGGCAAGGCGTTCCATGTGACCGGCATCGACTCGCCCTATGAGCCGCCGCTCGAGCCCGAGATCCGGCTGCGAACGGAAACCGGTACGCCAGACGATATGGCCGAACAGGTCATCGCGCATATGATAAAGCTCGGAGTGATCGCGCGCTGATGCGGCCTCGATGACGCCGTCATCTGTCCCCTGAGCCCTGGTGGGTTGCACCGTGAGCGTTGGCCTGATCGCACTTCTGGACGACGTCGCGGCCATCGCCAAGGTCGCCGCGGCGCAGCTCGACGACGTCGCGGCGCAGGCCGCAAAGGCGGGCGCCAAGGCCGCGGGCGTCGTGATCGACGACGCCGCGGTCACGCCCCGCTACATGACGGGCTTTGCCGCGGTGCGCGAAATTCCGATCGTGCGCAAGATCGCGATCGGCTCGTTGCGCAACAAGCTGTTGATCCTGCTCCCCATCGCCCTCGTGCTCAGCTCCTTCCTTCCGGGCGCGATCACCCCGCTGCTGATGATCGGCGGCGCGTACCTTTGCTACGAGGGCACCGAGAAGGTGTTCGAGGCGCTTCTGCCGCACAAGGCGCACGAGCACGAAACAGCCATCGGTTCGGTTGTCCTCAACCCGCAAAGCCTCGAAGACCAGAAGGTCGCGAGCGCGATCAAGACCGATTTCATCCTGTCGGCGGAAATCATGGCCATCGCGCTGTCGGCCATTCCGGCCGGCAACGTCGTGACTCAGGCGATCGTGCTCGCGATCGTTGCGGTCGGGATCACCGCTGCGGTCTATGGCGCCGTCGCACTCATCGTCAAAGCCGACGATCTCGGCGTCTGGCTCGCGGCGGGCCGGAGCGTTTCCGTTCTGGGCTCGGTCCAGCGCGGCGTTGGACGCGCGTTGGTCTATGGCATGCCGGGCTTTCTGAAGCTTCTTACCATCGTCGGCACGGCGGCGATGATCTGGGTGGGCGGCGGCATTATCGTCCACGGCCTCGAACATTACGGCCTGACGACACTCCCGCACGCAATCCATCATGCCGCGGAGGCGGCGTCACATCTCGTTCGGCTGCTTCCCGGCGCGGTCGACTGGATCGTCAATGCCGCCGGCGCAGGCGTTGTCGGGCTTTGCGTCGGCGCAGTTCTGATCCCGGTGACGGGCTACGCGATCGCACCGGTCTGGAATGCCTTGATGACGGTGGTGCGAAAGTTTCGCAGCGCCTGAAGCGCTCGCCGCGTCGATATACGACCGCCTTCCCTTTGCCGCGTCGGGCGCGGGCACAGGCCGCCGCGCGTACGCGGCAGCCGATGGCGCAGCGTTGCGCCTTTACTGAGAGAGTCGATCCGGGAGCGACCGGAATCGCTCCAGCTGATCCGCCTTCAATTCCCGGTTGGCGTCACGGCCAACGAAGATCTTGAACATCACATGACCTTCGGGATTGAAGAACAGGATGGACGCCGAATTACGTCCCATGAACGGACGCTCGACGAAGGCGATCTGCGTGCAACGGTCGTGACGCAAATGCCCATGAAACCCCGTCGTGCCCGGAACGTTGTAATAGCCCCGCGAGACCTGGCCAGCGGGGATCGGTCCGCCAAATTCCATGATCCCGTCGTCGGTATGCACGATCAGTGTGACGTCGCCCCATTGAGCGACATCGCCCATGACATCGACGAAGCGCGCGCCATCGACGAAGCGGCGCATGCCCTCCGGCAATGCGCACACCACGTCATGCGGCGAGACGCCGGCTTCCTTGGCATATTGCTCGACGATCACATCCGGGTGCTTGGCCAGATGCTCGGCGAGGACGGCTGACGATTGCATGATGGGCTCAGGCCGCACGCGCGCGGGTGATCGTCTGCCGGATCTCGAAGCCCTCGAACTTCGGATGGGCCAGATAGAGCGAGGTGGTCGCTGGACTGCCCGCGTTGGCATGCGCCTTGCGGAATTCCTCCGACTTGGTCCACGAGTCGAAGGCTTCACGGCTCTGCCACAAGGTATGCGAGGAGTAGAGCGTGTGATCCTCCGCTTCGGGACCGCGCAGCAGATGGAATTCCACGAAGCCCGGCATCTTCTCAAGGTGCGAGTCGCGCGACGACCACACCTTTTCGAACTCGGCTTCCGATCCCTTCTTCACCATGAAGCGGTTCATCGCGATAAACATCATCACACTCTCTCTTCTCGGTTTGTGATCAGGCAGGCGCCGCCGCGCGCATCACAATGCGCTGAACCGCACCCGTAGTGAACCCTTGTAAACCGTGCCGGGAGGCGGCGCAGCCCAAAGGATGTCGTTCTGCGCTGACCCATCGTTTGCGCTGACAGGGATCGCGAATGGACGATAATACTCGTTCAGGAGGTTATCGACCGTGAAGCCGAGCATCACATCCTTGACCGGTTCATAGGTGAGGAACAGGTTGATCAGGTCATAGGACGTGCTGGGCAGGTAGCCGGCCGGAACATTCAGGTTCGCCGCAGCGGAGGTCCAGTAGCCGCCGATGGTCAGCTTCCTGTCGAGGAGCCGCACGCCGAGCGTCGTGACGATCTTGTTGGGCTGGATGGTCGCCAGCCCCTCTCCGGTCATGTCGTTGTAGCCGCGCTGAAGCTGACCCGAGACACCGAGGAACCAGGTTCCGGCGTCATACATCGTCTCGGCTTCAAACCCCTGAATGTGCGCCTTGTCGATATTCTGGTACTGGAAGTACTGGCTGTAGTTGCCAAGAAAGACCGGCGGCGCGAACGGGCTGAAGCGCACGAACACATTGACAGGGTCGGACGCGACCATCTCGATATAGTCTTCGAGATTGTTCCGATAGGCGCTGAACTTGCCGCGGAACGAGTCGCCCGTGGTGAAGATGTTGTCGAACTTCAGGTTCAACCCGACTTCGCTGGTCTTGCCGATTTCCGGACGCAGGTTCGGATTGGGCAGGAAGCAGAACAGCCCGCCGCCGCCACTCGGACAGTTGAAGAGGACCGGACCGCCGCCGCTCGAATGTCCGCCGGCCACCAATGTCTCGGTGATCGAGGGTGCGCGATATCCTTCGGCGTAGCTGACATAAGGCGTGACGCCCTTCACCGGCGTGATGCCGACGGTGATCTTCGGCGACACGCGGTCCCCGGACGCGTTCGCATTGAAGCTCTCCAGCTCGTATTTGTCGTAGCGCGCCGCGCTGACCACTTCGAGCCAGTTGGACCAGGTCGATTTCCACTGCACGAATGCGCCGGACACGGTTCGCACTCCACCCGGCGTCGTGATGTTGGAATTGCCGGAGGTATCCGTCGTCGTGACATCGTCCTGGAACATGTCACCGCCGAACGTGATCGCATTGGCCCATTCGCCCATATTGAAGCGCATGGTGTTGTTGGCATCGAAGCCGAGCGTTTCGAGCAAGTAGCTGCGCTTGTCACCGACGCAGCCCGAGATATCGTTGCCCGGCGTCGTACACACGCCCGCCTGCGCGGTCGTGCTCAGGTGATATGTCTTCGTCTGCTCGCTGTTGGTGCGATTGCTGTAAACGTTGACGTCCCAGTTGAAGAGATTGTCGTCCGGCCGGTAATATTTCCAGCGCACCGTGCCGGTCGTGTTGTGCAGGTCCGTCGCATAGACCGAGGAGCCCTGGTTCAGGGCGCGCTGCGCAGTCGTGGCGACAGCGCCGCGATTGAATTGCCCGACATTGTAGAGATATTCCTGCCCGATGAATCCGAACTTGATCTCATGGCCATCGGCCGGGCGGAAGGTCGCCTTGGCCATACCGGTGGAAATGTGGTTGCCGGTATTGGAGATCTCCTGGCCGTCGCCGTCCTTGTAATCGCTCTGCATCCGGTGGGTGCCACCGACGATGAAGTCCGCATTCGGGCTTCCGCGCACCGCTGTGAAAGCCGACGCCATTCCGCGTCCGGAATTTGACCCCAGCATGCCGCCGAACGCGGTGGCGAAACGTTCCTTGGGCTGCAGGATGTCGTCGACGTCCTTGGTGCGGAACGAGACCACGCCGCCGATCGCGCCGGAGCCGTAGACGTTTGCGGTCGGACCGCGCACGACCTCGACGCCACCGACCAGTTCCGGATCGAGGAAGAAGCCGCCATTCGCATTGTGGCCGCTGCGCTGATAATTCTGACGCGCCCCGTCGACGGTGACGGCAACGCGGCCGAAGTCCTGCAAGCCGCGGATATTGATCGAGGACTCCGGCGAGTCGCCGCGCTGCTCAAAGGACACGCCCGGAACATTGTAGAAAATGTCCGAGAGGCGCTTTGGGTCGATTCTCTGGATTGTCGGCAGGGTGACGACGCTGACCGGGGCCAGTACGTCGATGGCGGCCTGCTGGGTCTGAGCGTTCTCGATGGATGGCGGCGGAGCTTCCGCCGGACCTGCGGGCGCCGCAGGCTGCGCCGCCACGGCACGCGGCTTGCGGCCGATATTTGTGACTGTGATCGTTTCCAGAACCTGTTCGGCAAACGCGGTCGCAGACCACACCGATATTAAACCGAAGATCGAAACGCCGACCAGCAACCGCTGTCGCGCCACGCTACGTAGCGACATCAAGAGCCCCCAAAGCTATCGAATTGTTTTGGGCTGGCTGGCGTATCGCTGACGCGATGGCTTGCTGGCACGACCGCAAAAACGGTCAAAAATTTGTGTATTGGAGCGGTTTCTTCAGGTCAACGCGCGGCGACCCGCTTTGTAGGTATTCCAGGGAACGCCTGGGAGCGGCGGTGTTGTCACCCCGCCGGTTGCGCGGTGTGCGGACCTGGCGCCAGCCGCGGCTGCGAGACTTCCTCCAGGCCGCGGCCCTCGGGAATATCGCGGATATTCCGTGACAGCAGGAAGGTGATCGCGGCGCCGAGCGCGCTGACAATGGCCATCAGCGCCAGGACCCCGGCAACCCCGGCGAAGGCCTTGACCTGCGGCAACACGAAGATTCCGAGGGTCGCCCCGGCCTTGGCGCTCGCGGCGGCAAATCCGCTCGCGGAGGCTCTGACCGCGGTCGGGAACAGCTCGGGAGCCATCGTGAAGGTTGTGGCATTCGGCCCCGCATTCATCGCGAGATTGAAGAGGACGAAGCCGGCAAAGACGAGCGCGATATGGGCGCTTCCCTGCCCGCCGGACAGCACGGCCACGAGCAGCACCAGCATCCCGACGCACATGCCGAGAAATCCGACGATCTGCATGTGCAGCCGCCCGAAACGCGGCACCGCCCAGATGCCGATCAGAAAGCCGATAAGCAGAAACAGGTCGATCGCGGCACTGCCGAGACCGGCGGCGAAATCGGCGGCGACCGGATCTTTCGGCTTTCCGCCGAGATGCAGCGCGGCGAGGATAACCGGCGTGAACAGCCCGATCCCGTAGGTCGCGATGTCCATCAGGAACCATGGGACCGAGACCAGCGCCGTTCTGACCCGATAGGGTTGCGAGAACAGCACCGCCATGCCGCGATCGCCCGAAGGCGGCGGCTCGCTCGGATGCTCGATCGGCACCTTGGTCAGGCCGGTGATCACGCGCGCCGCGCTTTCCGGATGGCCATGCTCCAGAAGCCAACGCGGGCTTTCCGGCAACCACATCCGCATCAGCATGAAGACGAATGCGCCGGCACCGGTCGCGCCGACGATGAAGCGCCAGTCCATCGCCTCGCCGTGCAGGCGCAGGAGCGTCAACGCCACGCCGGCGCCGACCAGCATGCCGACCGATTGCAACGCGATGGTTGCAACCATCATGCGGCTGCGCTCGCGCTTGGGCATCGTCTCGGAGACGTAGGAGGCGCTAACGGGAAAGTCGATCCCGATGCCGACGCCGATCAGGAACTGGCCGAACAGCACCGCGAGCGCATTCTCTGCGAACGCACTGAAGACGCCGCCCGTCGCGAGGATCGCCATGTCGATGATCAGGAGCGGCTTGCGGCCGAAGCGATCGGCGGCCGGTCCGCCGAAGGCCGCTCCGATGGCGGCGCCGAGGACCAGCGCTGCACCGATCAGCCCGACGACCAGCGGGGTGAGGCCGAACCGGCTTGTCAGCAGCGGCATCGCAACGCCAAGCGAGAAGATCGAGAATCCGTCCAGCAGCGTGCCGCCGCTGGCGAGAATCCAGATCGCGAACTGGCGCGGTCCCATTGCGGCGTGATCGAGCACCGCAAAATGGGGTACCGGAGCCGCGTTCTGGTCCGACATCGCTAGTTCTTCTTGCCGGCTTTGTCGCTCTTGCCGGGTTTGTCAGTCTTGCCGGCCTTGTCAG
>NZ_DATMRX010000364.1:0-15474 GCF_035565855.1 Pseudorhodoplanes sp.
ACACCAAGATCGCCCGATGCCGAGAAGGTGAGTGCGGAGCGCGGCACGCGCGTCGCCGGCATCGGCTCCATCGGGATCGCCACTTCGGCGCTGATGCCGTCCGGTATCGCGCCGTCCGGATTCCTCATCTCGACATCGACACGATAGGTCCGCGTCGTCTCGCTGGCCGAAGGCGCGATGTAGCGGATGCGTCCCTTGGCCTTCTGTCCGGTCACGAGCCTGACCTCCGCCTCGTCGCCGACCTTGAGGCCGCGAAGCCGGCGCTCCGAAACCTCGACCACGGCGAGCATCGGATCGAGCGACACCATCTGGGCGACAGGTGCGCCCTGCATGGCCAGAGAAGCGCCGCCGACCTCGGAATGATTGGTGATGATTCCATCCCAGGGCGCGCGCAGCACGCCGCGATCGCGCTCGGCGGTCGCAGCGGCCAAAGCCGCTTCGGCCGACTTGAATTGCGCTTCGAGATTCACCGCCTCGAGCTTCGGCAGCGACCCCTGTTCGATCAGCTTGCGGCGGGCCTCAAGCTCGGCCTTGCGCTGATTATAAAGAGCCGTCGCCTGCGCGACCTGCGCCTCGCGTGCATCGTCGGACAGCACAGCGAGGATGTCGCCTTTCTTCACGTGCTGACCGCGGCGGACGCGCATTTCGGAAAGGACGCCGCCGGTGCGCGCCGTGATCGTGACCTTCTTGTCCGCCTCGGTGCGCCCGGAGAGCGTCAGTTTGCGGGCATGCGGCACCACACGCGTTTCAGCGACGGCAACGCGGAACGGCTTCGGTTCGCCTGCATCCGCGCGGATGGCGGCACGGCTTTCCGGAGATTCATGCGGCATGAGGTGACCCGACGCCACCCAGGCGACGGCGCCAGCCACGAGGCCGACCGCAACAACGCGGCTTGCTTTCATTGTCCCTCTCCCAATTCGCTCGCGCTCGCGAGTTCGGGGCTGGCGACTTGCGGAAAATCGCGCCCGCCTTTCTCTCCCCTGCCGCGGGAGAGCAACATGTATTTCGTGACGTCGAAGAACATCGGCAGCACCGCCTCGGCGTCGAAATCCGGATCGACGGCGCGGCGCCACCAGACGCCGTCGGCAATGATCATCAGCATCTCCACCGCGGTGCCGATATCGGCGTCGCGCGCGATATCGCCGCGCGCCTGTGCGCTTTGCAGCATGGTGACGAGACGCTCTTTCACGTCCGCATCGAACTCTTTCATGATTTTCGAAATCGTCGGATTGCGGCGGCTCTCCGACATGATCTCGGCGCAGAGACCGACCTCTTCGGCGGTGCGCTCAACGAAGTGGTGACGGGCGAGCGCGGCGAAGGTCGAAAAGAAGTCCGCGCTGAATTGCACGTCAGCGAGCTGGGCCGCGACCTCGGCGCGGTCGCGTTCGGTAATGCCGGCGATGATCGCTTCCTTCGACGGAAAGTAGCGATAGACGTTTCCCGGGCTCATCCCGGCCTCGGCGCAGATCTGCTGCATCGAGGTCTGGTGGAAGCCGGACCGGGCAAAGCACCGGCGGGCCGCATCGAGGATTTCGGCGCGGCGGTCGGAATGCAGCTGGGCATTGGCCTGGCGCACGATGTCCCCCAAGAATGATGCGGCGCAGCATAAAGCGAATGAATGTTCGCTCTACAAATGCAGCATAAAGCGAATGAATGTTCGCTCTACAAATAATGTGAAATTCGGCAAGTCAATGGCGGCCGGACAGGTCCTACGCGAAAGTTTTTGATGGCGGATGTGAGCCGGACCGATCGGTACCGGAAGATTGCGCGTGGAACTTCGCCATCATTGCGTCGCGTGGGGGCCTTAGTGATCCGCTCGGGCGCGATCGACGTGGCAAGGGGACAGGGAGAAGGCGCATGAAGCGTTCGATACTGGCGACAATTCTGGCTATCGCGGTCGGGGCCCCCGTTGCCGCCGCGGAATTGCCGCTGAAGCGGGTCGTCCTGTCCAATTCGGGGCTCGCCCAGTTCACCCACGCGGGTCCAGTGACCGGCAACACGACGGTCGAGCTGCCGGTCCGGCTCGATCAGGTCGACGATATCCTGAAGAGCCTGACCGTATTCGCCCAGGCGGGAACCGCCGGCACCGTCAGCCTGCCCGGAAAGACACCCCTGCCCGAACTGTTCCGCGACCTGCCCTTCGGTCCGGAGGCGCTGAATTCATCCCCGGACCTGCTCAATGCGCTGATCGGAAGCGAGGTCGAAATCGCCGGGCCGGTGAAGGCCAAGGGTCGCGTCTTCCGTGTCGTTCCCGAGCAGGTGTCGCTGCCCAATGACGGCGGCACGATCACGCGCCATCGGCTCATCCTGATGACCTCGGCGGGCATGACCCAGGCGATTCTCGAAGAGGTGACGGAACTGCGCTTCTCCGATCCCCAGACCCGCCAGCAGATCGAGCGGCTGCTTGCCGGACTGATCGAGAACCGCGCCAAGGAGCGCCGGACGCTGTCGGTCGGCTTCATGGGCGACGGCACGCGCGATGTCGCGATCAGCTATGTCGTCGGTGCGCCGGTCTGGAAGACCGCCTATCGCATCGTGCTGCCGAGAGAAGACGCCAGGGACGGATCCAAGGCACGTCTTCAGGGCTGGGCAATCGTGGAAAATCTCACCGGCGGCGACTGGAAGGATATCGAACTGACGCTGGTTTCCGGTAATCCGGTGGCGTTGCGCCAGCCCCTCTACACCGCGTTGTTTGCCGATCGGCCGGAAGTGCCGGTCTCGACGGGAACGCGGGTCGTACCACGCAAGGACGACGTTCAGGAGAAGGCCGCTCCGGCCGAGGAGGCGCAATTCCGCCGTCAAACGGCCACGGCGCAATTCGTGACGCCACGAGCCAACACGCGCGCGGTACCGATCGCACCGGCAAGCGCAGCTCCGGTTGGAGCTTCAGCGCCGCAGGCGCCGGTCGCCAATGTCGCAGCCGCCGAGGAAGCGTCCACGCAACTGCTCTATCGGTTTCCGGCAAAGCTTTCGCTCGCCACCGGCCACACCATGATGGTGCCGTTCGTCGACCGGGAGATCGAACTGAAGCGGGTCTGGCTGTATCAGCCGGACATCGCCGCGAACCGGCCGCTCGCCGCGGTGCGTCTGAAGAACGATGGCGACAGCGCCTTGCCCGCCGGCCTCGTCACCGCGTTCGAAAGCGCAGCCGACGGCAGCACCAACTTCGTTGGCGACGCTCTGCTGCCGCTCCTGCCCAGGGATGCCTCCCGCTTTGCGACCTTCGCGCTGGACACCAAGACGGCGATCCGTCGCGAGGACAAGGGCATCGTGCGCAGCGTCCTCGGCAAGGCGCTGAACGGCACCCTCACCATCCAGACGCGTTCGCGGCGAACCATCGACTACGAGGTTTCGCCGCCGGCCGATGAAGCCCGCGAGATCGTGGTCGAGGAGCCGCGCGTCACCGGATGGACTCCGGTCGCCGGCACCAGCGGTGTGGAAGAGACCCCGACGCGCTATCGCCACACCATCAATGCGCCGAAAGGCGTGACCACCAAAGCGAGCTTCACGACCGAACGCACCGACAGCGAGCGCGTCGTGCTCGGCAGCCTCGATATCCACGAGATGCTGGTCAAGATCCGCGGATTGCAGAATGAGAGCCCGAGCCTGAAGGCGACGATCGCGAAACTGACCGCGCTCGTCGACGAGAGCAACCAGCTGAAAGCGCAGGTCCGGCAACTCGACACCGAACGCAACAAGATCGTGCAGGATCAGGAGCGGCTGCGCCGAAATCTCGAGGCCGCCGGACAAGCGTCCGACCTCGGCCGGCGCTATCTCGCGACGCTCGAAAAACAGGAGGACCGGCTGGCCGAGATCTCCAGGCAGACCACCGGGCTTGATGCGGACATCGAAGGAAAGCGCAAAGCGGCGGAAGAGGTGGTCCGACAGCTGACGCTGTGACGCATCATTGGCGAAGCGATGCCCGCTCGCGGATCTCGTCCACCGCGGCAAGGATGCGATCGGGCGTCGTCGGCGCATCGATGACAGGCGCCAGTTTGTAATCCGACAGCGACGCGATCGCGTCGCGCACGGCAAGCCACACCGAGAGCGCCAGCATCAGCGGCGGCTCGCCGACCGCCTTGGAGCGGAAGATCGTCTCCTCGCGGTTCGGCGCGTTCTGAAGGATGCGCGCGTTGAAGATCGGCGGCACGTCGCGGCTTCCCGGTATCTTGTAGGTCGAGGGGCCGTGCGTGCGCAGCTTGCCCTTGCCGTCCCAGACGAGTTCCTCGCTGGTCAGCCAGCCCATGCCCTGCACGAAGGCACCTTCGATCTGGCCAAGATCGATCGCCGGATTGATGGAGGCGCCGCAATCCTGGAGAAGCTCCGCGCGCAACACGCGCATCTCTCCGGTCAACGTATCGATCGCGACTTCGGCCGCCGCCACGCCATAGGTAAAGTAATAGAACGGCCGGCCGGTATTGGTCGTGAAATCCCAGTGGATTTTCGGCGTGCGATAGAAGCCGGTCGCCGACAGCGAGACGCGCTTGTCCCATGACAAGGCCGCAAGCTCGGCAAACGACATCGAGCGATTGCCGGCATAGATACGGTTCGACGAGAACACGATCTCGCCTTTGGGGACATTGAACTGCTCGGCGGCAACGTCGGCCATGCGGTCCTTGATCTGTTCGGCGGCGTTCTTCGCCGCCATGCCGTTGAGATCGGACCCGGACGAAGCCGCGGTGGGCGAGGTGTTCGGCACCTTGCCGGTGGTGGTGGCGGTGATCTTGATATTGTCGATGTCGATCTGGAACGTCTCGGCGACGACCTGGGCGACCTTGATGAACAGGCCCTGCCCCATCTCGGTGCCGCCGTGGTTCAGCGTCACGCTGCCGTCGGTATAGACATGGACCAGCGCGCCGGCCTGATTGAGCGCGGGCCGGTTGAACGAAATGCCGAATTTCACCGGCATCGTGGCGAGGCCCTTCTTCACCACCGGGCTCGTCCTGTTGAACGCGATCACGCTATCGCGCCAGCCCTTCAGGTCGACGCTGCGCCCGAATTCGCCGATCACCTGCTCGATGATGTTGTCCTCGACGGTCATGCCGTAAGGCGTGACATTGTCGCGGCCTTGTCCATAGAAGTTGCGCCGCCGCACGTCGTCGAGCGGCCTGCCGACATGCCGCGCGATATCATCCATGATGGTCTCGATCGCGAACATGCCCTGCGGGCCGCCATAACCGCGAAACGCGGTGTTCGAGACGGTGTTCGTCTTGCACGGCAGGCCACGAAAGCGCAGCACCGGCAGCCAGTAGCAATTGTCGGAATGACAGAGGGCGCGGGTCAGCACCGCTGGCGTGTGATCGGCAACGTGGCCGCCATTCGCGGCAAGCAGGAGATCGAGCCCGAGGATTTTGCCCTCTTCATCGAAGCCGACGTCGTAGCGATAAAAGAAGGGATGCCGCTTGCCGGTGGCGCGCATGTCGTCGTCGCGCGGAAGGCGCAGCTTCACGGGTCGCCGCGTCTTCGAGGCGAGCAGAGCGGCAATGCCGGCGATGATGGTCGACTGGCTCTCCTTGCCACCGAAGCCGCCGCCCATCCGCCGCACCTCGACCGTCACCGCATTGAAGGGAAGGGCGAGCACATGCGCGACGCCATGCTGCACTTCGGTCGGATGCTGGGTCGACGAATAGACGTGGATGTCGCGATTGCCTTCGCCCGGCGTTGCCAGCGCGATCTGCCCTTCGAGATAGAAGTGATCCTGACCGCCGCATCGAAATTCTCCGGACAGACGATGCGGAGCCGCAGTGAGAGCCGCCTCGATGTCGCCGCGCGCCATGGTCTGGATCGGCGCGACATATGTTTCCTTCGCCACCGCCTCCTCGACGGTCAGCACCGCCGGCAGCACCTCGTATTCGACCTTCACGCGCTTGGCCGCCGCGCGCGCCTGATCGAGCGTTGCAGCGGCGACGGCCGCCACGATCTGACCTTCATGCTCGACAAGGCCGGCCGCCAGCAGCGGCTCGTCAGTGCGGATCGGCGCGATGTCGTTCTTGCCCGGAATGTCGGCGGCGGTGACGACGGCCGCGACACCGTCGCACGCAAGCGCGTCGGCGATGTCGATCGAAACGATCCGCGCATGCGGATGCGGCGAGAGAACGAGCGCGGTTTCAAGCGTGCCAGGCACCGCGGGGATATCGTCGAGATAGAGCGCCTGACCGTTGGTGTGGCCTGCGGCGCTGTCATGCCTGACCGAGGCATGCACGCCGCCCCGGATGCGGGACAGAGGTGCGTTCATAGCTGCCACACTTCGGTGTGCTGCCCGCCCGTCGTTTCGAGCTGCAGCCGGCGCATCAGGTTGGCGGCGGCGCGCAACCGGTAGGCGTCCGTGCCGCGATGATCGGTCATCGGCTGGAAATCCTGCGCAATCAGCGCATCGATGTCGTTCAGCGCATCCGCCGTCCACGGCTTGCCGGTCAGCGCGGCCTCGACGGTCCGCGCGCGTGAAGTGGTCGCGGCCATGCCGCCATAGGCCACGCGCAGTTCCGCGACCGTGCCGTTCTCAAGACGCAGCCGGTACGCGCCGATCACCGTCGAAATGTCCTGATCGAAACGCTTCGACAACTTGTAGGTCGTGAACGTCGTGCCGTCCGTGAGCAGAGGAATCTCGATCGCTTCGATGATCTCGTCGGGCTCCATCGCGGTCTTGCGATATCCGACGATGAAGGCATCGGCCTTCACATTGCGCGCGCCGCGCGTCGAACGCAGCCGGATCGTGGCATCGAGCGCCATGAGGCAGGGAATGGTGTCGCCGATCGGCGAGGCATTGGCGATGTTGGCGGCCAGCGTGCCGATATTGCGGATCTGCCGCGAACCGATGCGGCGAACCAGGGCGGCGAAGGACGGGAAATGCCGCTCGAGTGCGGGCAGCGCCCGGGTATAGGTCACGCCGCCGCCAATCGTGAGCTTTTGCGCATCCTCCGCGATCGCATGCAGCTCGCGCACCCACTGGGTCGCGATCACGACCGGAAAGGTCTCGCGGTCCTTGGAGACGCGAATGCCGAGGTCGGTGCCGCCGCCAAGGACGATGGCGTCCGGATATCTCGCTTTTGCGTCGAGCAGTTCAACGAGGCTGTGCGGCGCAAGATAGAGTTGCGAGCCGAAGCGATATTCTGATGCGGCCTCGCCGGCCTGACTTGCGAGGCCGCAACCAGGCGGTGCGGCGCGCATGGTCTTGCACGCCTCGACGATGGGGCGATAGCCGGTGCAGCGGCACAGATTGCCGGCCAGCGCCTCGTGAATGGTGTCGTCGTCCCGGGGTTCGCCGCCCTGGGCGAAGGCAAACATCGCCATCGCAAAGCCGGGCGTGCAGAACCCGCATTGCGTCGCGTCGGCATCGATGAGGCTCTGCTGCACCGGATGCAGCGCACCATCGGGCTGGGCCAGTCCCTCGACGGTGATGACCGGCAGCCCGTCGACCTGCGGAACCAGGACGAGGCAGGAATTGACCGCGCGCCAGGCCATGCTGCCGTCGTCCTGTGGCAACCCGACCACCACGGTGCAGGCGCCGCAATCGCCCTCGGCGCAGCCTTCCTTGGTGCCGGTCAGCCGCGCATTTAGCCGCAGGTAGTCGAGCAGCGTTGTAGACGGAGAAATGGCATTCTCCGAGCGCCATTGGCCATTGAGCTGGAAACGAATGCCGGACATGCGTGAATCCCTAACGCATTTCGGTGTTTTCGCAATGTCCCACCGGGCCCCCTGCCCACCCGTGAATGCCCGGTTTCTCGTCAACCATTCCCTTGCAACCCTGACCGGCTAAATTGACGTTCACGAACCGCATCGCTAGGTTCCGGAAAATGCCATCTGAACAATCTCTTGGGAGGATTATCGATGCGTAAGACACTATTGGGAATGGGCGCGCTTGCCGCCGCAGCGCTGTTTGCGGGCGCAGCAAACGCCCAGCAGGGTCCGATCAAGATCGGGCTGATCTTGCCGTATTCCGGCCAGTTCGCCGATGCGGCGACCCAGATGGACAACGCCATCAAGCTGTTCGTGAAAGAGAACGGCGACACCGTGGCTGGCCGCAAGGTCGAGTTCATCCGCAAGGACACCGGCGGCATCGCCCCCGACGTCGCCAAGCGCCTCGCGCAGGAACTGGTGGTACGCGATGGCGTCGACATCCTGGCCGGCTTCGTCCTGACGCCGAATGCCATGGCGGCCGGCGACGTCTCCGACCAGGCCAAGAAATTCATGGTCGTGATGAACGCCGCGACTTCCATCATCACCACCAAGTCGCCCTACATGGTGCGCACGTCGCTGACCACGCCGCAGCTCAACCAGGCCCTCGGCGAATGGGCGGTCAAGAAGGGCGGCGTGAAGAAGGCCTACACCATGGTCTCCGACTACGGTCCGGGCCTCGACGCCGGCGGCGCCTTCTCCCTCGGCTTCAAGGAAGCCGGCGGCGAGCTCATCGGCGAGGTCAAGATGCCGGTCGCCAATCCGGACTTCTCGGCTTTCGTGCAGCGCGCCAAGGATCTCAACCCTGAAGGCATCTACATCTTCGTTCCGGGCGGCGCACAGCCGGGCGCGCTCGGCAAGGCGCTCGCCGAACGCGGCATCGATGCCCGCAAGACCAAGGTCATGGGCCAGCTCGAAATCGCCGACGAGCACGCCATCAAGGCGATGGGCGATGCCGCGCTCGGCATCATCACGGCCAGCCACTATGACTATGCCCACAAGTCGGCCAAGAACGACGCCTTCGTGAAGGCCTATAACGCCGCTTACAACCGCAACCCTGACTTCTTCTCGGTCGGCGGCTGGGACGGCATGCAGCTGATCTACGACACGCTCAAGAAGACCGGCGGCAAGACCGACGCGCAGGCCATGGTCGATGCGGCCAAGGGTTCGAAGTGGGAAAGCCCGCGCGGTCCGATCTCGATCGATCCGGAAACCCGCGACATCGTCCAGACCGTCTATATCCGCCGCGTCGACAAGGTGGATGGCAAGCTCCTGAACGTCGAGATCGACAAGGTCGAGAACGTGAAGGACCCGGTCAAGGAGCGGATGAAGAAGAAATAACTTCGTTCGTCCTGAAACTATCCAGCGCCCGGAGCCTAAGGCTCCGGGCGTTGCCTTGCGGGGTGGTGGCCTTTACGGCCCTGGTTTGCGGGATGCGGCCTCAGAGGGCGTTGACTTTTTACGTGACCTCCTCCTGAAAGGAGGCGGCGTTGTGTAAAAACCAGGCACAACAAATCGGGCGAGGATCAGGGTTCCGACCTCCCCAGCCCTTCCCGACGGGAAGGCGATAAACGGACGGTGGGGATTTTGACTTTGGGGCCAATCATCGGCGTTCTGTTCGACGGTTTCGCCTACGGCATGCTGCTGTTCCTGCTGTCGGTCGGGCTGTCGGTCACGCTCGGCATGATGAATTTCGTCAACCTCGCGCATTGCGCCTTCGCGATGCTCGGGGGTTACGTCACTGTGACGCTCGTCAACCGCTTCGGCTGGCCGTTTCTCGCGACGCTTCCCATGGCGTTTCTGGCGGCCGCGGCGATCAGCATCGTGCTCGAACGCACGCTTTATCGGCGGCTCTATCGGGCGAGCGAACTCGATCAGGTGCTGCTCACGATCGGCCTCGCTTTCATGTCGATCGCGGCGGCGGCCTATATCTTCGGCACTGTCCTGCAGCCCGCGGCAACGCCGTCCTACCTGCGCGGCTCGGTGGTGTGGTTCGGGGTCACTTTCGGCGTATACCGGCTGTTTCTGGTGGGCGTCGGCATCGTGGTCACGCTGCTTCTCGTGATGACGCTCGAATACACCCGCTTCGGTCAGCAGGTGCGTGCCGCGGTCGACAATCAGCGCATGGCGCGCGGCCTCGGCATCAATGTCGATGCGACATTCGCGATCGCCTTTGCGCTTGGCTCGGGGCTCGCCGGCCTTGGCGGGGCGCTCGCAATCGAGAT
Organism: Pseudorhodoplanes sp.; assembly: GCF_035565855.1. Lineage (GTDB taxonomy): Bacteria > Pseudomonadota > Alphaproteobacteria > Rhizobiales > Xanthobacteraceae > Pseudorhodoplanes. Next base: position 9,900 of record NZ_DATMRX010000364.1, read on the forward strand.
CGTCGGCCTCGATCCGTCCTTCGCGCTGATCTACCTCGTCTATGTGCTGATCGTGGTGTCGGTCGGCGGACTGGGCTCGATCTGGGGCTCGTTCGTGGCCGCGGTCCTGATCGGAATCAGCGATATCGCCGGCAAGTATTACGTGCCGCAGATCGGCGCGTTCCTGATCTATCTCGTGATGATCGTGCTGTTGATGTGGCGGCCGCAAGGCCTGTTCGGTAAGCGGTGAGCCGATGAGCGATTCGTCCCTCACCCCGCACAGCTATCTGCGTGCTCAGGTCCGCTGGCATCCGCTGGAATATCTGTTCTGGCTCGCCACTATCCTGCCGTTCGTGGTGTTTCCGAATTACCTGTCGCTCGCCAGCCAGATCGCGATCACCGCGCTGTTCGCACTCTCGCTCGATCTCATCCTCGGCTATGCCGGCATCGTCTCGCTCGGCCACGCCGCTTTCTTCGGCGTCGGAGCATATTCGGCAGGCATCATTTCGAAATACGGCTACGGCGATCCGCTGTTCGGCCTTCTGGTGGCCGCGGTTGTCACCGGTCTCTTCGGCTATGCGACGAGCTTTATCATCGCGCGCTTCAAGCATCTTGCGCTGATCATGGTCACGCTCGGCCTCGGCTTCCTGGTGCATGAACTTGCCAACAGTGCGCATTGGCTGACCGGCGGCGCCGACGGATTGCAGGGCGTGCGGATCGGCAAGCTGCTCGGGATCTACGATTTCGACCTGTGGGGCTACACCGCCTATGCCTATTCGCTGGTCGTGCTGTTCCTGATCTTCCTGATGGTGCGGCGGCTGACCAATTCCCCCTTCGGGCTTGCGCTGCGCGGCATCCGCGAGAATTCGGTGCGCATGCCGGCGATCGGCGCGCCGAGCGATGCGCATATCCGAAAAGTGTACACCATGTCGGCGGCCATCGCCGGCATTGCCGGAGCGCTGCTCGCGCAAACGACCTCCACCGTCTCGCTGGGTGTCATCGATTTCCAGCGCTCGGCGGACGTCTTGGTGATGCTGGTCCTTGGCGGCGCCGGATTGCTGTATGGCGGACTGATCGGCGCCGTCATCTTCATGGTCGCGCGCGACCAGTTTTCCGGCATCAACCCGCAATTCTGGTATTTCTGGATTGGCCTCCTCCTGGTGATGGTGGTGATGTTGCTGCCGAACGGCATTCTCGGCGGATTGTCGCATCTGTATCGCGTGATGACGGGGCGGCGCAGCACATGACCGCACCGGCGCTTTCCGCCCGCAACCTCAACAAGAGCTTCGGCCAGCTTCAGGTCGCGCGCGACATCTCGATCGCGATCCCGAAGGGCGAACGCTATGCCCTGATCGGCCCGAACGGCGCCGGCAAGACCACGCTGATCAACCTGATGACCGGCATGATCAGGCCGGATTCCGGCCAGATCCTGCTTGGAAACGACGACGTCACTCCGCTGCATCCCAACGCGCGGGTGAAGCGCGGCCTCGTACGCACGTTCCAGATCAATACGCTGTTTCCGAACCTGACCGCGCTCGAGGCGGTCACGCTTGCGATCTGCGAGCGCACCGGTGATGCGAGCACATGGTGGCGGGCGCTGCCGTCCTATCGCGACAACGCCGACGAAGCCTACACCATCCTCAAGTCGCTGCGCCTCGGCGAGCACGCCTATCGCACGACCCGCGAACTGGCCTATGGCCAGCAGCGCCTCCTGGAAATCGCCCTGGCGCTCGCGACGCGTCCGCAGGTGCTGCTGCTCGACGAGCCTGCCGCCGGCGTGCCGCCGGAGGAGAGTTCCGAGCTGTTCTCCGTCATCGCGGACCTGTCGCAGGACATCACCGTCCTGTTCATCGAGCATGACATGAACGTGGTGTTCCGCTTCGCCAGCCGCATCATCGTGATGGTCGGCGGCGCCATTCTGCTCGAGGGTACGCCGAAGGAGATCGCGTCCGATCCGCGGGTGCGCGAGGTTTACCTGGGAGGAGCGCATCGTGGCTGAGACGCTGCTCTCTGTTAAAAATGTGCGCGCCGGCTATGGCGATGCCGTGGTGCTGAACGACATCTCTTTCGATCTCGCCGACAAGGGCAGCCTTGCGGTGCTCGGACGCAACGGCGTCGGAAAGTCGACGCTGCTGCTCACGATCATGGGCTTCACGCGCATGACCCGCGGCTCCATCCACTGGCGCGGCGAGGACATCACCCGCGTCGCGCCCTACAGGCGCGCGCGCGCCGGCATCGGCTGGGTGGCGCAGGAGCGCGAGATTTTTCCGTCTTTGACGGTTGCGGAAAATCTCACCGTCACCGCGCGGCCCGGTCATTGGACCATCGAGCGAATCTACGAGCTTCTGCCGCGGCTGAAGGAACGGCGCGCCAACAAGGGCAACCAGCTTTCCGGCGGCGAGCAGCAGATGCTGGCGCTGGCGCGGGCGCTTCTGACCAATCCCTCGCTTCTTCTGCTCGACGAGCCATTCGAGGGTCTTGCCCCGATCATCGTCGAGGAGCTGACCGCCGCGATCCGCAAGATGCTCGCCGAGCAGGGCACCGCCTTCATCCTGGTGGAACAGCATGCCGAGATCGCATTGTCGCTCACCGAAGACGCCATCGTCATCGAACGCGGCGACGTGGTGCATCGCGCGCCCTCGCGCGAACTCGCCAAGGACGACGCGACGCTCGAGCGCCTGATCGGGCTGAAGATCGCCTGATCTTGTCATTCCGGCGCGCGAGCGAAGCATCCTGCTTATCCCTCCCCCGCTTGCGGGGGAGGGATGAGAGTCACATCACGCTGACGGTCGCTTCCTCGTAGCGCTTTTTGCCGAGATCGCCACCCTCGAAGATGCCGTGATCGGCAATCCAGTCGCGCGACACGCTGAAGGTCTCTTCGGTATAGGGCTCGAAGACGATCCGCTCGCCCGGCCCCCAGCGCCGCGTGTCCATCACATCGTGCCAGCGCTTGGGAAACTCGTTCTTGTAGTAATGCGTGTAGAGCTCCGGCCGCAGGTCGAGGTCGCGTTGCGCGCGCTTCAGTGCCTTGAAATACTTGCGGAGATCTTCGGGATCGGGATCGCCATGGATCATGTTGGCGATCATGAAGGTATTGTCCATGATCTTGCGGAAGCCGAGCTGCTCGGCGAGATAGTACGGGCCGGAGAACAGCGTCGCCGCCGGAATCTTGCCGTCCAGCAGAAGCTCCATGCGCTTGAACAACATGCCATCATTGAACGACAGATTGATCTGATCGCGCGGGATGTAGCTTTCGAGGGCCTGGATCGACGCATAATGCGAGCCCGACTGGAAGCCGACCGAAATCGGCACGCCGGCGAGATCGGCCGGTGTCTTGATCGGCGAATCCGGCGCAACGAAGATGCCAGACGGCGCGACCGAATAGACATCGCGGTTCAATCGGCCGTGGCCTGACGCGGCCGCGACATTCACGGTCCAGTGGCACGCGCAGCTCACGTCCGATTTCCGGCCCTCTTCGAAGGATTGATAGGCGCCGACCTTGTTGCCCTTGTCGTGGATCTTGCCGTCGGTCGACTGCACCAGTTCGCGGAAGATGTAGTCGAGCCCTTCGTCCTTGAAGTAGCCCTTCTCCTCGGCAATCCATTCCTGCAGGCGGAAATGGGGCTCGATGATGAACTTGTGATTCGTTGCCATTCGTTTTGTCCCGTTTGCGTTGTTGGTGGTTTTGGTCACTTACGGTCAGTCAGCAGCAACCCTCTGGATGATCGTGATCGCGCTCCGAGACGCGTCGCGCGCGGATCATCTTGACGTGGTCGTCCATCAGCTTTCTCGCGCCGGCGGGATCGCGCATCTCGATCAGTGACGCGAGCTCCTTGTGAACGGCGAGGACGCGCCGCGAGACTTCGGGCGTGAGCGTGCGATTATGGACCGGCCACGAGATGTGATTGAGCGAAATGAACTGCACGACCAGGACGCGGTTGTGCGAGGCCTCCGCGATGGCGAGATGGAAATCGCGGCAGGAGCGCGTATAGGCGTCCCCGTCCTCGATCAGCGCTTCCGCCTCGCTGAGCAGCCGGCGCAGCCGCGCATGATCGGTGGGCGTCGCCTGCTCGGCTGCGAGTTCCGCGGCCAGCGCCTCGATCGCGCGCTGCGCATCCATGACTTCGCCAGCGGTGACGCCGGTGAGGTCGAGTTGCACGGCGAGCGCCTCGGCGAACAGCCGCGGGTTGCCGCGCGCGACGCGAGCGCCGCCGCCCTTGCCCATCCGGATTTCGGCAATGCCAAGCGCCTGCAAGGTGCGCAGCGCATCGCGCGCCACGATCCGGCTCACGTTGTAGCGGGCGGCGAGATCCTTCTCGGTGCCGATCGGATCGCCGGGCTTGAGCCGCTTCTCGGTGAGAGCATCGCGGACGTCGGCAACGATCTGGGCCGACAGCGAACCGGAGCGGCCGGCCACGAATGGCTCGCCCGCGCGCGTGATGAGCTTGGCTTGCGTATTCACCGCCTTGAGCCTCGCCTTCCCTAGACTTGGACCGCGCCAGCGCGCCTGTTCCGATTTTTGGAAAGCCTAGCCCGAGGCTTGAAGATCGTAAAGATATTATCTTATGGAACCGGATTGTTTTTTCAGAAATCAATGCTAGATATAATTTCAGGAGAAACATGATGCGCCCGCAGCGTGCCCTGAAGCCGGAAGCCGAGGCGCAGGCCAGCGTGGTCACGAAGGCCGTGGCGAGGGCGGCCGAGCGTCTGGGCGTTAAGAACAACACACTGAGCCGCATCGTCGGATTGTCCGAGCCGACCGTCTCGCGCCTGCGCAAGGGTCAGTTCGTCATCGACCCGAGACACAAATCGTTCGAGCTCGCGCTGTTGTTCATCCGGCTCTACCGGTCTCTGGATGCGGTGGTTGGCGGAGACGATGCAGTCGCGGCCAAGTGGCTCACGAACCCCAACACGGCGCTCAACGGTACGCCGCTCGAATTGATCCAGACGGTCAACGGCCTGATCAATGTCATCGCCTATCTCGACAGCCGCCGCGCTCGCGTCTAGCGCGCGGCCCGTCGCCGGCCGATGCTGGCGCGTGGTTGAGGCCCAGCATCACATCTCGACGATGAAGCTGACCGACAATGCCGCCGAACAGGCTCTGCTCGAGCAGTTGATCGAAAGCACCAAGCCGGCCATCCCGCCGGAGTGCCGCCATCTCGATTTTCTGCTGTTCACGCCGTTTCGCTATGCCCCCTATCCGCACGACTCGCGGTTCAGACGGCCGGGCTTCACGCCCGGTGTCTTTTACGCATCCGAAACGCCGGAAACCGCATTGGCCGAAGCCTGCTTCCACCGGCTGCTGTTCTTTTATGAATCGCCGGATACGCCATGGCCCAGCAATGCCGGCGAATACACCGCCTTCGCCTGCAATTATGCGGGCGGCCGCGCCATCGACCTGACGGAGCGCCCGTTCGCCGATCGCGTCGCGATCTGGACGCATCCGACGGATTACGAAGGATGCCAGCAGCTCGCCGAGCTGGCGCGCGCCGAGCATATCGACATGATCCGTTATCAGTCGGTCCGCGATCCGAAAGGCGGCGCCAATATCGCGCTTCTCACCTGCCGCGCCTTCGCTTCGGCAGAGCCGATCGAG